>DATGIN010000196.1:0-25758 GCA_035295705.1 Caulobacteraceae bacterium
GCGAGGCGAGGCGGAAGCGTGGGATGTCGAACACCGGATGGTGCAGCTTCGGCAGCCGGTTCAGCAGCAGCATCGCAAGGATGCAGGCGCTGACCGCGAACAGGACCATCAGCTCGAAAGTGATGAGGATGAACGCCGGCGTGGAGATGAGCGGCCGGCCACCGATGTCGATCGGGAAGTCGAGGTTCGTATAGACCTGCATGCCGTAGCCGGTGGCGGCCCCGGCGATGCCGCCCGCAAGCGTCCACAGCGCGATCTTGCCCTCGTTGAAGCCCTCGGCTTCGGCCAGGCCCTCGATGGGGAAAGGGGTGTAGGCCTCGAAGCGGCGGTACCCGTTTTCGCGCAGGCGGCGAACGGCCCGAAGCAGCGCTTCGCCGTCGTCGAACTCGGCCGCCAGGCCGGCAGCCGGCGAGAGAGGGCGCCTAGCCACGGCGGTCGCCCTTCTTCGTCTGCTCTTCCTTCTCGCGCTCCTCGAACGTCGCTTCCTTGATCTCGAAGGCCGAGAGCATCGGCAGGACGCGGACGAAAAGCAGAAAGAGCGTCAGCCAAAGGCCGATGGAGCCGAAGAAGAGGCCCCACTCCCAGACGCTCGGCCAGAAGTGGCCCCAGGCGGAGACGAGGTAGTCGCGGAACAGGCTTGAGACGAGCAGCATGTAGCGCTCGCACCACATGCCGATGGTGGCCGAGAGGCCGACCAGGAACAGCACGACCGGATCGACGCGGAACCGGCGCAGCCAAAGCAGCTGCAGCGGGATGAAGTTCAGCACCACGGCGCCCCAGTAGGCCCAAGAGATCTCGGCCCCGAAGAAGCGCTCGTGCAGGGTGTGCAGCTCGTAGGGCTCGCCGCCGTAGAGCGCGCCGAAGACGTCGGCGAAGTAGCCGTAGGCGGTCAGCATGCCGGTCGCGAGCGTAAGGCGCCCCAGCATGTCGAGGTGGACCTCTGTGATGAGGTCTTCGAGTCCGAACGCCCGGCGGGTGACGGTGGTGATCATCGAGACCACCGCGAAGCCGGAGAACGCCGCGCCCAGCACGAAGTAGGGTGGGAAGACGGTGGACATCCACCCGGGAATCGGCCCGGCGGCGAATATCATCGAGATTTCCGAGTGGACCGAGATGACCAGCGGGACCGCGATGGCGGCGCAGATCCGGTACGCCTGCCGCCAGCGGGCCCAATGGCGCGCGGCCCCGCGCCATCCCAGCGCCAGCACGCCGAAGAAGATCTGCGCGATCGGCCGTCTGGCTCGGTCGCGGGTGGCGGCGAGGTCGGGGACGATGCCGATGTACCAGAACATCGCCGAGACGGTCAGGTAGGTGAGGACGGCGAAGAAATCCCAGGTGAGCGGACTCTTGAACTGCGGCCAGACCCCCATGGCGGAGGGGTAGGGGGCCATCCAGTAGAAGAACCATGGCCGGCCAAGGTGGATGATCGGGTAAAGGCCGCCGCACACCACCGCGAACAGGGTCATCGCCTCGGCGAAGCGGTTGAGCGAGTTGCGCCACTGCTGGCGCATCAGCAGCAGCATCGCCGAGATGAGCGTCCCGGCGTGGCCGATGCCGATCCACCAGATGTAGTTCGAGATCGCGATGCCCCAGTTGACCGGGATGTCGTTGCCCCAGGCCCCGATGCCGACCCCGAACGTGACCGCGGCCGAGATCAGGTAGACGCCGAGCAGGAAAAGCGCGGCGGAGAACGCGATCCACCAGGTGCGCCGGTGCGGGAAGGCGAGGGGGATGCGCGTCACCTCGCGCGTGACGTGCGTGAACTCGTGCTCCAGCGCCGCGTCCTGACTAGCCATCGCCGGACTCCGGCTCGAGGCGCGCCAGGTACGTCGTCCGCGGCCGCGTGTTGACCTCTTCCAGCAGGGTGTAGTTGCGCCCTTGCGCCTTCTTCGCTTTCACCTCGCTGGCCGGATCCAGGATGTCGCCGAAAACGATCGCGCTGGTCGGGCAGACCTGCTGGCAGGCCGTGCGCACGGCGCCGTCGGCGACCGGCTGCCCGGCGAGCTGGGCGTCGAGCTTGGCGGCGACGATGCGCTGGAGGCAGTAGGTGCACTTCTCCATCACGCCGCGCGCGCGGACGGTCACTTCCGGGTTGCGGGCTGCGCGCAGCTCCGGCGGATCGGCGCTGGTGAAGTCGAACCAGTTGAAGCGGCGGACCTTGTACGGGCAGTAGGACGAGCAGGTCCGCGTGCCGATACAGCGGTTGTAGTTCTGCAGGTTGACGCCGTCGTCCGAGTGGGCCGCGGCGTTCACCGGGCAGCCCATTTCGCAGGGCGCCTGCTCGCAGTGCATGCACGGCACCGGCTGGTTGAAGAAGGCGGGCGCGTCTTCACCGCCAGCCTCGTAGTGGTCGACGCGCAGCCAGTGCATGTGCCGACCCTTGGCCACCTGGACCTTGCCGACCACCGGCACGTTGTTCTCGGCTTGGCAGGCGACCACGCAGGCGTTGCAGCCGATGCAGGTGTCGAGATCGATGCTCATGCCCCACTGCGGCCGGCTCTGAGGCCAAGCGGGATAGAAGCTCGTCGGCTCGGGCGGTGGCGGCCTGGGCGCGACCTCCGACCTGGGCGCCGTGCGCACGAAGTCGTGGTCGCCGAGCTCGCGATAGGGCTGCACCGAGGCGACGAGAGCACGGCGGCCGACGGGCTCGAGCGTTGCGCCGTCGATCCGCCATGGCGCGCCGGCGCTGCGCAGGCCGCCGACATCGAAGCCGACCGGCTTGCCGACGCCGTCGGCCGTGCGGCCATAGCCGAGCGTGAGCACGACGGTGCTGGGGTCCTGGCCGGACGTGATCCAGATCGGTCCTTCGACGAACCGCCCGCCTGCCGACACCCGAACCACGTCGCCGTCGGTCAGGCTCAACCGCCTGGCCAGCGCCGGCGCCACGGCGACCACGTTGTCCCAGGTGATCGAGCTGAACGGCCGCGGCAGTTCCTGCAGCCAGGGATTGTTCGCCAGCGATCCGTCCCACACCGCCGGATCGGGCCGCACCAGCACGGTCAGCCCTGCGGCCGGCCGCAACGCCGCCGGCTGAGGGGAGCTCGTCGAACCACCGGCCGCCTGGGCCGGCTCATCGATGAACCCGCGTTCCAGCGCGGCTCGCCAAGTCGGACTGGCGAGGTCGCCCAGCTTCGCGCTCCAGGTCGCCGCCAGCAGGGTCCGGGCGTCGGCGCCGAGGTCGCCCTGCACGGTCTGCAACAATACGCTGCGCGCGCGGACGCTGTAGAGGGGCCGGACGAGCGGCTGGATCAGGCTGGGCCGTCCGTCGACGGCGAGCGCGTCGCCCCAGGTCTCGAGGTCATGCTCGACGCCGGCATGCCAGTGGCAGAGCGCGGCCGTTTCATCCTCGTGCAGACCCGCGTGAACGCGCAGCCGCACCTGCGAAAGCGCCTGGGCGACGCGGAGGTCGTGCGGGGCGGCGTACACCGGGTTGGCGTCGAAGATGGCGAGCGTGTCCACGCGCCCTGCGTTCATGTCGGCGAGCAGGGTCGTGAACGAGGCGGCGCCGTCGGGCGGCGCTTTCAGCAGCGGTTCGGTGAGGGCCGCCGTCTTCCCGAACGCGCCGAGCTTGTCGTTGATCGCAAGGCCTAGCGCCTGCACGGCCGGATCGTGGAACGGGCCTACGGCCACGTAGGCCGAACCGCGGGCCGCCATAAGGCCGGCGACGACGGCGCTCAGCCACTGCTGCTGTGGCGCGGGCAGCGCGGTTGGCGGCGGGGGGCCGGCGCCCAGCTGGGCCGCCAGCGCCGCGACCAGAGCGTCCACCTCCGCCGGCGAGGCGATGAGGCGCGACTGTGCGATCGCGCCCGTAAGCGTCGGCGTGGGCTCGGCGACGAACAGCCCGCTCGCCCCATGGCCCGCCTGAAAGGCGGCTCGCCGCGCCGCCCAGGCGCGGGCCTGGCCGGTCTGGCGGGGTCCCGGACCGAGCAGGTCATCGTCGAAGGAGACTACGAGGCTTGCCGCGTCGAGCAGCGGCCGAACCTCGAGCGGGCGGCCGAAGGCGCGGCGAGCGGCCTCGAGGCGCAGGTCCTCGTTGACCGGCTCGAACACGTGCCAGCGGGCGCGCGGCCAGCGCTGCATCATCGCGTCGATCAGCCGGCCGAACGTCGGCGAGCTGGTCGCGCCGGTCAGCAGCCGGAAGCCCTCGCCCTGCGCGTCGTCGAGCCTTCGGGCGTTCGCCGCCATGGCCGCGTCGAAGGAGGCCCAGTCCGTGGGGCGGCCGAGGCGCGTCGGGGCCTTCGAGCGGCTGGGGTCGTAGAGGCCGAGCAGCGCCGCCTGGGTGAACGCGTCGGTTGCTCCCTGGCAGGCCGGATGGCCGGGGAGTCCCTCGAGCTTGGTCGGACGCCCCTCGTTGGTCGTCCCCAGGACGGGTTGGGCGTAGCCGCCGAACGTGACCGCGGTCGCATAGCGCTGGCTCTTGCCGAGCACGATCCCGTCCGGGGTCTGCACGTAGGGTCGCGCGTCGGGGTCTGGATCGTGGTTGCATCCCGCGAGGCCGGCGAGCGCCAGCGAGGCGCCCATCAGCTTCATCAGGCTGCGGCGGTCGGCCTGACCGAGGCCTTCGAACGCGGCGGGGAACTCGGCGGCCGCGCGGCGAGAAGCCCTGTCGCCGCCCGCGAGAACCGTCTTGAAGGGCCCGGCCATCGCCGCTTACCGGTGGCAGAGGCCGCAGTCGGTCAGCTTGGCCGGCTGGATGTGATCGGCTTTCATCGCCGCCTGACCGTAGGACCGATGCGCCGGAACCTTGTCCCAGTCCGACCAGTCCATGCGGGTGACCTGGTCGGGCGGTCGCAGATGCGGGGCCGGGTCGCGGTGGCAGTCCAGGCAGAAGCGCATCTCGAGGGCGTGCGCGCGGTAGGCGAGCGGCATCTCGTCCATGCGTCCGTGGCACTCGACGCACGGCACGCCGCGGGCGATGTGGATCTGGTGGTCGAAGTAGACGTACTGCGGCAGCTTGGCCACGCGCGTCCACACCAGCGGCTGACCTGACGCCAGGCTGTCACGCACCGGCGCGAGCATCGGCGCCCCGGTCCAGAGCTGCGAGTGGCAGGTCATGCAGGTGTAGGTGGGCGGGATCCCCGCGACCGGGCCCCGCTCGACGTCGACGTGGCAGTAGCGGCAGTCGATGCCGAGGTCGCCGGCGTGGTGCTTGTGGCTGAAGGGCACCGTCTGGTCGATCGGCCAGCCCTGCCGCGTCGCGTAGCTGGAGCGGGCCAGTCCGGTCCCGAACACCCCGCCGAAGACGATCGCCAGGAAAACAACCAGTGCGGCGGCGCGTAGCCAGACGTCCGCCGATGGCTTGAAGATCTGAGCCATGCCGTCCCCTTCCGCCGCCACGGGGCGGTCGGGCGCGGACGGTCAGTCTGCCCATGTTCGCTACCCCCTCCCCTTGGCGAAAATCGGCCGCGGGACTGATCCCGACGCCAGCGTCAGCGGCGAGTTCGAAACTCGCCAAACACCCGGTAAGTTCCGCGTCGATTTGCGGCTCGCCGCCGCGCGCGCAAACGGAACGCGAGCCCAGGCGGCGCCGTTGCGGCCGGATGGCCAGGGCCGCCGCGAGCGAAGGGAAAGCCGCCCCCGCGAAAGAAGGGCTGAGCGAGATCCGCACCACGGTGCTGGGACCGCAGATCTTGCTGGGGTTTCAGTACGAAGCCGTCTTCCAGCCGGGGTTCCCCGAGTTGTCCGGCTGGCGCAAGGCGCTGGAGCTCGTGGCGCTTGCGCTTCTGCTTCTCACCATCGCGCTGGTGATTTCGCCGGCCAGCCACCACCAGATCGCCGAGCGCGGAGAGCGCAGCGAGGGCCAGACCCGCTACGACAAGCTCATGCTTTCCCTCAGTCTCGCGCCCTTTGCGCTGGCGATCGGCGCGTCCATCCCTGTCGCCATCGGGGCCGACGTGGGCGCGGCCGCCGCCGTGGGCGCCGCCGCCGTCGCGGTCCTGGTCGCGATCTTCCTCTGGTACGGAGTTGAACTGATGGTCAGACGACGCGGCCAACCAGCCCGCGCGCAAGCGGCCGGCAAGGCGGCGCTGAAGGACAAGATCGAGGACATCATGACCGAGACCCGGATCGTGCTTCCGGGTGTCCAGGCGCTGCTGGGCTTCCAGCTTGCGGCCTACCTGACGTCTGCGTTCCAGAGGCTGACAGCCGAGGCGAGGGCGGCGCACGACTGCTCGCTCGCCTTCCTTCTGCTCAGCATGGTGCTGTTGATGACGCCGGCGCCCTTCCACCGCATCGCCGAGGAGGGGCGCGATACCGAGCGCGCGCACAAGGTCGGCGCCGGGCTGGTGCTGGCGGCGCTGGCCGCATTGGCGGTCGGGCTGGCGTTGGATGTCTTCGTCGCCGCCGTGGCCGCAGGACTTTCAACGCAGCTGGGGGCGGCAGGCGCGGGGGTTGGCGTGGTGGTGCTGGCGACGGCCTGGTTCGCCGCGCCGCTGGCCATGCGTCGACCGCGGGCAAAGGTCACCGCGCGCGGTCGGAAGGACGCGCGGGTTGAGAGAAAAGACGCGCCGCCTCCGGCTAGCGGCGGTCTTCCGGCCGCGCGCAGCCCGCTTGCGCGCCGGCGGCGCTAATGCGTGACGGCGTGTCCGCTGATCGGGCCGGCCGGGGTGGAGACCGAGCCGGAGATCGTATGCGTCGGCGCTCCTACGCCGCCGCGCATGAACATGTAGCCTCCAGCGAGGACGCCGATGACGACGAGTACGACAATCGCGACGATCGCCACGCCGCCCGTTCCACCGCCGCCCCCGCCCGAACCACCATTCGCCATGATCGTCTCCTTGCCGACTGGACGCCGTGAGCAAATGTGCAGCGATCAGCCACGGTTCCGTCGCCACTGACGCCCGCCAGGCGTTCCGTTCCCCGAAAGGATCGCGACAACGTCCACTGAACCAAACCCTTCGGGCGATCGGCGCGCTCCGGGCGGCGTCGGCGTGCTGGTGATCGACATGGTGAACGATTTCGCGGCCGACCCCGGCTTGATCGAAAGCGCGCGCACCGCAGCCGATGTCATCAGCGACCTTCGCGATCAGGCCGACGCTTGCGAAACGCCGGTCGTCTACGTGAACGACAACCACGGACAGTGGCACTCCGAGCGGTCGCGCATCGTCGGCGCATTCCTGCAGCCCGACTGCCCGAGCCGCGACGTGGTCGAGCGCATTCAGCCGCGCGACAACGACTACTTCGTCATCAAGCCGCAGTTCTCCGGCTTCTACGCCACGAACCTGCCGGTGCTGCTCCCACGGCTGGGTGTGAACCGGCTGGTCCTGACCGGCGCGGCCGCCGACATCTGCGTCCTGTTCACCGCCGCGGACGCGCACATGCGGGAATACGATCTTTGGATCCCCAGCGATGCGGTCGCCAGCGAAAGCCCCGAGCGCGCCCGCTGGGCGCTGGAAATCATGCAGGCGAGCATGGGCGCCGAGGTCGCACCGACCCGTGCGTTGCCGCTCAAATCCTGGTTGGCGAGGGCTGCGAGCCAATCCGCATCCTGAGCGTTGTCTCCTTCGAGAGGAGGCAGATGCATGTCCAAGCAACCGCCGATGCCGCCCGACCAGCGCGACCGCGTCGGCGCCGGCAATCCGGAAACGGGACACCAAGAGGCCGGCTCAGGCGACGCTGCACCGGCGCGCGGCCGCAACACCAAGAGCCAGGGACGCCAGGGCAACATCAAACAGAACACCCACTACCAGCAGGATCGCTAGTCATGGGCGCCAAGCACCCGAAACCGGCCCGTTGGGGCGGTCCCGGCGCAAGCCACGAAGACCGCACGAAGCCGGCGCCGGATCGGACCGTGAAGGACGCCGACGACCCGGATCGCGGCACGCGGCACAGCCAGGTCTCCGGCGGAGGCGGCGAGAGCGACGTTCATCATGCCCACGAGTCCGAGAAGAAGCATCGCTTCCGGGCGGGGCGCGACGAGAAGGGCGTGAAGCATGCGTGACCTGACCAGGCTGCCGCACGAGCTCGATCGCGAGGCGGGAACCTGCAACGCCATCGTCGAGACGCCGAAAGGCAATCGGGCCAAGTACAACTACGACCCCGAAACAGGCCTCTTCACGTTCAAGAAGTTGCTCCCGGAGGGAATGAGCTTTCCGCTCGACTTCGGCTTCATCCCCTCGACGCTCTGCGACGACGGCGACCCGCTCGACGTCATGATCCTCAGCGAGGAGCCGGCGCCGGTCGGCGCTCTGATCAAGGTGCGCCTGGTCGCCGTTCTGGCGGCGGAGGAGCAAGAGAAGGGCAAGATCGAGCGGAACGATCGCCTGATCGCCGTGCCGGAGGTGTCCTACCTCTACGCCGGCGTGAAGAATCCCGACGACCTTCCGGACACGTTCATCGACCATCTGTCGCAGTTCTGGGTCAACAAGGCCAAGCTCGAGGGCAAGCGCTTCAAGGTGCTGAGGGTCGGGGAGCCGGCGGAAGCGATCGAGCTGGTCCGCCACGGGGCCAAGGTCCTCAAGAAGGCGGCCTGAGAGCCTGACCCGCCGACGCTAGCGCCTCAGGCGCGCACGCACTTGGTCGCGCTTGTCTTCGAGTGCGTCGCGACGCGCCCTCAGCCGTTGCGCCAACCGCGCTTCCTTCCTGGCCAGCGCTTCGCGTTCGCGGGCGATCTCGCCATCGGCGGCGCGCTCTTCCTCCGTCACCTCCGTGATCGAAGCTTCGATCTGCTCCAGGCGGGCGCGCTGGGCGGCGCGACGCTGGGCGACGCGGGTTGCCCGTCCGGTGTGCGGGGAAGGCGGGCGCGCCAGATCGCGCCGGATCGTCTCGCCGGGCGCCGCGAGCGCCGCATCGTAGTCCGGGCCGCCTTCGACCTCCCTCGCTTCGCCATCCTTGAAGAGGTCGCGGTGGAAGCCCCAGGCCGCCAACGCCTTCGCGCGCGAGCTGGCAGCGATCGTGTGCGCAGTCAAACCGTCAGACCAGCAGAACACCTTCAGCCGCCGCGCCATGCCTTCCACCTCCCGGGAAGCGTTGAACGCGCCTGCGTGAGCGCCCGTTTCAGTGCCATGGCGAGAGGCGATTCCGGCCCGGCGCTCCTGCGCGCCGAGCCGATGGAGGCGGAGACCGCGACCGAGCTGCCGAAGGGCGGCGGCTGGTGGTTCGAGCCCAAGTGGGACGGTTTCCGCTGCCTGGCGTTCCGCGACGGCGATCTAGTGGTGCTGCAGGCCAAGTCCGGCAAGCCGCTGACCCGTTTCTTCCCCGAGGTCGCGCAGGCTATCGCGGCCCTCCCGCCGCAACGCTTTGCGCTGGATGGCGAGTTGGTCATCCTGGTGGATGGCCGCCCCTCGTTCGCAGACCTGCAGCAGCGCCTGCATCCGGCGGAAAGCCGCATCCGCCGACTCGCCGCCGAGACGCCGGCCACCTACGTCGTCTTTGATATGCTGGAAGCTCCGGGCGGCCGCGATCTGCGCAGCTGGCCGCTCGAACGGCGACACGCGAAGCTGGAAGCGTTCCTGCAACGCTACGGCAGCGACCGACTGACGGGCACGCCCGGGACCGGCGACCGCGCCGCGGCCGAGGCGTGGCTAAAGGGCGGGCTCATCGAAGGCGTGGTCGCCAAGCGCCTCGATGGCGCCTACGCAGAGGGCGAGCGGGCCATGGTCAAGGTCAAGCAGGCCCGCACGGCCGACTGCGTCGTCGGCGGTTTTCGCTATGCGAGCGGCAGTCCGCTCGTGGGCTCGCTCCTGCTTGGTCTCTACGATGCGGCTGGAAAGCTGAACCATGTGGGCTTCACGTCGGGCTTCGCCGGCGTCGATCGACCCGCGCTGACGAAGCGGCTCGAGGCGCTGGCCGGCGGGACGGGCTTTACCGGCAACGCGCCCGGTGGGCCAAGCCGCTGGTCGACCGAACGCTCGGCGGCCTGGACGCCAGTGCGCCCAGAGATCGTCGTCGAGGTCGGGTTCGACCACGTCAGCGACGGGCGCTTCCGGCACGGGACGCGGCTCATCCGCTTCCGGCCGGACAAGGCCGCCCGGCAGTGCCGCTTGGATCAGTTGGCCCAGGGTCGGGCGCCCGAACGTCGTGGAGCTTCGCCTCGTTAGCCGCGAGAGGGTCGCCTTCACGCCCCTGGCTCCGCAAAGGAATGCCAAGCCCCAAGCTCGAACACGCGATATTCCGCGCGCGCTTTGTGGCTCTAAGTCGATCCAGCCTTCAACGGCGCGAAAGCCGAAATCCAACCGCCGCGGCAGAAATAGAGCCGGCCCGCGCGCCTTGCTCAGGCGTGACCCTCGTGTCGGCGGGTTTCCCAGCCCTTCTTCGCCGCGGCGGAGCGGGTGGCGTGCGACTGGCTGGAGCCGCCCTTGTGGCCGCCCTTGCGTGACGAGGCGTGGTTCTCCTTCTTGCCGCGGCCGGAGCCGGACTTCTTGCCGCCGCCGGACTCCTTGTTCACCGTCGCCCAGGCGCGGCGCTCGGCCTCCTTGTGGCTGACGCCGCGATCCTCGTAGCCCTCTTCGATGTGCTCGGCCTTGCGCTTTTGCTTGTCGGTGTAGCTGCTCTTGTCGCCTCTTGGCATCGCTGCCTCCTCAAAACATCGGCTTCGTTCGGACAACGACCAAGCCTCGTTGAGGTTCATGCGCATCCGCTAGCGCAACGCCTGTTGGATCAACGGTTTAGCGGACGAGCGGATCGGCACGGCGACGCTGGAACGCTTAAGACCGGCCGGCGGTTTTAGCGATCTCTGGTCTCAAACAAGGGCGCCCACTCATGAGCGACACTCTCAAGCAATCGACCGACTCCGCATTGATCGCCGCCGACAAGGTGCAGGGCACGGCTGTGTTCGACCAGCAGGGTGAGCGCCTGGGCACGATCAAGGACATCTACATCGACAAGGTCTCGGGCAAGGCCGAGTACGCCGCCATGGCCGTCGGCGGCGCGCTGGGCATCGGCGCGAAGTACCACCCCGTGCCATGGTCGATGCTGGACTACGACACCGACAAGAACGGCTTCGTGGTGCCGCTCGACAAGGACTCGCTCGAAGCCACGCCAGCCTACGGCGAGGACGCCCTCTACGCGGCCGACTATCCCTGGCGCGGCGAGGTGACCGACTACTTCCAGGGCACGGAGGGCTCGCGGCCGACGCCGACCGCATGAGCGATGCCGATGTCTGACGCCGCCGCGCGCGGGCCTTCCCGCCGGTTCTTCCTCGGCGCGACGGCCGGCGCGGCGGCTGCTCCGATGGCGCCCGTTTCCGCCCAGCCCGTGCGCGAAGACGCATCCATCGCCGGACCGGTGGCCCTGACCGTCAACGGCCGCGAATACCACCGGCAGCTTGATGTCCGCACGACGCTGCTCGACGCCCTGCGCGAGCACCTGGGGCTGACCGGCGCCAAGAAGGGTTGCGACCACGGCCAGTGCGGCGCTTGCACCGTGCTGGTCGATGGCCGTCGCGTGCTCGCTTGCCTGACGCTCGCACGGGCGGTCGAAGGCCGGGAGGTCACCACGATCGAAGGCCTCGCCGGGCCGAACGGCGACCTGCACCCGATGCAGGCGGCGTTCATCGAGGCGGACGGCTTTCAGTGCGGCTACTGCACGCCCGGCCAGATCATCTCGGCGGTCGCCTGCGTGCAGGAAGGCCATGCCGAGAGCGACGACGCCATCCGCGAATACATGAGCGGCAACCTCTGCCGCTGCGCCGCCTATCCGCGCATCGTCGAGGCGATCCGCGCCGCCCGCCAGCGCATGCGAGCGGCGTGATGCGGCCGTTCGCCTACGAGCGCGCCGGGGATGTGCTGGACGCCGCCCAACGCGGCGCCGAGACGGCCGCCGGCCAGGTCGAGGCGCGGACGCAGTACCTCGCCGGCGGCACGACGCTGATCGACCTCATGAAGCTCGACGTCGTCACGCCCGAGCGGCTCGTCGATATCACCCCGCTGGCGGCGCGCCATGCCGCCATCGAGGCTGGGCCGGAGGGCTTGCGGCTCGGCGCGCTGGCGCGGATGTCAGACGCGGCGGAACATCCGGCGTTGACCCAAGGTTTTCCGGTCCTCGCCCAATCGCTGCAGCTCGCGGCCAGCCCGCAGCTGCGCAACATGGCGACGCTGGGCGGCAACGTGCTGCAGCGCACGCGCTGCCCGTATTACCGCGACCGGAGCTGGCCAGCCTGCAACAAGCGCAGCCCCGGCTCCGGCTGCCAGGCGCTGAAGAGCTTCAACCGCAACCATGCCGTCCTTGGCGTCGACGACAGCTGCATCGCCCAATACCCGGGCGACTTCGGCGTCGCGCTGGCGGCGCTGGGCGCCGAGGTCGAGCTCGTCGGCCCTGGCCG
This sequence comes from Caulobacteraceae bacterium, assembly GCA_035295705.1. Taxonomy (GTDB): domain Bacteria; phylum Pseudomonadota; class Alphaproteobacteria; order Caulobacterales; family Caulobacteraceae; genus Poindextera. The sequence goes on from DATGIN010000196.1 coordinate 12,260, forward strand.
GCCCAGGGTCATCCCCTTCGAAGCCCTGCATCGCGCCGCGGCCGGCCGGCCGCAGATCGAAACGACGCTGGCGCCGGGCGAGCTGATCACCGCCTTTCGCGTGCCGGCAGGGCCCTGGTCGCGCCGCTCGCTCTATCTCAAGATCCGCGACCGCGCCTCGTACGAGTTCGCGATCGCATCCGCCGCCGTGGCGCTGGACCTCGAGGGCGAGGTCGTTCGCGAGGCGCGCATCGGCCTTGGCGGGCTCGCCTATCGGCCTTGGCGGTCGCGCCCGGCGGAGGCAGCGCTGGTGGGCGAGCCGCTGACGGTGGAAGCCGCCGAGGCCGCGGCCGAGGCCGCGCTCGCGGGGGCGGTCACCCACGGCGACAACGCCTACAAGCCTGAGCTCGGCCGCCGCACGCTGGTGCGGGCGCTGATGCAAGCCAAGGCGATGGCGGTCTGACATGGCCGAAGCGGCGCGCGATCTTTTCGGCCAACCGGCGACGCGGGTAGACGGCCCCGCCAAGGTCACCGGCGCAGCCAAATACGGCTCGGACGAGCCGCTCTCCAACCCGGCCTACGCCTGCCTGGTGACCAGCGCGGTCGCCCGCGGCCGCGTGACGGGGTTCGACCTCGCCGAGGCGCGCAGCACCGCCGGCGTGCTCGACATCCTGACGCACGAGAATGTCGCGGGCCTCGCCAAGCCGATACCGCCGATCGGCGGCGGCGGTTCGTCGACGACCACGCTGGAGAGCGACCAAGTCTGGCACGACGGGCAGATCATCGCGATCGTCCTGGCGGACACGCTGGAGGCGGCTCAGGAAGCCGCGGCGCGCGTTGGCGTCCGCTACGCGGCCGAGACCCCGAGCGCCACGTTCGACAGCCCCGGCGCGGAGAGCGAGCCCGCGAAGAGCGAGGGCAAGCCGAAGCCGCTGCCATCGGTGGGCGACGCCGGCTCGGCCTTCGCCGCCGCGGCTGTGAGGATCGACCAGCGCTATTCCACGCCCACCCAGCACCACAACCCGATCGAGCTCTTCACCACCTCCTGCGCCTGGGACGGCCCGAACCTCACCATCTACGAGCCGACCCAGTCGATGTGGGGCCTGAAGGCGGCGGTCGCCAAGCAGCTCGGGATCGACGCGGCCAACGTCCGCACCATCTCGCGCTACGTGGGCGGCGCCTTCGGCTCGCGCGGCTCGGTCACCACGCGAACCGCCTGGATCGCCGTGGCCGCCAAGCGCCTCGGGCGTCCGGTCAAGCTCGTCCCCACCCGCGCGCAGGGGTTCACCATCGTCACCTATCGCGCCGAGACACGGCATCGCCTGCGTCTGGGCGCGAACCGCGATGGGCGGCTGACCGCGTTGCAACACGAGGGCTGGGAGGTGAGTTCGCGACCGACCGCCTACAACGTGGCTGGCGTCGAGACGACGGCGCGGATGTACGCCTGTCCGAACATCGCGACGGCGGTGACCGTGGTCCACGCCGACCGCAACACCCCAGGCTTCATGCGCGCGCCGCCGGACACGCCCTACATGTTCGCGCTCGAGAGCGCGATGGACGAGCTGGCGTACGCGCTCGAGATGGACCCGATCGAGCTTCGGCGGATCAACGACACCCAGGTCGATCCGGTCAGCGGCCACCCCTTCTCCAGCCGCTCGCTGATGGCCTGCTTCGACCGGGCGGCCGAGCGCTTCGGCTGGTCCAGGCGCAACGCGCCGCCGACCTCGATGAGCGACGGCGACTGGCAGATCGGCTGGGGTTGCGCGACGTCCACCTACCCGTCCAACATCGGGCCGGCGGCCGCGCGGCTCAGCCTGCAGGGCGACGGCACGGCGTTGCTGCAGCTGGCCGGCCACGAGATCGGCACCGGCGCCTACACGGTGTGCGCCCTTACCGCGGCGCACGCCCTCGGGCTCCCGATCGAGGCGGTCAGGGTCGAGCTCGGCGACAGCGCGCTGCCGCCCATGCCCGGCGCCGGCGGCTCGAACAACGCCGCCTCGGGCGCGAGCGTCGTGGCCAAGGCCTGCGAGGAGGCGCGGGCGCGGCTGGCGAGCGCCGCCGTCGCCGACCGGGCCGGTCCGTTCTTCCAGCACGATCCCGGATCGCTGCGCCTGAGCGACGGACACCTCGTCGCCGACGGCGCGCGCGAGCCGCTGCCGGCGGCGCTTCGCCGCGTCACCAACGGCGCGCTGGAGATCCACGCCGAGAACATTCCCGAGGGGCTGCCGCCGGACTCGCTGGCCAAGCTCTACAAGGGGGAGATGACCCTCCTGCGTGGGACATCGCGCAAGGACGTGACCGCTTACGCCTTCGGCGCGCACCTGGTCGAGGTCAAGGTGCACCGGCTTACGCGCGAGATCAGGACTTCGCGCGTCGTCTCGGCGTTCGCCGCCGGGACGCTGGTCAACCCTTTGACCGCCTACAGCCAGTTCATGGGCGGAGCGATCTGGGGCCTCTCCTCGGCCCTCCACGAGGCGACCGAGATCGATCCCGCCAGCGCCCGTTACATCAACACCAACCTCGCCGACTACCTGATCCCCGTGAACGCCGATGTGCCCAGCCTGGAGGTAATCATGGTCGCGGAGGACGACGAGCGGGTGAATCCGCTTGGCATCAAGGGCATCGGCGAGATCGGCATCGTGGGTATGAACGCCGCCGTGGCCAACGCCGTGTTCCACGCCACCGGCGTCCGTATCCGCGACCTGCCGATCCGGGCCGAGAAGCTGCTCTAGCCGCCCCGCGATCAGCTGCGCCGTAGGAACCGCAGTCGCCTTCCGCGGGTTTCGGGCCCGAACACGCCACGCGGCGTGCGCCGGCCGCGCGCCATCGGAGAGACTCCCACATGATCCGCAACCTTGTCCTCGCCGCCGCGATCGCGAGCGCGCCCTTGCTGGCCGTCCAGGCGCAGCCGGCGCCGAGCCCCGGCGACACCCACGCCTTCATCTTCAAGGCCGCGCAGACCGACGAGTTCGAGCGCCGCGAGGGCCGCCTCGCCGAGAACCGCGCGCGAGATCCCGCCGTTCGCCGCTTCGCGGCACAGATGGTCAGCGACCACACCCGCACGACGGAGGGGCTGAAAGCCGCCATCCGCCGCGCCGGAATGGCGCCGCCGCCTCCGCCGGCGCTGAGCAGCGACCAGCAGCGGATGATGAGCGACCTCGGCGCCAAGAATGGACGCGATTTCGATCGCACCTACATCGACCAACAGGTTCGCGTGCACGAAGCGGCGCAGGGCGTCATCGGCGGCTACGCGCAGAGCGGCCCACGCGGCCCCATTCGCGAAGTGGCCCGCCAGACCCTGCCGATCGTCCAGCATCACCTCGGCATGGCGCAGGACCTGCAACGTCGCCTCGGGGGCTGAGCGAGGAGCCTCCAATGGGCGCCCGCATCGCGCATACCCTCGTCGGGGCGCCGCGCGCGACGACCTCCCGACGCGCGACGTCGAACCAGCGCCGCTATTCGCCGGCCAACCAGGCGATGCACTGGGTGACGGCGCTTTGCATGTTCGCCATCCTGCCGCTCGCCTGGGTGATGACGAATGCGAAGCACGGCACGCAATTCGACGAAGCGCTGTTCAATTGGCACAAGACGCTTGGGATCATCGTCCTGCTGGTCACGCTGGTCCGCGTCATCTGGCGATTTGTCGACGGCCCGCCGCCGTACCCCGAGATCGTCGCGGCCTGGGACCGCCGGCTCGCGCATGCGGCCTACTGGCTATTCTTCGCCGCGCTCATCTGGATGCCGGTCACCGGCTACCTGAGCTCGATTTATGGCGCCCATCCGCCCTCGCTCTTCAACCTGCTGCCGACCCCGCAGGCGGTTGCGCCTGACAAGGCGATGGCCGGCCTCTTCACGCAGCTGCACAACGCCGGCCAGTGGGCGATCTACGCCCTGATCGCGCTGCACCTGAGCGCGGTCGCCTTCCATCTGATCTGGGGCCACACCGGCGTCCTCGGCCGCATGCTGCCCGCCAACGCCGCCGAGCCGGCCGCCAGGGAGCCTTAGCCAGGCAGAACCAACGCGCGGGGCTTGGTGTTTCCGCGCTATGGACATGTCGCTCTACCCGACCTGGGGAGACTACGTGCTTCGGCTGGCGCTGAGCTTCCTGGCTGGCGTTCTCGTAGGTCTGAACCGCGAAGCGACCGGGCACCCAGCCGGCTTGCGGACCACGATCCTGGTTTGCCTGGCGGCGGCGGTCGCCATGATCCAGGTCAACATCCTGCTGCCGGTCGCGGGCAAGCCGTACAACGGGTTTGCCGTGATGGACCTGATGCGCTTGCCGCTCGGCATCCTGACCGGCATGGGCTTCATCGGCGGCGGCGCCATCCTGCGGCGCGGCAATCTCGTGCTCGGCATCACGACGGCGGCGACGCTTTGGATGGTCACCGTGATCGGTCTCTGCTTCGGCGGCGGCCAGATCTACCTCGGCGCGGCCGCCACCGCGCTGACGTTCGTGGTGCTATGGGCGATGAAGCGCCTCGACGAGGTGTTGCCGCGCAGGCGGCGCGCAACGCTCACCGTCGTCGCCACCGCAGAGCCCGACGAAATCGAGCGCGCGCTGCGCGGGCTCGGCGCAGAGGCGGTGGTCCTTGTCGGCCGCAGTTGGAGCGGCGAGCGCTCGTCGGTCAGCAGCTACGAGGTCTGCTTCGCCAGCCGGGCGTCCGGCAGGCTTCGCGGCCTGGACGCGCTCGCAGCGACGCCGGGCGTCTCCGACATCAAGTGGGAGGCGGTTCCCGAGTAGCCCCAGGCCGCCGCCCCTCAAGGATGCTGGTCGCGTTCGTGTCCCGCCAGCGCCGCCGTGATCGATGCGATGAAGGCGCCGATCGCCATGGCGAGCGCGCTCACGATCGAGAATGCGGACGCGGCCTTGCGCACGGCGTCCGGGTCGGCGTTCGCGGCGGCGACCGCGTCGGCGCTGTTGGCCGTCGCGCTGGCCAGCGCGGGACCGAACACAACGGCGGCCACGATAGCGGCGACCGCCCAGGCAAGGAAACCGTGCACGGTATCGCGGAAGAAGACTTCGTGCGGGTTCGTGCCGTGCCAGCGGGTGCGCAGGCGACCGGTGACATAGCCGCCGAGCGCAGAGGCGATCCACTCGGTCAGCACAAGCCAGATCGCGATCATCGACCCGAACGCGGCCATCGAGGGGGTGCGTCCGAAGGGCGCCGCGGCCGCAAGGCCGAGTCCCGAGCCGAGGGTGAGGAGAACGATGGTGGCCGCCGATGCGGCCACCGCGCCCGCGATGATCGCTCCCCACGAGACGGCCGATATGGCGGCGCCCCCCGTAGTGGGCGTTTCGGCCGCCGCGGTCGCGACCAGGATGGCTTCGTCAGACGTGACGCTCATGGCTTGCTCCGCATCCGGTCAGTGATAGAGGAGCGCGATCAGGATGATGATCGGGATAGGAATCCCGAGCAGCCACAGCAGCAGTGCGCGACCCATAAGTTGAACCTCCCAAGCCTTCGTCGGTTCATGAACGACCGCGGCAGTATGCGGGTTCCACGCTAGGCCGCCGCGCGATGGCGCAGGAAGGCCAGCACCGCGGCTTCGTCGGCGTCCAACTCCGGGCTGTGCGGTCCTTTCGGCAAGAAGAGCTCGCCCGCGAGGTAGGCCTCGATGATGTCGGGGTGCACGTAGCATTTGCGGCAGATCGCCGCCGTATTGCCAAGCCGCGCCGCGACTTCCTTGATCACGGCGCTCACGCCGCGCTTGCTCGGACCCTCGCCGGTCGCGGCGCGCTCGGCCAGCGCGTGGGCCGCCATGACCGTGCCGCGCCAGGTGCGGAAGTCCTTGGCGGTGACGTCCGCGCCTGTGGCCTGCTTCAGGTAGGCGTTCACGTCCGCCGATGTCACCGCCTGCGGGTCTCCTCGCTCGTCCAGGTATTTGAACAGCGCCTGACCCGGGAGCTCCTGGCACGAGCGGACGATCCGCGCGACGCGGCGATCCCGCACCCCCAATCGCCACTGCTTGCCGCTCTTGCCGGTGAAATGAAACCGCACCTCCGAGCCCGCCAGGGTCGCGTGCCGCGCGTTCAGGGTCGTCAGGCCGTAGCTGCGGTTTTTACGCGCGTACTCCGGATTGCCCACACGGATGAGGGTGGTTTCCAGCAGCAGCACGACGGTGGCCAGCACCTTGTCGCGGCGCAAGCCCGGCTTGGCCATGTCCGCGGCTACCCGCCGTCTCAGGCGCGGTAGCGCCTCGGCGAAAGCGATCAGGTGCTCGAACTTCGCCGCGTCGCGGACGGCGCGGAAGTCGTCATGGTAGCGGTACTGCCGCCGCCCGCGGTCGTCGACGCCGACGGCCTGAATGTGCCCCTGCGGGTCGGCGCAGATCCAGACGTCGCGCCAGGCCGGCGGGATGACCAGCCGATAGATGCGCTCCAGCACCTGGCGATCGGAAACCTTACGCCCGTCCGGATCGACATAGACGAATCCGCCCCCCCGCCGGCGGCGGCGCAAGCCCGGCGCATCGGTCGATGCGTAGACGAGGCCCGCCGCCTTGGCGGCCTCGGCAGGTGGAACGGAAACGAGGGACCCAGCCAGCGTACTCACTATGGTCCCTCAACGGCGGCGGCGGCGGCTGCGTTCCGCCGCCCGCGTGCGGCTGAGCGGTAGGAACGACCGCAAGGTCCGCGCGCTTTTCCCTCGCCCTGTATTGCCTGCCGGAGCCGTTCCCGATGGATGCCCAGACCGAGCTGAAAGACCCCCGTCACCTCTACCCCGAGCCGCCTTTCCCCGAGCAGCCGCAGCCGCGGCCGGGCCTGGCCGCCGAAATGAAGCCCAAACCCGACCACGGCGAGGAGAGCTACAAGGGCAGCGGCAAGCTCGTCGGCCGAAAGGCGCTGGTCACCGGGGGAGACTCAGGCATCGGCCGGGCCGCTGCGATCGCCTTCGCACGCGAGGGCGCCGACGTGGCCATCGTCTACCTGCCCGAGGAAGAACCTGACGCCAGCCAGGTCATCGCATTGATCGAGGGCGCCGGCCGCAAGGCGGTCGCCATCCCAGGCGACATCAAGGATCAAGCGTTTTGCGAGAAGCTGGTCAAGGACGCCGTCCAGGCGCTCGGGGGGCTCGACATCCTGGTCAACAACGCCGGCCACCAGCAGACGCGGCCGGATATCGGCGAGATCAGCAACGAGCAGTTCGACGCGACGCTGAAGACGAACCTCTACGCCATGTTCTGGATCACCAAAGCGGCGAAGGAACACCTGCCGCCGGGCGCGGCGATCATCAACACCGCGTCGATCCAGGCCGTGGATCCGTCCGCATCGCTGCTCGACTACGCGATCACCAAGGCGGGCATCGTCGCCTTCACCAAAGCCTTGGCCAAGCAGCTGATCAAGAAGGGCGTGCGCGTTAACGCCGTCGCGCCCGGGCCGGTGTGGACGGCGCTGCAGCCCTCGGGCGGGCAGACGCAGGAGAAGGTGCAGCACTTCGGCGAGCAGTCGTCGTTCGGCCGCCCGGGCCAGCCGGTCGAGCTCGCGCCCGTATACGTGCTGCTGGCCTCGCAGGAGGCCAGCTTCATCACCGGCGAGGTTTACGGCGTGACCGGCGGCGAAGGCGTGGTTTGACGAAAGGGCCGCGGCCGCGCTGAACTGGCCCCTTCGCTTTCGTAAGAGAAGCCGAGGTGGGCCATGGATACGCTCGTCGCCAAGCTCCAAGCGCTGTTGGGGCCGGACGCGGTTCTGACCGGCGAGGCCGCCAAGGAGCGGGGCTTCAGCCCATGGACGCGCGTGGGCGCGCCGCGGGCGGTCGTCAAACCGAAGTCCACCGAGGAGGTCTCCGGCGTCATCAAGCTCGCGCGCGCAGACGGCGCTGCGGTCGTTCCATGGGGCGGGCTCACCGGCCTGGTGTCCGGCGCGGCGGCCGAGGGCGCGATCGCGCTCAGCCTGGAGCGGATGAACGCCATCGAGTCGATCGATCGCCTGCAGGGCGTCATGACCGTTCAAGCCGGCTGCGTGCTGGCCCGCGCCTGCGAGGCGGCCGAAGCCGAGGGCCTCTTCCTGCCCCTCGACCTGGGCGCGCGCGGGTCGGCCACCATCGGCGGCAACATCTCCACCAACGCCGGCGGTAACCGTGTGCTGCGCTACGGGATGATGCGCGACATGGTGCTGGGCCTCGAGGCGGTGCTGGCCGACGGCACGATCGTGCCCGCCCTCAACCACCTGATGAAGAACAACACCGGCATCGATCTGAAGCAGCTCTTTATCGGCGCCGAGGGGACGCTGGGCGTCGTCACCCGCGCGGTCATCCGCCTGCGGCCCAGTCCGGCGGCTCGGGAAACCGGCTTCCTGGCCGTGCCCGAGTTCGATGCCCTCCCGCAGCTGCTCCGCGCGCTGGAAGCGGACATGGGCGGCGGCCTCTCGGCCTTCGAGGTGATGTGGCCCGAGTTCTACGAGCTGGTCACCACCGAGCCGGCGAAGGGCCGGCCGATCCTGCCGCACGGCTCGCCGTTCTACGTGCTGACCGAGATGCTGGGCGCGGATGCGGCGCAGGACGCGCCGCGTTTCGAGCGCGCGATCACCCGCGCCTTCGAGGCGGGCTGGGTCACCGACGCAGTGATCGCCAAGTCCGGCGCCGAGCGCGATTCCATGTGGGCGCTCCGCGACGATGTCGCCCAGACGGCGCGCAACGGGCCCATGGTCGCCTTCGATGTCAGCCTGCCGATCGCGCGCATGCAGGATTATCTCGCGGAAGTGCGGGACGCGCTTGCCAAGCGATGGACGGGCGCCCGGCTCGTCGTCTTCGGGCACCTGGGCGACGGCAACCTGCACCTGGTCGCCGGCGTCGGCGACGCGTCTGCCCGGCGTGCGATCGAGGACATCGTCTACGGCCCGCTGCAAGCGCGCCAAGGCTCCGTTTCCGCCGAGCACGGGATCGGACTGCAGAAGCGCCCCTACCTGGCGCTCTCGCGCTCGCCGGAGGAACTGGCCTTGATGCGCCTGATCAAGCGCTCGCTCGACCCGACCAACACGCTGAACCCCGGCAAGATCTACGAGCTCGAGCCCATCGCCCAGCCGGTCGCCGCGCAGTGAGCCTGCGGCCCTTCCACCTCGCGATCCCGGTCGACGATCTTGCGGCGGCGCGGGCCTTCTATGGCGGCGTGCTGGGCTGCCCGGAGGGCCGCAGCGCCGCGACCTGGATCGACTTCGACCTCATGGGCCACCAGTTGGTCGTGCATCAGGCGCCGCGGCGCGCCGCGTCCGACGCGGCGGTGAACCCGGTCGACGGCGACGACGTGCCGGTGCCGCACTTCGGCGTCGTGCTCAGCGTCGATGACTGGGGGGCGCTGGCCGAACGGCTGCGCTCGGCCGGCGTCGCCTTCGGCATCGAGCCGCATGTGCGCTTCAAAGGCGAGCCCGGCGAGCAGGCGACGATGTTCTTCCGCGACCCGGCGGGCAACGCGCTCGAGTTCAAGGCCTTCCGCGACCTCGCGAACCTCTTCGCGAAGTAGCGGTCGCCTAGGCCCGGGCCGGGATCCGGACAGGGAGCTCGCGAATGGAGCGCAGGAAGTTGGACTTCAGGCGCACCGGCTCGCCGACGACGTCGATCCTCGGATAGCGCCGCATGATCTCTTCCCAGACCACGCGCAGCTGCATCTCGGCCATGCGCATGCCGACGCAGCGGTGGATGCCGAAGCCGAAGGCGGCATGCTGCCGGGGGCGCGCGCGGTCGATCAGGAATCGGTTCGCGTCGGGGATCGCGTCTTCGTCGCGGTTGCCCGAGACGTACCACATGACCACCTTGTCGCCCTTCTTGATCAACTTGCCGCGGAACTCGAAGTCTTCCTTCGCGGTCCGGCGCATGTGCGCGACCGGCGACTGCCAGCGGATGATCTCGGGCACCATGCTCTCGACGAGCGAGGGATCGGCGCGCAGCTTGTCGTACTGATCCGGGTGCTCGTTGAGCGCCAGGAGGCCGCCGGAGATCGAGTTGCGGGTGGTGTCGTTGCCGCCGACGATCAGCAACAGGATGTTCCCGAGGAACTCGAACAGCGGCATTTCCTTGGTCGCCTCCCCATGCGCCAGCATGGAGATCAGGTCGTTCTTCGGCGGCTCGGTGACCCGCAGGTCCCACAGGCTCTTGAAATAGGCGGCGCAGCCAAGCAGCTCGCCCTTCATCTCGTCCCACGTCATTTCGGCGCCGGGATTGATCTTCGAGGGCGGCCGCCCCGGATTGGTGATGAGGTCGGACCAGTAGGTCAGCTTGGCGCGCTCTTCGAACGGGAAGTCGAACAGCGTCGCCAGCATCTGCGTCGTGAGCTCGATGGAGACCTTCTCCACCCAGTTGAACGTCTCGCCAATCGGCAGCTCGTCGAGGATCTTGCCGGCGCGCCCCCGGATCAGCGGCTCCATGTTGCGGAGGTTCTCCGAGGAGACGATCGGCGCGATCACCTTGCGCTGCTCATCGTGCTTGGGCGGATCCATGGCGATGAACATCGGCAGCTCGAAGTCGTCCGGCGGATTTTCCGGATCCGAGCTGTCGTTGTCGCCGATCGAGATGTTCTTCTCGGATGAGAACACTTGGTGGTTGGTCTCGATGGCGATGATGTCGTCGAACTTGGTGACCGACCAATAGGGGCCGAATTCGGAGGCCGGGCAGTAGTGGACCGGATCCTCCTTCCTGAGCCGCTCGAAGAAGGGCCACATGGTGTTGTCGAAGAAACGGTCGCCGTTCGAAACGTCGATCTGCTCCAGCGGGGTCGCGTATGCCTCCGCGCGGGCGGCTTCGAGTGCGCTGATGGCTGCGCCGTCGGCCATGGTCTGCATCTCCGGCAAGGGTGGGCTGCGCCAAGAGATACCGAGCTTGCGGTTTCCGACAAGTGACTCTTGCGTCATCTTTTCGCGGCGCCCGGCCCCGGCGGGCGCCAACAGAGCCGGCGGCGCGTTACGATCGCGCCGGCATCGGCCTCGTGGAGGGCGTCTGAGGTGACCCTGCTTTCCAAGCGCGATCTGCTGGCCGGCGGCGGCGCCGCACTGGCTGGCTTGTTCACCCCGGCGGCGCTCGCGCGCGCCGCGGAGGCCGACTGGGCGGTGCCGGTCGAGCTGCAGCACCGCATGTACGCGGCTGCGATGGCGATCGCGAAGAAGAAGGTCCGGGGCGGGCCGGGCGATCCGGCCTACCCGAAGCCGTTCGTGGACGCCGCGTTCAGCCCGCACATCTTCCAGTGGGACACCTGCTTCATCGCCGGCTACGCCAAGTATCACCAGGACGAGCTGCCGATCCGGAACGCGCTCGACAACTTCTATGAACGCCAGGCCAGCGACGGCTTCATCTGCCGCGAGTACGACGAGAAGGGCCGCCCGTTCTGGCCGGAGGACCATCCGGTCAGCATCAACCCGCCGCTGTTCGCCTTCGCAGAGCTGGAGCTCCACAGCCAGCGCCCCGACCTGGCGCGCCTGGGCGCGGTCTATCCGAAGCTTCAGGCCTACTTCGACTTCATCGAGCGCCGCTATCGGGGCGACGACGGCCTCTTCTTCGGCGACGCACTGGGGTCGGGCATGGACAACATCGAGCGCTACCCCGACGGCTGGAGCGACGACCACGAAGGCATCCCGCTGCACAACCTCTACCCCGAGGTGTTCGACTACAAAGGCCTCAGCGCCGAGTGGAACCGGCAGGGGCGCATGGTCGACCTGTCGGCGCAGATGGCGCTCTTCGCCGACAACCTGCGAACCATAGCCGGCCTGGTTGGGCGCCTTCGCGACATGCCCCGCTACGCCCGCGTCCACGCGAGGATCGCCGAGGCGATCAACGCCCGCTGCTGGAGCGAGCCGGACGGCTTCTACTACGACCTGGGCTACGGCGCGCAGATCCGGCGCCGCCACATCGGCATGTACTGGGTGATGTTGGCCGACGTCGCGCCGCCGGAGCGGCTGCAGCGCATGCTGGCGCGGCTGACCGACCCCGCGCAGTTCTGGCGCCGCATTCCGGTGGCGACCACGCCCGCGGACCAGCCCGGCTTCTCACCGAAGGGCAACTACTGGAAGGGCTCGGTCTGGGCGCCGACCAACTACATGACCATCCGCGGCCTCAAGCGCTCCGGGCACGAAGATCTCGCCCGCCGACTGGCCCGCCGGTACTACTGGTGCGTCGCGCAGGTGTTCAAAGCCACCGGCACGTTCTGGGAGAACTACGCCCCCGACGCGCTCGACCACGGCGACATCGCGCGCCCCGACTTCTGCGGCTGGACCGGACTCGTCCCGATCGCCGTCTGGCGCGAGTACATCAGCGCCGAAGCTCAGGTCCAGCAGTCGTAGTAGTCGCGCCGCGCGACATAGCCGCCGAGCTCGGGGTCCCAGACGTAGTGCTGGGTGGCGCACCCGTTGTCGTGGCCGGCGTAGCCATAGTCCGGCGTCCAGACGGCGTAACCGACCGGCGGCGCGTAGTAGGGCGCCGGAGCCCAGTCGGCGTATTCGTAGCCGTAGTCGTAGCCGTAGTCCGGGACCCAAACGGCGTTCCAGGCGTAGGCCGGGCCCCAGCCGTAGTCGTCGGGATATCCGTAGCCCCAATAGACGGCCGGATAGTCCCAGTCGCACCAGCCATCCCAGTAATCCCAGTATGGGCAGGCGGGATAGCCGACGGCCCAGTCGAAGGCGAGCCCGAGGCCGATCGGCCAGAAGAGATCGTCGAAATCGAAGTCGCCGCGGTCGAAGCGGTGGGAACGATCGAAACCGCCGCGGAATCCGCTGTCGAAGGCGAAGCTGTTGCGGCCGTTGAAAGCCGGGTTCGCGAACGCGCCGCGCCCGGTGAACCCGCTTGCCAGCGGGCCGCGACCGCGGAAGCCGTTCGAGGCGAGCGCCGCCCGGCCGTTGCGCCATGCGGAGCGGGCGCCGGCCGTGGTCGCCAACGCGTGCGCGTTGCGCGGAGCGAAGCTGCGGGCCATCGTCGCGCGCGATCCGAAGTTACGCGATGTACGTCCGAAGCTGCGGGCCATGGTCGCCCGCGGACCGAAGGCGCGCGAGGTGCGTCCGAAGTTCCGCGCGGTCACGGTCCTGGGGCTGAACCCGCGCTGTGCGCGGAAGCCGCTCGACCCGCCGCGGGCGAACGACATCGTGTGGGAGAACCCGCGCGGCGCGCCGAAGCTCATGCTGCGGCCGCTGAAGCCGCGCGACGCGCCGAACGCCGCCGCGTGGCCGCCGAAGCTCGGGCCGCCTCTGGCGCCGGCGAAGCCCGGAGAGCCGCCGCGCGGGGCGCCGCCGAAGCCGCCCGGTCCGCCGCCGTCGGGCCCGGCCAGCGCAGGAACGCTCATGGCGCCCACCAGGGCCGCGCTTACCAGGGCGGCTATGCATGTCTTCCATTGGCTACGCATCGGCAATCCTTCCCGCGCCCCCGCTCCGCGCGATCGATTGGAACGCCCAGCGCGGGCTTAGGCTCCCGATTTCCGCGCGTTTGTGATCGCCCGCTCGTGCATCCATCCGGACGTTCGCGCGTTTGCAGGGCCGCCGTCATCGGGCGGCGAGGGGGCTGGCGCCCCGAGGAGCGCGTGATGAAACCAACCTTTGCGATCGTCGGTGCGGG
>DATGIN010000197.1:0-11794 GCA_035295705.1 Caulobacteraceae bacterium
CATGCGCCGTCGCCCAGATCCAGCCGCGGTCGACGAGCGAGAGATTGCGGATCGAGAAGCTGGGCTCCATCGAGAGGCCGTAGGCGCCGTACCCGTAAAGCAGGAGCGGCGCCGAGCCGTCGAGAGGGGTTCCCTTCCGCATGAGGATGGTGATCGGGACCTCGGCGCCGTCGGGCGCCTTGGCGGTCAGGCGATGCGTCACATAGGCGGCGGGGTCGTGTCCGGACGGCACCTCCTGGGCCTTCCGCAGCACGCGGGTCTGCTTGGCCATGTCGTAGTCGAACCACTGCCTGGGCGTCGTCGGCGACTCGTAGACGAAGCGCAGCGTCGTGGTGTCGTACTCGTAGCCGCCGCCGAGGCTGAGCGCGTAGGCCTCTTCGTCGAAGGCGATCGCGTGCGCCGCGCCCGTCGTCCGCTCGATGAGGCGGATGCTGTTCAGGGCGTTTTCGCGCACGAGGCTGACGAACCAGTCGCGCACCGCGCCGATCCCCACGATGTAGCGGCCCGCCTGGTGCGGGATCCATTCGCGCCAGTTGGCGCGGCCGGGGTCCTCGTGCGGCGCCTGCATCACCTTGAAGTCGATGGCGCCGTCGGCGTTCGTATGGATCAGAAGCCGCCCGTCCCAGTCCTCGACGTCGTAACGCAGGCCAACGGTCCGCGGCTCGACCACGCGCGGCGCCTGCGTCGGCTCGGCGGCCGGGACCAGACGCACCTCCGACGTCTCGTGGTCGCCGGCGCCGATGACGACGTAGGCGTCGGAGTGGGTGCGCCCTATCGTGAGGAAGAAGCCCTCGTCCGGCTCCTCGTAGACCAGGACGTCGTCCTTTGCGCCGCCGCGGGCCGGTCTTCGGAAGACCTTCGCTGGGCGCCCGTTGTCGTCGCGCCAGATCCAGAACAACCACTGCGAGTCCGGCGAGAAGGTAAAGGCGCCCGTCGCGCTCTCGATCGGCTCTGGCAGGACCTCGCCCGTGGCGAGGTCCTTGACGTGAATGCGGTAGACCTCGGAGCCTTGTTCGTCGGCGGCGTAGGCGAAGAGCGCATGGTCCGGACTGTGCTGGGCGCCGCCGACCCGGAAGTAGGCCTTGCCCTTCGCCTCCGCCTCCTCGTCCAGCAGGATGCTCTCCGGCCCGCCTTCGCGCGGGGTGCGGGCATGGATCGGATGCTGGGCGCCGGTCTCGTACCGCCAATAGTAAGCGAACGGCCCGTGCGGCGTCGGAACCGACGCGTCGTCCTCCTTGATGCGGCCCTTCATCTCGGCGAACAGCGCCGCCTGCAGCGCCGCGGTCGGCGCCAGCATCGCGGCGGTGTAGGCGTTCTCGGCTTCGAGATGCGCCTTGACGTCCGCGCGGATCAGATGCGGATCGCGCAGAACCGCCTGCCAGTTCTCGTCCTTCATCCAGGCGTAGTCATCGACGCGCACGCGATTGAACTGGACGATGCGCTTGGGCTCTTTGCGGGCGACCGGCGGCTTCGGAAGGCTCATGCCGAGGGGCTTAGCAGGCGCGCGCTCAGGCGGACAATCGCTGCTTGATGTGGTCGCCGATCCGCATGGCGTTGGCGACGATGGTCAGCGTCGGGTTCACCGCCGCCGACGAGACGAAGAAGCTCGAGTCGGCGACGTAGAGGTTGTCGAGCTCGTGCGCCTTGCAGAACGGGTCGAGCACGGAGCTCTTGGGGTCCGTCCCGAAGCGCGCGGTCCCCACCTGGTGGGCGGTGCCGTAGAGCGGCAGAAGCGAATCGAGCTCCATCCGGTGCTGTGACAGCGGGTGCGCATGGTCGACGAAGCCCTCCAGCGACTGATGCAGCCGCTGCACCAGGCGCTCATGTCCGTCGAGGTTGTTGTGCAGGTAGTCGAGGAAGATACGCCCGTCGGCGCCGACGCGAACCCGATTGTCCGCCAACGGCAGATCCTCGGAGATGACCAGGAAGCTCAGCAGCCGGTGCGCCATGGCGTTCATGAAGATGTCCGGCACCAGCGCCGGCGGGAGCCAGTCCGACACCTGCCCCTCGAGCGTCTGGCCGGTCATGTACTCGAGCAGCTGGATGTGCCCCATCGGGTAGTCGAAGCCGCCGTCCGGGTCGCGCCAGTAGAAGTCGTTGACCGCCAAGGTCTTGGGAAACGTCGTCTCGACCGGCGCGGCGGTCAGCGAGACCATCGCGGTCAGGGTGTGGAACGCATAGTTGCGCCCGACCTGGTCCGAGCCGTTGGCGAGCCCGTTCGGATGCGCCCCGTTGGCCGAAGCGAGCAGGATCACGGCCGTGTTCACCGCCCCGGCGGCGAGGACGATCAGGTCCCCGCTCCAGCGCTCCTCGCCGGCGGCGGTCTGGCAGACCACCTCCCTGACCGCCCTGCCCTGCGCGTCGGTTTCCAGGCGCGTGACCTTGCGGCCGGTCAGCAGCGTGACGTTGGGAGCCTGCAGCAGCGGCTCGACAGCGCGGGTGCGGGCGTCGCACTTGGCCTTGACCAGGCAGGGATAGCCGCCGCAGGTCTTGCAGCGGATGCAGGCGCTGGTGACCGGCCGATCCTGGTCGAGATCGACGCCCAGCGGCAGCGCGAACGGCCGCCACCCCTGGTTCTCGAAGTGGGTGCGCAAGCGGGCGATGCCGGGGTCGTCGCGGACCGCGGGATAGGCGTACGGCGGCTCGTCGCCATGCTCGGTCGGGTCGACGCCGCGCGTCCCGTGCACGCGCCAGAGCTTCTCCGCCTCGTCGTAGTACGGCGCGAGGTCGGCAAGCGAGATCGGCCACGCGGGCGAAACGCCGCCGGAATGGCGGGTCTCTTCGAAGTCGCGGTCGCGCAGGCGCATGAGCGCGGCGCCGTAGAAGGTGGTGTTGCCGCCGACCCAATAGTGGGTGTTCGGAACGAACGGCTTGCCGCGGCGGTCGTACCACTGCTCCTTGGTGCGATAGCGCTTGTCGATGAACACCGACTTGGCGTCCCAGTTCTCCGCCTCGCGCGGGACGTGCTCGCCGCGCTCTAGGATGAGGATGCTCTTACCGGTGGGGGCAAGCCGCTGGGCGACCGTCGCGCCGCCGGCGCCGGAGCCGATGACCACGATATCGAAGTGCGTGCCCGCCATCTGGCCTCAGTCCCCGAGATGATACTTCGCAGAGCCGCGCGCGATGATCGCGCGGACGATCGATTCGGGCAGCGCCTGCATGAGGACGGCGGCCGCCTTGTTGAAGAGGCCCGGCACCACCACGAGCCGGCCGGCGTCGTTGGCGCGGATCGCGGTCTCGACGACCGCCTCCGCCGTCTGGGCGAGGCGCCAGCGGTCCTTGCGCATGACCTGGTCGGTGCCGGCGACCTGGCCGAACTCGCTCTCGGTCGAGCCCGGGCACACCGCCGTCACCTTAAGGCCCTTGGCGCGATACTCCGCATCGAGCGCCTGGCTGAACTTCAGGAGCAGGCTCTTCGCGCCCGGATAGAGGCTGTGCCCCGCGACGCCGGGCGAAAAAGCGGCCAGCGAGCTCACGTTGATGATCGCGCCGCCGCCGCGCTCGACCATTCCCGGGATCACAGCACGCGCCAGGGCGCAGGGCGTGACGACCATGGTCATCAGGAACTCGCGCTGGCGCGACCAGGGGACGGCCGCGAAGCTCTGGGCGATGCCAAAACCGGCGTTGTTGACCAGGACGTCGACGTGGCGCCCCCGCGCTCCAACCGCAGCCATGACCGCCTCGTGCGCGTCGGCCGACGCGAGATCGGCGGGGATGACGATCGCCTCGATCGCATGACGATCGACCAGCTCGGCCGCGAGCGCCTCGAGACGCGGGGCGCGGCGCGCCACCAGCGCCACGTCCAGCCCCCGCGCCGCATAGGCGCGCGCGAACGCCGCCCCCAGCCCCGATGAAGCGCCGGTAACCAGCGCAAGCTTTCGCCCGCTGCGGCTGCGGCTGTTCGTCCCAGTCGACGGACGCGCCGCCATGCCCGAACATCACCTTGCGTTGACGAGTTCAGCGCAGCTTGTGTGGCGCGCCGGCGCACGTCAAATCTGACGCCAGTTTCGGTCGGGGGCTTGGGCGTATGGTTGCAGACTTCTCGGCCCAGCTGATGCAGGCCACCGTCCAGGTCGAGCAGCAGCTGCCGAACGGCACCCACATCATCGGGACCGGTTTTCTGATCGACGATCCGACTCCGGACGGGCACGCGCGCACGGTGCTGGTGACCGCGAACCACGTGTTCGACCGCATGTCCGGGCCGGAGGCGCATGTCGGCTACCGCGTGGAAGGCAGCGACGGCAGCTGGCGGTTCGACCCGAAGCCGATCGTCATCCGCTCGGGCAAGGCCCCGCTGTGGTCGCATCTGGCGTCGCGCGACGTCGCGGCGATCGTGGTCAAGGCGCCCCCGGCGTTCGCCAAGGCGGCGATCCCGCTCGCCTGGCTGGCCAGCGGCGACACCTTCGAGAAGTACGACATCCGTCCCGGCGACGAGATGATGGTGCTGGGCTACCCGCAGGGGCTCTCGGCTGACTCCGCCGGCTTTCCGATCCTGCGCTCCGGCCGCGTCGCCTCGCGCGTGGTGGCGCCCAGCGCCTCGGCGCCGACCTTCCTGCTCGACTTCCGCGTCTTCCCCGGCAATTCGGGCGGGCCGGTCTACATCTCCGACGCCAACCGCCGCGTCCCGGGCGAGCCTCAGCCGAAGGACGCCGAGTTCGTGACCGGGATGCTGACCCAGCAGGTCGAGCTGAACAACGAGCGGCTGGAGATCGGCATCGTCACCGACGCCGCGTTCATCCGCGACACCATCGCGCTCCTCGATCAGCCGACGAGTCCGCCTCCGCAGGCGCCGCCCGCCACGCCTGCGGACCATCCGCTGCCGACGGCCCAGGACGCCGCCGCGGTCGGGCAGGCGGTCGCCGACTGAGCGCCGCCCGGCGCCGCCCAGCCTTGCGCTGCGGGGCGGAGCGCGGTCCTATGCGGACCGGCGAGAAGGCGCGGCCAAAGGAGCCCGAGGCGCATGAGCGACGGCGCGGTTGATCTGAGGCATGAAGCGCGGGCGAGGATCGACGCGACCCCGCTCGACGAGCTGAACCCGGCGCAGGCCGACCTCTACCGCAACGACACCATATGGCCGTTGTTCGATCGGCTGCGGGCCGAAGACCCGGTGCACCTCACCCGCGGCTCCGACCACGGCGATTTCTGGTCGATCACCCGCTACAACGACATCATGGCCGTGGACACCAACCATCAGGTGTTCTCTTCGGCCGACGGCATCACGCTCCGAAGCCTCGAAGCGGAAGCCGAGGCCCAGAAGCGGCCGCAGCGGCCCAGCTTCATCTCGATGGATCCTCCCAAGCACGACGTGCAGCGCAAGACCGTGAGCCCGGTCGTCGCGCCCGCGAACCTCGCGCAGCTCGGGCCGCTGATCCGCGAGCGGGCCGGCGTCATCCTCGACGGCCTGCCGATCGGCGAGCCGTTCGACTGGGTCGACCTCGTCTCGAAGGAGCTGACGGCGATGACGCTCGCCACGCTCTTCGACTATCCGTTCGAGGATCGGCGCCAGCTGACCTATTGGTCCGACGTCATGACCAACACGCCGGGCCACGGACCGGTAACCAGTTGGGAGCAGCGCTTCGCGGAGACCCAGAAGTGCTTCGCCCGCTTCCAGGAGATGTGGGACGAGCGGAGCAGACAGCCGGCTCGGTTCGATCTCGTCTCCATGCTCGCGCACGGCGAGGCTACCCGCGACATGGACCGCTGGGAGTACTACGGAAACCTGGCGCTGCTCATCATCGGCGGGAACGACACGACCCGGAACACCATCTCGGGATCGGTCTATGCGCTGAACAGATATCCCGACCAGTACGACAAGCTGCGGGCGCGCCCCGAGCTCATCCCCTCGATGGTCTCGGAGACGATCCGCTGGCAGACGCCGCTCTCGCACATGCGCCGCACCGCCACCGAGGACTTCGAGTTCCAGGGCAAGCGCATCGCCAAGGGCGACCTCGTCGTCATGTGGTACCTTTCGGGCAACCGCGACGACACGGTGATTGCGGACCCTTACGCCTACATCATCGAACGCGAGCGGCCGCGGCAGCACATCTCATTCGGCTTCGGCATCCATCGCTGCGTCGGCAACCGGCTGGCGGAGCTGCAGCTGACGATCATCTGGGAAGAGATCATGAAGCGCTTCCCGACCATCGAGCTGATCGGCGAGCCGACCCGCACGCACTCGATCTTCATCCACGGCTTCGAAACGATGCCGGTGGTGATCCCGAAGCGGAACTAGCTAGAGGACGGCGTCGAAGCGGCTGACTTCGAGCCCGGAGCCCACCGGCAGCAGCACGCTGGCCATCTTCGGCTTGGCGCGTACCGCCTCCTGATAGCGAACGAGATCCGGGCCGCCAGGGGCGATCATGTTGTCGGCGACGATAACCGCGCCGGGATTGAGCTTCGGATAGAACGCCTCCAGGCACGGCGTGTAGAGGTCCTTCCAGAGGTCGAGCAGCACGAAGTCGATGCCGGCCGGCAGCGCGTCGATCAGCGCCAGCGCGTCTCCCACCTTGAAGTCGACATGGTCGGCGAGGCCGGCCTTGGCCGACATCAAGCGCGCGTGCGCCGACTTGTAGTCCTGCAGCTCCAGCGTCGTCACCCGCCCGCCCGATGCGCGGGCCGCCTCAGCCAGCCAGATGCCCGAATAGCCGTAGCTCGTCCCGATCTCGAGGATGTGCGGCGCCTTCAGGCTGCGGGCCAGGATGTTGATCAACTGGCCGGTCTCGGGACCGACGGCCAGAAGCACCCTGTCGCGCCAATCGCCGTCGCCCAGGCGCCCCGCGCGCATCGCCTCCCGCTCGTCGCGCATCCGCGCGTGGTAGGCGTCGAGCACCGCCGTCACTTTCTCGTCCATCGATCGCTTGCCTTACGCTTCCATCAGACGTGGTCGTGGCCGCCGACGCGGCCCGGGCGCCAGTAGCCTTCGGCCGTTATCCGCTCGCGCGGCCAGCCTTGCTCCAGAAGATAGTGCCGCTGGGCGCGCACGCCGCTGGTTTCGCCGATGATGTAGGCATGGCCGGCTCCGACCGGGGGCGCGAAGGCCATGAGCCGCTGCAAGAGGAGGTCGTTGGGGCGCGCCGGGCCGCCGCGCAGGACCCAGGCGAGGTCGAGGTCGGCTGCGGTATCGATGCTCTGCTGTTCTGCCGCCGACTCGACCTCGATGAAGGCGAACGCGCGCAGACCCGGCGGCGCCGCTTCCAGCATGGCGAAGATGGCCGGAATGCAGGTCTCGTCGCCGACGAAGAGGTGCCAGTCTGCGCCATCGGCCAGGCGCGTCCGCCCGCGGGGGCCGGCGGCCTCGATGACGTCGCCGCGACCCGCAGCGGTGGCCCAGTCGGCCGCCGGGCCGTGGCCGTGCAGCACGAAGTCGATGTCGAGCACGCCGTCGCCGAGCGAGCGGATCGTGTAGTGGCGCCGCGGCGCGTCCGGGAGGTTGAGAACCAGATCCTGACCGGGCGTCCACGCACCGGCGTCCAGTCCAGGCGCGGTGAAGCTGAGGCGTCGGCAGAGCGGCGTCACCGGGCGGGCGTCGGTAAGGGTAAGCCGCCAGCTGGGCAGCGGCGGGCGCATCGGTCGTTTGGCGAGGGTGGTCGGGGCGTGGTCGGTCAAGTTCGGCTTCTCCGTGGCGATCCCGCGTCCCGATATATCGAACAATCGGGCGGAGCAAGCTTCGATATATCGAAACCATGTCGAGATCGCGCGGCGGCTAGGCGGCTTCCGCGGGCTCCGGCCAAGATGCGAAGCATGATCACGGTGCACCTGGTGCTGAACGCGCACATCGACCCGGCTTGGCTGTGGCCGTGGCAGGCGGGCTTGGACGAGGTCGTCGCGACGTGCCGATCCGCCTGCGAGCGATTGGACGCCAATCCAGACATCGTGTTCACGCGCGGCGAGGCTTGGGCGTACGACGCCGTCGAGCGGATCGATCCCGCCCTCTTCAATCGCATTCGCGCTCACGTAGCCGCCGGGCGCTGGGAGATCGTCGGCGGCTGGTGGGTGCAGCCGGACTGCAACCTTCCGAGCCTGCTCGGCTTGCAGCGGCAGATTGACGCTGGCCGCGCCTGGTTCGAGAGCCGTTTCGGGGTCTTCCCGCGCGTCGCCTACAACGTCGACAGCTTCGGACACGCGGCCGCGCTCCCGAAGCTCCTCCGCGCCAACGGCCAGGACCGCTATGTGATGATGCGCCCGCAGGAGCACGAGAAGGCGCTGCCGGCGCGGCTCTTCCGCTGGCGCAGCCGCGAGGGAGGCGACGCCGTCACCACGTTCCGCATTGCGCGCTCCTACGCCACGGGGGAGCTGGCGAAGGAGCACATCGAGGCGGCGCTGACCAATCTGCCTGCCGGCGTCGGCCACACGATGGCCTTCGTCGGCGTGGGCGACCATGGCGGCGGCCCGACCGAGCGGCAGATCGCCTGGTGCCGGGAGCATGCCGAGACGATCCCCGGCTGCCGGCTGGCTTTCTCCTCGCCGTCGCGGTTCTTCGACGCCATCGAGCAGGAAGGATCCGAGCTCCCTGACGTCGCCGGCGAACTGCAACATCACGCGGTTGGCTGCTACTCCGTCCTGCGCTCGATCAAGCTCGGCATGCGCGACGCCGAAGCCGGGCTCGGGCAGGCCGAGACCATGGCCGAAGCCGATCCGGCGCCGCCCGCCGACCTGCGTGCGCGCCTCGCCGAAGCGTGGCGGACGGTCGCCTTCAACCAGTTCCACGACATCCTGGGCGGGACCTGCATCCCGTCGGCCAATGCGCAAGCGGTCGCGGAGCTCCTGGGGGCGCGGGCGGCGGCCGACGAGGCGCTGGCCTTCGGCGTGCGGCGACTCGCAGCGCGTTTGCCGGATGCGCCGCGACAGCGGCTCGTGCTGTTCAACGCCGCCGAGCACGCCTTCGAAGGCTATGTGGCTCTGGCGCCTTGGACCGAGGCGCGTTGGCGGCGCAACTGGCGCTTCCTGGACGAGAACGGCGCCGTCGTGCCGCACCAGCCGCTCGCGCAAGAGGCGGCGACCGCGTTTCCGCGCCGGGTGCTGGTCAGGTTGAGCGTCCCCGCCAGACGGGCGACGGTGCTCCACCTCGACCGCGACGGGCCCGAAGCGCCGCGCGTCGCCCAGGCGGCCTCGCCTGGCGACGACGTCGAGAGTCTTGGGCTGGGCGATGCGTCGGCGTGGTTCGGCCCCGAGGCGCGCCTTAGTCTGGCCGGGGTCGCCGCGACGCCGGCGCTCGGGCTCTTCGAGGACCTCACCGACACCTGGTCGCACGGCGTCGACCGCTTGGGGGATCAGCAGCTGGCGTCGGCGAACTGGGCGCCGCCCCGCGCGCTCGACCGGGGGCAGCTGATGTGTTCGGCGGTCCAGCAGGGCGAGATCGGCGACAGCCGCCTGACCGCGGAGTGGCGAGTCTATGCGGGCGAGCCCTTGGTCGAGCTCCTCCTGAGCGTCCATTGGCGGGCGCGGCATCAGCTGCTCAAGCTGGCGCTGCCGCTCGACGTCGAGGCGCGGGTCGATGGCGTGATGGGCGAACCGCTGCGGCGCGCCCTCGACGGCTGCGAGCGGCCCATCCAGGGCTTCACGTGGCTCGATCTCGGTGGCGGTCGAATGCTCGGGGTCGTCTGCCCTGACGTGTTCGCGCTCGACGCCGACCCCGCCGGCGTCAGGCTCACGCTCCTGCGCAGCCCGCTGCAAGCGCACCACGACCCGGCGCCGGCGCACGGCTTCCCGCGCGCAGAGCCGGCCGACCAGGGCGTTCACCACTTCCGCTTCCAGTTCGTGGCCTTCGACGGTCTCGATCCGGCGTGGCTCAAAGCGCGTGCTGAGGCGATGTTGCGCCCGCTGGTCGTTTGCGACTGGACAGCCGGGATGCCGGCGCGCGGCGACTTCTGACGAAGGCGCGCCGGTACGCTGAACGGTGTGGCGATTTCAGCACGGCGCCGGGGTTGACCATAACCCCCTGGGGTATATATCCGGCTCAAGCCGACGTGTGTCCCTGCGCTGCTTGCAGGCGGGGCGATGCGTTTGGCCCGGCCGCCGCCCCAGTCGGGCGCCGGTCAACGGAAACCCAAAGGAACACATGAACCCGCGATCTAGCAGTCCGTCCGGCGAGGGCTTCCCCGTTGGACGGTTCGTCGCTCGGGATCTGTTGACCGACTAGAAGGGGTTCGCCTCCCGGCTGACCCCTCGCGGCCAGCCTCCCGAGCCTAGGCAAGAAGCTTACGGCGAGAGGAGGCCCGAAATGGCCGCAATCTTCACCACTCCGCCCGGCAGGGTCGCTGGCGCGCCGCTTGGCGCGCTCGTCCGCATCCGGGCCCTCCATGCCGACGGCCGTCTGTTCGGCCGCCAGGCGCCGCTCCCAGCAACCTCGCGCGAGCCCGCCCCGGCCGCGCGCGCGGCTTAGGGAGGCGCTTGGATGGCTCCCTACGACGCTGCTTCCGCCACCCTCGACGTGACCGCGCGCCTCGACGCCGCGCACATCGGCGACATCCACGGCGCGTTCGGCTCGATCGCGGCTCGCGACCATGGGCGCCGCGTCGGCTGGCGTGCGCGGCTCGCAACCCTCGCCGCCATCGTCGGCCCCGGCCTCATCGTCATGGTCGGCGACAACGACGCCGGCGCGTTCGGAACCTACACGCAGGCGGGCCAGACCTACGGCACGAGCCTGCTCTGGACGCTGCTGCTCCTGGTTCCGGTGCTTTATGTGATCCAGGAGATGGTGCTCAGGCTCGGCGCGGTCACCGGCGTCGGCCATGCGCGCCTGATCTTCGCGCGCTTCGGCAAGGCGTGGGGCGCCTTCAGCGTCGCCAACCTCTTCCTGCTGAACGCCCTCATCATCGTGACCGAATTCATCGGCGTGACGCTGGGGCTGTCCTATCTCGGCCTGCCGAAGATCTGGGGCGTGGTCGGCGCCGCCATCGCCATCATCGCCGCCGCCTCGACCGGCAGCTTCCGCCGCTACGAGCGTTTCATGATGGTCCTGGTGCTCGGCAGCATGGCGCTCGTCCCCATCATCTTCATGATCCATCCGCCGATCGGGCAGGTGGCGCGCGACTTCGTCACCCCGCAAATCCCCGGCGCCGGCAAGCTCAGCGACGTCATGCTGCTGATCATCGCCGTCGTCGGCACGACGATCGCGCCCTGGCAGCTCTACTTCCAGCAGAGCTACGTGGCGGACAAGGGAATCACCCCG
The DNA here is from genome assembly GCA_035295705.1 of Caulobacteraceae bacterium. Lineage (GTDB taxonomy): Bacteria > Pseudomonadota > Alphaproteobacteria > Caulobacterales > Caulobacteraceae > Poindextera. The sequence continues at coordinate 11,171 of DATGIN010000197.1, forward strand.
CGCTTCATCGGCTACGGCAAGGCCGACCTCTGGATCGGGATCGCGGTCGTGGTCGTTGGCGCGGCCGCGATGATGGCGTTCACCGCCGCCGCCTTCTCGGGCACGCCGCAGTTCGGCCACTTCACCGATGCGGCCGGGATCGCCGAGGGCCTCGGACGCCATGCCGGCCGGATCGCCGGCGTGCTGTTCGCGATCGCGCTGATCGACGCTTCGGTCATCGGCGCCGGCGCCGTCTCGCTGTCGAGCGCCTACGCCATCGGGGACGTCCTCAAGGTGCGCCACTCGCTGCACCGCAAGCCGCGCGAGGCGATCGGCCTTTATCTGATCTACGCCAGCCTGATCGTGGTCGCCGCGGCGCTGGTGCTCGTCCCCGGCACACCGCTGGGCCTGCTCACCAGCGCCGTGCAGACGCTGGCCGGCGTGCTGCTGCCGGTCGCGACCGTGCTCCTTCTGCTGCTCTGCAACGACAAAGCCGTGCTGGGCCCGTGGGTGAACGGCCGCTGGCTGAACCTCTTCACCGGCGCTGTCGTCGCGGGCCTGGTGATGCTGTCGCTGATCCTGACCACATCGGTGCTCTACCCGGACCTCAGCGGGCGGTTGATCGTCGAGGTGCTGATCGGCGGC
>DATGIN010000198.1:0-4457 GCA_035295705.1 Caulobacteraceae bacterium
CGCGCCGGCGCCGTCCGGCATGGCCGCGATCAGGCGCTGCATGCCCGCCACCGTCTGCGGAACGCTGGCCAGCGCCCCGCCCAGCACCAGGCGCTCGACGCCCGCGCCGCGGCCCTGACAGAGGTACTCGATCGCCAGCACTGAGCCCCACGAGTGGCCATAGAGCACGATGCGCTCGAGGCCGAGCGCGCGACGGACGGCGTCGACCTCGTCGACCGACCGCTGGATCGTGTAGAGGCTCTCGTCGCCCGGGCTGTCCGCCTTCCCGCAGCCCAGCTGGTCGTAGAAGATCACCGGCCGGTCGGCCGCGAGCGCCCCCAGCGGCAGAAGGTAGTTGTGACCGGCGCCTGGGCCGCCGTGCAGGGTCAGGATCGGTGTCTTCGGCCCGGCGCCCACCCGCTTCCACCAGACCTTGCCGCCGGGAACGTCGGCGTAGCCTTCCGCTGTGGCCGGCCCCGCCGCCGAGGCGCCGCCCGCGATCCCTACGGCGCTCAAGCCCATGATCGTTCCCCTCCGCGTCGTCGACATTGCCGCTCCCCCCAAAATGCGTTCAGCTTGGCCGCATGTATACGACACGCACCGCGATGCTGGTTTGCTGCCTTCTCGCCGCCGCCTGTTCGCGCTCCGCTTCCAACACCACGGCCCCCTCCGGCGCGCCGGCGTCCAGCGCGGCCGCCCCGAGCGCCGCGCCGGCGGCGGCCGCGGCATCACCGAAGCTCGCCAGGATCTTCACCGCCGACATGCTGGGCGCGAACCTCGCCTATCTCGAGACGCTGACCGGCCCGGCGTTCCGCTCCGAGGACGGCACGAACACCTACAAGGTCGACGGCTGCACGGTGCTGGTGGGCGTCAGCGTGGGCAAGATCGCAAACCTTGGCGTCGACGGCTACGGCGGCGCCTGCCGCTTCAACATCGCCCAGTACTTCGCCGGCGGCTACGACCACCTCGTGCCCGACCAGCCGACCTTCAACGACATCAAGGTCGGTTTGGGCGGAGACTTCTCCGCCGACTGCTACCGCGATTGCGGCAATGCCGCCGCGCCCGTCGTCTCGCTCAGCTACGAGGGCAGCCACGCCGACAACTTCAACGAGCTCGTCGCCTCCTCGCCGGTCATGGCCGACCCGGTGCTCGGCGCCTACAGCGCCTGGAGCGACGCCCTGGTCGCCAAGTACGGCGAAACCGCCGTCGCCAACGGCAAGCTGCCGGACACGCTGGGCGACGTGGCCGCCAGGGCCTTCGGGCCTCTGCACCCCACGACCATCCGCGTCGGCCAGCACCTGATCCCCACGCCCGGCTGAGCGCCGGCGAGCAAGCTCGACGGTTGCGCCCCGGTTCGAATCCGGCATGGTCGCGCGCGCATGAGCAACGAGCCTTTCTTCACCCGTACGAGCACCGGTTTTCAGCCGACCGCCGCCAGCCGCGGGCCGTGGGATCCCAAGTCGCTGCATGGGCGCGTCATCGCCGGCCTCCTGGGCTACGAGATCGAGCGCACGCTGAACGACCCGGCCTTCGTCCCCGCCCGCCTCACTGTCGACATGTACCGGCTGCCGGACCTCTCGGCCGTCGAGGTAACGACCCGCATGGTGCGCGATGGCGGGCGGCTGAAGGTGATCGACGCCGAGTTCTTCTCCGCCGGCGTCTCGATGGCGCGCGCCACCTGCCAGCTCCTGCGCAAGACAGAGAACCCGCCGGGCAAGGTCTGGGAGCCGCCCAACTGGGACGCCCCGCCGCCGGATACGCTCCCGGAGCCCGACGAGGCTCGTGGCATGGGCGGCATGTGGGCGACCAAGCCGATCACGGGCGCCTTCGGCGGGACCGGCAAGCGCGAGCTCTGGATGAGCGAGGTGCGCGAGCTGATCGAGGGCGTTCCGCTGACGCCCTTCACGCGCGCGGCGCTGGCGGCCGACTTCGCCAGCCCCTTCGCCAACGCCGGCGACCAGGGCCTCGGCTACATCAACAGCGACATCACCCTCTACCTGCACCGCCTGCCGGAAAGCGCCTGGATCGGCTTCCAGGTGGTCAACCACCACGCGACCGACGGCGTCGCGATCGGCGAATGCTTCCTCTACGACGAGCGCGGCCCGATCGGCTCCTCCACCGTCTGCGCCCTAGCCCAGCGCCGCCGCATGAGCTGAGCCGAAACGCCGGGCCATCCCATCGTCCCCCGTAGGGGGAGGGGGACCGCCGGAATGGCGGTGGAGGGGGAACGGGGCAAGATCGCGCCCGTCTCCAATTCTGCATGAGCGGGTCTGCCTGAACCCGGCCGCGCGGCGGCGGACCCCCTCCACCATGCTGCGCATGGTCCCCCTCCCTAAGGGGGGAGGGTGGGCGCATGAGCCGGCTGGGCGGCGCCTGCCGCACTAGCCGCCGCCTCCGCCCCAACCTAAGCTTCGGCGGATGAAGCTCTCGCTCCTTCTCGCCGCCGGATATGCGGGCCGGGTGGCCGACCGGTCGTGGCCGGTTTCGCCGGCGTCCTGCGACCCCGACGTCGCGCGGCGGAGCGTCGAGGACAACCTCGCGCTCGGCCGCCGCGCCGACGAGAAGGGCTTCGACTGGGTCAGCGTCTCCGAGCACCACTACGGGCCGATCATGCTGACGCCGAACCCGCTGGTCTGGGCGGGCGCGCTCACCCAGGTCGTCCGCCGCGCCAGGATCGCCCTGCTTGGCCCCGTTCTGCCGCTGAACAACCCGGTCCGCGTCGCCGAAGAGGTGGCGATGCTGGACCTGATGAGCGGCGGGCGGATCATCGTCCTTTTCCTGCGCGGCGTGCCGAACGAGACGCGCACCTACCTGGGGGGCGAGCCGACCGATCCGCGCGCCGCCACGCAGGAAGGCATCGACCTCATTTTGAAGGCCTGGACGGCGCCGGAACCCTTCGCCTGGGAGGGCGAACAGCACCGCTACGGCCTCGTCTCCATCTGGCCGCAGCCGTTCCAGAAGCCGCACCCGCCGGTGTTCGGATCCGGCAACAGCGACGATTCGGTGCTGTTCGCCGCCCAGCGGCGGCTGGGCCTGGCCATCTCCTTCGCGCCCGTCGAACAGGTCGCCAGGCAGGTGGCTCGCTATCGCGCCGAGGCCGAGAAGGCCGGCTGGTCGCCGACGCCGGACCACGTCCTCTACCGCGCGGTCGCCCAGGTCTCGGAGAGCGACGCGGTGAGCGAGAGCCACGCGGGCGGGGAGGGGATCTTCCGCCCCTTCTTCCACGGCGGCCCGAAGAGCGTGCTCGGCCAGATCGATTCCCTGCGCGCGGCCGGCGTCGGCGTCATCGACATGGCCTTCGCCGCCGTCAGCCACGAGCGCGCCATGGCCTCGGTCGACATCCTCGCCGAGGCTGTGTTGCCGCAGATGCGGGAGATGGAGCCCGCATAAGCGCTGGCGCGCACGCCAGAATTCCTTGCGTTGAGGCGCCCGCCCCTCGCGCCTATCTTTTCGCCAGGCACGCTTCCGAAAGGCGCTCAACGAATGTCAGACGTCGCGCTCCAGGCCCGCACGGTCGAGGCCAGCGTCAACTACATGCTGAAGACGGCGGAGAAGCCCATCAGCGAGACGAGCGGGCCGGAGGGCCTCATCGTCCGCCGCTACACCGGAACGCCCGATCCGCACGTGGTGAAGATCGCCGATGGCCGCGGCCGCGCCTCCAGCCTCGAGCGCGAAGGCTTCGAGCTGGTCGACCATGCGACCAAGGTCGCTGACTTCTACGACGTGGGCGAGCTCGAGCGCGTCTATTACCCCGAGATGCAGGCGCTGATCGCCAAGGTCAGCGGCGCGCGGCGCGTGCACATCTTCGATCACACGCTTCGCCACTCGGACGAAGAGACCCGCGCCGAGAAGAAGGTCCGCGAGCCGGTGCGCACCGTGCACAACGACTACACCGAGTGGTCGGGGCCGAACCGGTTGCGCGAGGTGCTGCCGGACGAGGCCGACGCGCTGCTCGAGCGCCGCTTCGCCATCGTCCAGGTCTGGCGCGCCACCAACACGCCGATCGAGCGCAATCCGCTCGCTATCGTCGACGCCCGCTCGATCGCGCCGGCGGACTTCATCCCGGCCGAGCGGCGCTTCCCGCACCGCGTCGGCGAGATCTACATGTTCCAGCACAACCCCGCGCATCGCTGGACCTGGTTCGACCGCATGCGCCGCGACGAAGCGCTGGTGTTCAAGGTTTACGATTCGGAGAAGGACGGCCGCGCACGCTGGGGCGCCCACACCAGCTTCGAGCATCCGCGGACCCGCGCCGACGCCCCGCCCCGCGAAAGCATCGAAATCCGCGCCTTCGCCTTCTTCTAGGCTTGCGGCTAGAGCGGTCCGCGGGCGCGCTTGGTGAGGGACAGCGCCTACCTCCGTCGCAGCCCAGCCGCCACGAGGTCGGCTTTGGTGGTTTCGCTGAGCGACGCGCTGGCCACAGGCTGCCAGCGCCCGTTTGCGTAGTTTTCGTCGCGAACGCTGATCGAGCCATCCTG
>DATGIN010000199.1:0-2972 GCA_035295705.1 Caulobacteraceae bacterium
GCCCTTCTTTTCAGGGTCCGAGCGCGCCATCACGGTGAAGAGCGCCGCCTTGTTGGCGTTGGTGATGAAGCGCTTGCCGCCGTCCAGCACGTAGACGTCGCCCTCGCGGCGCGCCTTCGTCTGCACGGCGGCGGAATCGGAGCCAGCCTCCGGCTCGGTGAGAGCGAAAGACGTGATGATCTCGCCCGAGGCGATGCGGGGCAGCCACTTCGCCTTCTGCTCGGACGTGCCGAACATGACGAGGCCCTGGCTGCCGATCCCGACGTTGGTGCCGAAGCTGGAGCGGAACGCGGGCGAGGTGCGACCGAGCTCCACGGCAACCCCGCACTCGTCCTCCATCGAAAGGCCAAGTCCGCCGAACTCCTCCGGAATCGAGAGCCCGAAGAGGCCGAGCGCCTTCATCTCCTCGACCACATCGTCGGGAATGGCGTCGTCCTCGGCGACCTTCGCTTCGAGCGGCCTGAGGCGCTCGGAAACGAAGCGGCGCACGCCCTCGATCAGCTGAACGCGGGTGTCGACGTCGAGAGGCATGGCCTTTTCCTCAGGCTAGACGCTATGGAGGCGCCGCCAAGTCTAAGGCGCGTGGTGGAGGGAGCAAACATGGCGGACGGGACGACGGAGAGCGCGTGGGGTTTCAAGCCGGTCGCGTCTGGCGAGTGGGCCGGTTGGAGCACTTACGGCGCCGAGCCGTTCGAAGACCACGCCGGCCCTTTCTACGTGCGCCTGGACGAAAACGGCCGCGTGGTCTGCGCCTTCCGCGCCGACAAGCATCACATGAACGGCGGCGGCTTCATGCACGGCGGCTGCCTGATGACCTTCGCCGACTATTCGATCTTCCTCATCGCCCGCGACGCGCTCACCGGCCACGGCTCGGTGACCGCATCGATGAACTGCGAGTTCGTCGACGCCGGCCGCGAGGGCGAGCTTATCGAATGCCGCGGCGAAGTGGTGCGCGCCGGCGCCTCGATGGTATTCGTGCGCGGCATCATCTCGACCGGCGCCCGCCCGCTGCTCAACTTCTCCTCGATCATCAAGAAGCTCAGGCGGCGCTCGGCCTAGCGCACCGGGGCGCCGCGCCTATCCCGGCGCCCTGATCGGGACGTCGCCCATGAAGTCGAGCTTGCCGACGGCGACGCCTTGGCAGCGAAGGATGTCGTAGGCGGTGGCGGCGTGGAAGAAGAAGTGGCCGAAGGACAGGGTCAGCAGGAAGTCGCGCGCCGTGATGGTCGCTCCCTTCGGCTCGTTCAGCCCCACATCGGCGCCCGGATCGATGCTGAGGTCGGCCGGTTTGACCGCGTCCATGTAGGCGACCGCCGCATCGACCGCCGCTTTGCACTCGCCCAGCGTATCCAGCGTCTGGGCGCGCGGATAGGACTGGCCGCGCAGCACCCCCACCGCGCCCGCGGAGTGGACGATCGCCTGCCGGACCTGGAACCAGAAGGGCTGCATATCCGGGTAGAGGCGGAAGTCGATCAGGTCGGCTTCCGCCAGCGAACCGGCGGCGCAAGCGGCTTCGCCCTTGGCGAGCACCACGGACAGCGCCGCCAGGTACTGCCGGAACACCGGCACGGAAATGTCGTAGGTGGAAAGTGACATCGGAAGCTCGCCCCACAGGCTGTGCACGCTGGCGGGCGGCTCTAGCAGGCCAGCCAGCCGGCCGCGAGGCGTGGCGCCGCAATCCTGCTCGCATCAAGTCGATCGCGGTGCTCTAGAAGCGCCGCATGGCGATCCTTTCGGTTCTGGACCTATCGCCGGTGTCGATGGAGGGCGGCACGCAAGCGGCGGGCGTGCGCGACACGATCGAGGTCGCCAAGGCGGCCGAGCGGCTGGGCTACCACCGCTTCTGGGTGGCCGAGCACCACTCGATCCCGCACCTCTCCAGCCCTGCGCCGGAGATCCTGATCGCGGCGCTGACGCAGGTGACCAGCCGCATCCGCCTGGGCTCCGGCGGGGTGATGCTGCCGAACTATTCGCCGCTGAAGGTGGCCGAGGTGTTCATGGAGCTGGAGGCGCTCGCCCCAGGGCGGATCGACCTTGGCCTCGGCCGGGCGCTGGGCGCGGACATGACGACCGGCCAGGCGCTGGGCTCGCGCTCGTCGGCGGTCTTCCCGCAATTCTTCGCGCTGCTCTCGGCCTGGCTGCTGGATTCCTCTGGAGTCGAGCCTTTCCCGATGGGGCACGCTTTCTCCCAAGTGAAGGCGAACCCGCGCGGGCCATCGCACCCGGACCTCTTCCTGCTCTGCTCGTCTGTCGAGTCCGCAGCCTTCGCCGGCGCGGCCGGCATCGGCATGGTGTTCGCCGAGTTCATCGCCCGCACCGACGGCATGCCGGCCGTCGCCGCCTATCGCCTCGGCTTCCAGCCGTCGGTCTATCGGTCAGAGCCCTGGGCCGGCGTCGCCACCATCGCGCTCGCCGCCGACACCGGCGAGGAAGCCGAACGTCTCGCCGCGATGACGCCGCGGCCCCGCCAGCAGCGCCCGGGCGGCGAGGAAGGCGAGCGGTTCGTCCGCCGCATCCGCGGCAATGGGCCGACCGTGCGCGCCCTCCTGAAGGAGAAGGCCGAGCACACCCGCGCCGACGAGATCTTCGTGATGAGCGCGGGCCCGACGCTGGCCTCGCGCCTCCGCTCGCTGGAGCTGATCGCGGAGGAAGGCGTCACAGTCTGAGGTTGGTTGCGCCCGCCCCCCGGCCGCGTGCTTAGATGCCGGAGGAGGACAGCGAATGCAGACGCTGGAAGGGAAGGTCGCGGTCGTCACCGGCGCGGCGAGCGGGATCGGACTCGGGATGACCGAGGCGTTCGCCAGCCGCGGCATGAAGGTGATGATGGCCGACGTGGAGGAAGCCGCGCTGGCGCGCGAGGCGTATCGCCTCACCCGCATGAACCTCGAGGTCGCGCCGCAGCTGACCGACGTCGCCTCCTTCGAGGCGGTCGAAGCGCTCGCCGATGCGTCCGAACGCAGGTTCGGCAAGGT
>DATGIN010000200.1:0-18404 GCA_035295705.1 Caulobacteraceae bacterium
AGGAACGGCGTGCCCCGGAGGGAAAGCAACAGCGCGAGCAGTCCCTTGGCCTGCGCCGGGTCGCCCGAGTGAGCCATGCGGGTCGGGAAGCGGACGAAGTCGTGGTTGGAGAGCGACCACGACGGCCAGCCTGGCGCCTCCGCCCAAGCCGCCATGGCCCCGGCGAACAGCTCCGGCGTCGGCTCGCGCGCGTTCAGGAAGTAGAAGCTGTAGGCGGTGTGCAGCCGCTCGGGCGTGGCGGTGTATTCGACCTGCCGCTCGAGATAGGCCGCATCGGCGACTTCACCGATCGCCATCCGCTCGCCGTAGCTGTCGAGCAGCGCCCGCACCTCGCCCAGGAAGTCGAGGGTCTCTGGCCGCGAGCGGTCGTAGAGGTGGTGCTGATAGTCCGTGGCCTGAACAGGCGGCGCCCTCAATTCGGCGGCGGGGTTGTCCGTGAGCGCTCGGTCGTGGAACAGGAGGTTTACGACATCGAGGCGAAAGCCGTCCACCCCGCGGTCGAGCCAGAACCGCGCCACGTCGAGGATCGCCTCCCGCACGGCGGGCGTCCAGAAATTGAGGTCGGGCTGCTCGACGAGGAAGTTGTGCAGATAGTACTGCCGGCGCCTCGGGCTCCAGCGCCAGGAGGGGCCGCCGAACACGGCCATCCAGTTGTTAGGCGCGGTCCCATCCGGCCTGGCGTCCGCCCAGACGTACCAGTCGGCTCTCGGATTATCCCGCGATGCGGCGCTCTCCACGAACCACGGATGCCGGTCGGAGGTGTGCGACCAGACCTGGTCGATGATCAGCCTGAGGCCTCGGGCGTGAATGGCCGCCAGCAGCGCGTCGAAATCCTCGAGCGTGCCGAACAGAGGGTCGATGTCGCGATAGTCCGAGATGTCGTAGCCGAAGTCCTTCATCGGCGAGGTGAACACCGGCGAGAGCCAGATGGCGTCCACCCCGAGCGCGGCCACGTAGTCGAGCTTGGCCTCGATGCCCGGGAGATCGCCGACGCCGTCGCCGTTCGAGTCGAAGAAGCTGCGCGGGTATATCTGGTAGAACACCGCCCGCTTCCACCAGTCGTCGTCCGCCGCCACGATGGCCGTCCTCCCGCCAAGGCACGGCCGCGAGTGCGCGATCTCGCCAAAGCCAAGTCAAGTTGGATTTCCGTCGCCGTCGGCGGGCCTTAGGATCGGGCGATGGACAGCCGCTCCGCCGCCCAGCTTGCGGCCTTGATCGCAGACGCCAGCCGCGCCGTGGTCTTCACCGGCGCCGGGATCTCGACGGAGTCGGGCATTCCCGACTTCCGCAGCCCCGGCGGGGTCTGGAGCCGCATGAGCCCGATCTACTTCCAGGAGTTCGTCGGCGACGAAGCCAAACGCATCGAAGCCTGGAGCCGCACCTTCTCCGGCCGCGCCGGTTGGACGGGCGCGAAGCCAAATGCCGGGCATGATGCGATCGCTGCGCTCGTCCGTTCCGGCAAAGTCTCCGCCGTCATCACCCAGAACGTCGACAATCTGCACCAGGACTCCGGCGTGCCGGCGGCGAAGGTGATCGAACTGCACGGGAACGCGAGCTACGCCAAGTGTCTTGCCTGCGGGCTTCGGCACGAGCTCGCCGATCTGAAGCGGGCTTTCCTGGAGAACCGCATCCTTCCGGCGTGCCGCGACTGCGGCGGGATCGTGAAGACGGCGACTATCTCGTTTGGCCAGACGATGCCGGAAGAGCCGATGCAGCGCGCCGAGGAGGAGACGCTCGCCTGCGACCTCTTCCTCGTCCTCGGCTCATCGCTGGTGGTCTACCCGGCCGCGGCCTTCCCGCTCATGGCGAAGCGCAAGGGCGCGAAGCTGGCCATCGTCAACCGCGAGCCGACCGAGCAGGACGTGCTGGCCGACCTTGTTCTGCACGAGGAGATCGGCCCCCTGATGAGCGAGGTTGCAGCCCTCGTTCCGTGACCAAGACTAGCATCGAGCGCCGCGGCCGCTAGTTTAACCGCAGAGTTCGCAGAGAAGGCGCAGAGTACGCAGAGTGGAAGAGAACCGGCTCGGAGAGGCAATCCTTGGCTGCGCCCTAAAGGTCCACAAAGCGCCCGGTCCGGGCTTGCTCGAGAATGCTTATGAAGCGTGCCTGGGCCACGAGCTCGGCAAGGTCGGGATTGCGTTCGAGCGGCAGGTGACCCTGCCGCTCATCTACGATTCTCTCATCATTGAATCCGCCTATCGTCTGGATCTACTGGTGGACAAGCGGGTTGTGGTCGAAGTCAAAGCGGTCGATCGCCTTAACGACGTGCATCGGGCTCAGCTGCTCAGCTACCTTAGGATTGGTGGCTACCGGCTCGGCTATCTGCTCAACTTCAACGTCGCGATGATCAGGGACGGGATTCACCGCATGGCGAACGGCCTCTGACCTCAGCGAACTCGGCTCTCCTCTGCGTTCTCTGCGGTTGAATTTCAGCCTCGGTCGAAGGAACTAGCGTGTTCAGGAAGATTCTAATCGCCAATCGGGGGGAGATCGCGGTTCGCATCGCGCGAACGGCCGCGGAGATGGGGCTCGCCACCGTCGCGGTGTTCTCCGAGGACGACGCCCAATCCCTGCACGCGCGGGCCGCCGACGAAGCTGTGGCCCTGAAGGGCCAGGGCCCCGCGGCCTACCTCGACGGCGCGCAGATCGTGGCGGCGGCGCGGGAGCGCGGCGCCCAAGCCCTTCACCCCGGCTATGGTTTCCTGAGCGAGAGCGCCGCATTTGCCCGCGCCTGCGCCGATGCGGGCGTCACCTTCATCGGCCCCTCGGCCGAAACCCTCGACCTCTTCGGCGACAAGACCGCGGCGCGGCGGTTGGCCATCCGTTGCGGCGTTCCGGTGCTGGCGGGATCTGCCGGCGCGGTGACCTTGGACGAAGCGAAAGCCTTCTTCGCCGAGCTCGGCGAGGGGGCGGCCGTCATGCTGAAGGCGGTATCCGGCGGCGGCGGCCGCGGCATGCGGGCGGTAACGCGCGCCGAGGAGCTGGAAAGCGCGTTCGAACGGTCCGCCTCGGAAGCGGAGAAGGCCTTCGGTTCCGGCGCCCTTTATGTCGAGCGGTTGATGCCGCGCGCCCGGCACGTCGAGGTCCAGGTGGTCGGCGACGGGTCGGCGGTCAGCCACCTCTGGGACCGCGAATGCAGCCTGCAGCGCCAACGGCAGAAGCTGATCGAGGTCGCTCCGGCGCTGGCCGTCGCCGAGGACGTGCGCCAGGCGCTCGCGGCCGCGGCGACGCGGCTCGCCGAGGCTGCGGCGTACCGTGGCCTCGGCACGATCGAATTCCTGGTCGACGCGACGGCTCACGAGGGCGCCGAGTTCGTGTTCATCGAGGCCAATCCGCGCCTGCAGGTCGAACATACCGTGACGGAGGTGGTCACCGACCTCGATCTCGTGCGGCTGCAGCTGCAGATCGCGGCCGGCCGGACGCTGGCGGAGCTCGGCCTTGGCCAGCAAGCCGTTCCGCAGCCCCGCGGCGCAGCGATGCAGGCGCGCGTGAACCTGGAGACCATGGCCGCGGACGGCTCGGCGCGGCCTAGCGGCGGGACTCTCGGCGTCTACACGCCGCCCTCGGGTCCAGGGGTGCGCGTCGATGGCTTCGGCTATGCCGGCTACCGCACGTCGCTGCGATTCGACTCGTTGCTGGCGAAGGTCATCGTGCATGCGCCGGACTCTGCGTCCGCCGCGCGCAAGCTCGACCGCGCGCTTGGGGAGTTCGCGGTGACGGGAGTCGCCACCAACATCGCGTTCCTGCAGGCGCTCGCCCAGCGGCCCGATTTCGCGGCCGGGGCCGTCGACACCGGCTTCATCGAGCGCAACATCGCCGCCCTGTTGGAAGCGACCGCGGCGCTGGCGCCGGCCGAGGGAGCGGGCGGGTTGCGCAAGACCGCCGGCGCCAAGATCGACGCGCTGGATCCGCTGGCGGTGCTCGACCACGGGAAATCCGGGAGCGGAACCGCGGCGGTCGGCGCGGCCGCGCCAGAGCCTCCGGCGGAGCTGGACGGGCCGCCGGGGACGACGCCGCTGCGCGCACCGCTGCAAGGCACCATCGTCCAGATCCAGGTCGAACCGGGGCAGGCTGTCCGTGCCGGCGAGCCGGTGTTGGTCATGGAATCGATGAAGATGGAGCATGTGATCGAGGCCAACGTCTCTGGCCACGTGCGCGAGATCGGCGTCGTGGTCGGCGACGCGGTGTTCGAGGGCCACGGCCTGGTCTTCATCGAGGGAGCGGACCTCGGCGAGGTCGACGCCGGCGAGCGCGCGCACGTCGACCTCGATCACGTAAGGCCCGACCTGGCCGCGGTGCTGGACCGCCATCGCCTGGCCCTCGACGAGGCCAGGCCGAGCGCGGTCGAGCGACGGCGCAAGACCGGCCAGCGTACCGCGCGGGAGAACGTCGACGACCTCGTGGATCCCGGCTCGTTCGTCGAATACGGGCCGCTGGTCGTGGCGGCGCGGCGGCGGCGCAACACCATGGAGGAGCTGATCGCCCAGACGCCGGCCGACGGCATGGTCATGGGCGTCGGGCGGGTGAACGGGCGGCACTTCGCCGACGAGGCCGCGCGCTGCGCCGTCATGGCCTATGACTACACGGTGCTGGCCGGCACCCAGGGCGCGCACAATCACCAGAAGATGGATCGCCTCATCGAGCTGGCTACCCGCTGGCGCATGCCGACCGTCTTCTTCTGCGAGGGCGGCGGCGGGCGGCCCGGCGACACCGAAAGTGGCGGCTTCATCCGCGGCTTCGAGCTCTGGGGCCGCATGTCGGGCACGGCGCCGATGATCGGCGTCACCTCGGGCCGCTGCTTCGCCGGCAACGCGTCGGTGCTCGGCTGTTGCGACGTCATTATCGCCACCAAGGACTCCTCGATCGGCATGGGCGGACCGGCCATGATCGAGGGCGGCGGGCTCGGCATCTTCCGCCCCGAAGAGATCGGGCCGGTCAGCGTGCAGGAGCCGAACGGCGTCATCGACATCCTCGCCGACGACGAGGCGCACGCGGTTCGTCTCGCCAAGCAGTATCTCTCCTACTTCCAGGGCCCGCTCGCCGACTGGAGCGCCGTCGACCAGCGCCGGCTGCGCGGCGTCATCCCGGAGAACCGGCTGCGCGTCTACGACGTCCGCGAGCTGATACATCTGCTGGCTGACGAAGGCTCGGTGCTCGAGCTGAGACCCAAGTTCGGCCAGACGATGGTCGCCGCCCTGATCCGCATCGAGGGGCGGCCGCTTGGCCTCTTCGCCAACAATCCGCGTTTCCTCGGCGGGGCGATCGACTCCGACGGCTCGGACAAGGCCGCGCGGTTCCTGCAGATCTGCGAGGCCTTCGACCTGCCGGTGCTGTCGCTCTCGGACACGCCGGGCATGATGGTCGGCCCCGAGATCGAGAAGACGGCGCTCGTGCGCCACTGCTCGCGGCTGTTCATCATCGGCGCGAACCTGACGGTGCCGCTGCTCAGCGTGATCCTCAGGAAGAGCTATGGCCTTGGCGCCATCGCCATGACCGGCGGCAGCTACCAGGCGTCGATGTTCGCCGTCTCTTGGCCAACCGGCGAGTTCGGGGGCATGGGGCTGGAGGGCTCGGTAAAGCTGGGCTACCGCAACGAGCTGGCGGCCATCGCAGACCCTGCCCAGCGGCGCGCCCGTTTCGATGAGATGGTCGCGCGCGCCTACGAGGCCGGCAAGGCGCTGAATCGGGCCACCGGATTCGGCATCGACGATGTCATCGATCCGGCCGATACGCGCGCCTGGATCATGGGAGCGCTGCGCAGCCTCCCGCCGGCTCCGGCGCGGACCGAAAAGAAGCTTCGTTGGATCGACGCCTGGTGATAATCGGCGAAACGCCAACGCAGTTCGGAAAAAGGGGATGCGCGTGAAGTTCAGCCCATACTGGCTGGTCGCCGTCATGGTCGCGGGCGCCGCGACCCTTGCGGTGGCCGACGCCTCGAGCGTGATCAAGGAGCGTCAGGCGCACTACAAGCAGATCGGGGCCGACACGAAGGGCATCCACGACGAGCTGAACAAGCCCGCGCCGGACATGGCCGTGATCCAGAGCGACGCAAAGCAGGTCGACGGACTCATCCCGCAGATTCCGTCGTGGTTCCCGAAGGGGACCGGGCCCGAAGCCGGCGTAAAGACCGGCGCCAAGCCGGAAATCTGGACCGATCCCGCTGGCTTTGCGCAGGCAGCCAGCGCCGCCGCCGCCGAGGCGCACAAGTTCGACAGCGTCGCGCAGGGCGGCAACGCCGAGGCGATCCGCGCCGAGTTCCTGAACCTGGGCAAGGCCTGCTTCGGCTGCCACAGTAAGTACCGCGCTAAGGACGACTAGGGCGGCGATGTCGGCCGCCGAGACTTTGACGGCCGCCGAGAAGGCCCGCGTCGCCATCTGGGACTGGCCGACTCGCCTGGTTCATTGGGCGGTCGTCGTCCTTGTCGCCTTCTGCTGGTGGAGCGCCGAGTATGACCGGCTGGCCCTGCACGAGCTCGCCGGCGAAGTCCTCGTCGGCCTCGTCGTCTTTCGCCTGATCTGGGGCGTCGTGGGCAGCTCCACGGCGCGATTCTCCGATTTCCTGCGTGGGCCGCGTGCGGTCGCCGCCTACGTGGGCGAGCTGCGCCGGGGAGACACCCGCCACCTCAACATCGGGCACAATCCACTCGGCGGGTGGAGCGTCGCGGCCATGCTGGCGCTGCTCGGCCTCGACCTGGGGCTCGGCCTCTTTGCCGTGGACGTCGATGGCGACCAGCCGGGGCCGCTCGGGGGCCTAGTGGACTTCGACACCGGACGCGCCATCGCCCACTGGCACCACCTGGTGTTCAACGCGCTGCTGGGGCTGATCGTCCTGCACCTTGCGGCCATCCTGTTCTACGCGGTCGTCAAGCGCGACAACCTGATCGGGCCGATGCTGACGGGCGCGAAAGCGGCCCATCGCGAGGCGCGGCCGATGGCCCGGGTCCCCATCTGGCGGCTCGTCGCTTCGGCGGCGGTCGCGACTGCGGTCGCGGTCCTGATCGCGCGCGGCGGGCGGTTGTGAACGCCAACCTCTACGCGCTCCTGGAGTCGCGCTTCCCGGCGGACGGGACGGCCCCTTGTTTGCTGCTCGCAGACGGGGGCGCGATCTCCTACGGCGAGCTCGAAGCCGGGACCGGGCGGCTGGCGGCGCTGCTGCGGGCGAAAGGCGTCCAGCCGGGCGAGCGCGTCGCCGTGCAGACCCGCAAGAGCCCTGCCGCTCTCATGCTCTACCTCGCGTGCCTGAAGGCCGGCGCGGTCATCCTGCCGCTCAACACCGCCTACACCGCCGCGGAGCTAAGCTACTTCGTCGGGGACGCCGAGCCCAAGCTGGTCGTCCACGACGCCGAAGCGCTGGCGGCAGAGGCGGCGAGCCTCCCGCCGCTCGCCGAGATCCATCAGGCGGAGCCGGGCGATCTCGCCGCCCTGGTCTACACCTCCGGCACCACCGGCCGCGCCAAAGGCGCGATGCTGAGCCACGCCAACCTGGCGGCGAACGCGCTGGCGCTGGTCGACGCATGGGGTTTCACCGGCGAGGACGTGCTGTTGCACGCGCTGCCGATCTTCCACGTGCACGGGCTCTTCGTGGCCGTCCACTGCGCGCTCCTGGTCGGGGCGCCGATGCTCTGGCTGGAGCGCTTCGACGAGGACGCGGTGCTGGCCGCCCTCCCCCGCGCGACGGTCATGATGGGCGTGCCGACCTACTACGGCCGCCTGCTGGCCGATCCGCGGTTCACCGGCGAGGTCGCGCGGTACATGCGGCTCTTCATCTCCGGCTCGGCGCCGCTCCTGGAAACCGCGTTCGCGGCGTTCGAGGCGCGGACGGGAATGCGCATCCTCGAGCGGTACGGCATGAGCGAGGCGCAGATGATCACCACCAACCCGCTGCACGGCGAGCGTCTGGCCGGCAGCGTCGGCTTTCCGCTGCCCGGCGTGCGCCTGCGGATCGCGGGCGGCAGGGAGACCGGCGTCGTCGAGATCACCGGACCGAGCGTTACCGCCGGCTACTGGCGCAACCCGGAAAAGACCAGGGACGCGTTCACGCCCGACGGCTGGTTCATCACCGGCGACATTGGCCGCATCGACTCCGGAGGGCGCCTCTGGCTATCGGGGCGCGCCAACGACCTCGTGATCTCGGGCGGGCTGAACGTCTATCCGAAGGAGATCGAGCTGGTGCTCGACGAACTGCCGGGCGTCATCGAGAGCGCCGTGATCGGCCTGCCGCACCCGGACTTCGGCGAGGCGGTTGCGGCGGTCATCGCCGGCCAGGGCGAGGAAGCAGCGGTGATCGAGGCGGCGCGCGAAAGGCTCGCGGCATTCAAGACGCCAAAGCGGGTGATCTTCGTCGACGATCTGCCGAAGAACGCCATGGGCAAGGTCGAGAAGGCGGCGCTCAGACGACGCTACGCGAACCTGTTAAACAGACCTTCGGGGATGTAGGCTATGCGCCAAGAGCAGTCATTGGGCAGCGCCAGGTCCAAGAGCCGTAGGCCGCAGACTACGCTCCGATCACTTTTCAGCATCACCGCTCGCGGTTCACCGTCGCCGAAGTAGTCTTCCCTGCGGCTCTCGACCGCAAACCCCAACGACCGATAGAGCGCGATAGCGGCGGCGTTGTCCGGATGTGTCAGCAGATCAATCCGAGTGCACCCCTTCGCTTCCTCGAGCAGGAAGAGCGTCGCGGTGCGTGCGATGCCCCGGCGGCGGAAGGCCGGGTCAACCGCGATGTTGCTGAGGTAGGCGCTGCCATCGTCGCGACGCTTCCAGGCCGCCGGGCAGCAAGGACGCCATCGACCTCGACGATGTAGACCGCGTTGTTCGCGATCTCGCGGGCGCATGCGTCGCGGTCGAGCGGTGGCCCGTAGAGTCTTGGATCGGCCACTCTCTGCTCGTGTGCCGCGAGGCGGTCAGCACCGCCAGCGTCGCGCGGCTGAAATGGAGCCGGTCAAGCATTTAGACCAAGTACCACACGCTGACGTCTGCTTGGCGCCAAGCGCGGACATCTAGCTTAGGTTGAAGCTGGGGAGCGTCTGCGCTTAGGTCGACCGCTAGAGCCGCCGGGGCTGACGATAGTGGCGACGACCGAACCGCCCGCGGGCGATGCCGCGCCGTCCACTGCTAGAGCGCCCACGCGCCCGCTGCGGGCGGCCGCGATCTCACTCTGGGTCCGAACGTTCTATCCCGCTCGGCGAGCACCGAGTGGGCCGCTGGACCTAAGCCACGTGGTGTACCGCACGCTAGGTCTGCTCAGTCGAAACGCAGCCGTATTCAGCTTGATGGCGGTCATCGTCTTCGTCGGGCCGATGTTGGCGACTGCGTACGGCTCGCAATTGGTGTGGGCGAGTTGGGGTAACTTCTCGGCCCAGGCCTGGATCGCGTTGGCGCTGAGGAACGCCGTGTGGCTCGCAGCCGGCTGCGCCCTTCAGGGAGGCGTCGTTTATGGCGCGGTTCGGGACCTCAATGATCGGCGCGCATCATTCCGAGAGTGCCTGTCCGCTGGCCTGAGAAGCTCAGGCTGGCTCATTTGCCTGAGCATCGTCGCTGTTCTCGCGGAGGCTGGCGGTTGCCTAGCTTTGATCGTGCCAGGCTTGATCATGGCTACGGCGTGGCTCGTCGCTGCGCCCGCACTAGTGGTCGAACGTCTGAATCCCCTCGAGGCGCTCGGGCGGAGCGCTGGTCTCACCCGCGGCCACAGGTGGGCCTTGCTCGCTCTGATCGTTGGGTACTTCGTGGGACTGCGCGCCCTCGAAACGCCTGTCTTCGCTCTGCTTCGAACAGCGACACCTAGCCAATTTGTTAGTGCGACGGGGCCGCTGTTCAGCGTGTCGGCTGAGGCGCTCGCTCGGTTGGTCGCCTCCGCCGGCGTGGCGGCCGTCTATTGCGAGCTCCGCGCCAGGCGCGAAGGAATCGGAGCCGCCGGGCTGGCTGAGTTATTCGACTAGGTCCGCTAAGCGCCAGGAGCGAACATTCGCGGTGCGGGTCGAACCAGCTATGGTTGGGGTTTGCGACCGGTGAACAGATCGCCGATGGTAGGGAAGCCGACTCCAGAGCAACTGCAGGTGCTGGCAGACCTCGCCCGAGGCCCGCGGGCCGCGGCCCGCATGATTGCTCGGCGCTGTCGCCATAGTGCTGCCGCTCCTGGCGAAGCCGAGCGCCGTCGCGGGGCGATGGCGATGAGATTGTCGGGCCGATTTTGCGGTGCCCTCGCTGCGATGGCGGCGCTGTCTTTCGCATCGCCGGCCAGTGCCTTCGCGATGCCCGTTCCCAACTGCGAGCAGCTTCTCTCCGGCTCCGACGTCGTGGTGTTGGCGCGTCCGGTATCGAAGACCCACGACACTGGCGAGGGCGCGGACGCGAGCGAGCGGATGTCGTTCCCACTCATCTGGGTCGAGACTAGGTTTCAGGTCGTCCGGGTTCTCCAAGGCCACATGGATGGCGCTACTTTCGTTTTGCATCACCAGCGAGAGCCGACGCTGCCGCCGAGCACGGGCGGGCGCATCCCGGTTATCGTAAACGGTCCGCCTCTGGTGTCATTCGCCGGGACTCAGGACGCGGGCGCCCCGGAGTTTGCGCTGTTCGTCGTCCGGGACCCGCAAGGTCGCTACGCGCCATATCCAAACCAACTGTACGTCGGCCTTTGGTCAATCGTGAGGGTCGACAGGAATCACGAGCCTGCAACCGCGAGCGCTGCGTGCGAGATGAACCCTTTCGCGCACCCGCTCCAACCACACACCCAACAACCTGACTGACCAACGGATCGGCAAGTCCGCTATGCGGTGCGCCGAAGGCCGTCGAGGGGGAGGGAGACGGCTTGCTCGACGAGGCCAGCGACAAGGCCTTCGATCTGCAGACCCCGGTTAGCCTGTTCGGCTCTAAGGTTATGTAGAGATTGATTGATTCGGCGAGCGCCCCTATATGTTCTCGTCCGGACACGGATCATTTTGCTTGCCTCATCCAGCTAAAATGGGCAACTTCTCAATGCGTTGGCGAAGTGGATCGATGCCATGCTTCCTACCGTCGAGCTCCTATCTCGGTTGCTTGCCGCAGCAGCGCTCGGCAGCCTCGTCGGCATCGAGCGGGAGCGTCTGCTGTGGGCCGCTGGGCTGCGCACCCACATGCTGGTCTGCGTCGGCGCCTGCCTCGCGATGATCGTTTCGGCCTACGGCTTCAACCGCGTGCTCAGCGCGCACGTCATCCTCGATCCCTCACGGATCGCCGCCCAGGTCGTGACAGGTGTCGGCTTTATCGGCGCCGGCTCGATCATCCTGCGCAACGAGGTGGTGAAGGGCCTGACGACGGCCGCGAGCCTTTGGGCGGTTGCGGCGATCGGTCTCGCCGTAGGTGGCGGCCTCTACGTCGCGGCGTTCGCCGCCACGGTCATCATTCTGGTGATCCTCGCTGGCATAAAGCCGCTCGAGGAGCGCTTCAGGAACGGACGTCAGGCCGTCGAACTCCGTCTGCATGCCGAGCATGGCGCCATGTCGGTAGGCGCCCTTCAGCAGGCCCTAGGATGGCGCGCCGCCAACGTCAGGCAGTTGGTCGTGCAGGCCAGTGAGACGGCGGGGACGGACGACGTCACCGTCACGTTTGGAAAGATGCCGGCGAGGGACATCGCCGAGACCATCAGGAGCCTTGCAGCCATCCCGTCAGTCTCGGACGTCCGACAGGCCCCCGACCTGGGGAATGCGTGAGAGGACCGCTGCGGCGACACCGTCCATAGGTTGGCCGCTGGCGCTCATCGCGACTCCGACGCCTGAGAAGGGGGTTAGTCGATGCTCTCGACGGGCGGCGCATAGAGGCGCGGAAAGCGAAGACGGCTGAACCCCTGACCGGCCGGCATGACGAACGGCTCGCTCTCATCGCCTCGGAGCGCGGGCGGCGCGTTGGAGCCTGGGATCGCTGGGCCGAAATGCCCGCGATAGCGCAGCCACGGACTTGCTGACATGCGCCTGGCCTCCGCAATAGGTCGGAAAGCGGACGCCGCAACGTCGCTGAAAACCGGGCGCTTGGGGGGACTAGTTGCAACCTCACACATTCTGGCCGTAGGTCAGCGCCGTCAGGGTGGGTGGGGAGACGTTGGATGAGTGCGCTTGCTAGGCCGCAACGACGTGAGGTGCGGTCGAGGGTTTTCGACAGCGCTCGCTGGGCGGCGTACCGCCCGCGGCCGGACGACATCATCATCGCCACCTACCCGAAGTGCGGCACGACGTGGACGCAGAGGATCGTGGCCATGTTGTTGGCGCGAAGCGCGGCCGCAGCGCCGGTGAGCGGGCCCTGGTTCGACTTCCGCCTGAGAGGACCTGTCGAGCCGATCGCCGAAGCGGCCGAGGCCACGCCAGGGCGGCGGCACCTGAAGTCGCATCTGCCATACGACGCGCTGCCGGTCGCGGAGGGGGTGAAGTTCATTCACGTCGCGCGTGATGGGCGCGACGCCGCCTTGAGCATGCACAACCACATGCGCGGCTTCAGGCCCGAAATGAACGCGATCATGGACCAGGTGAGTCTGAGCGACCCGAAGTTCGGGGACGCCTCGCCGCCGACACCGGAAGATCCTGCGGAGTCATTCCACGAGTGGCTGACCGATGGCGGCGCGCGCGGCGATCCCGGCGCGTCGTTCTGGGAGGTCGAGCGCAGCTATTGGGCCGCGCGAGCGGACGCCAACATGCTCCTCGTCCACTACAACGACATGAAAGCCGACCTCGCCGGCGAGATCGCGCGCATCGCCCGCTACCTCGAGATCGCGCTGCCGGACGCGGTGATGGATCAGGTCGTCGCGGCCGCGGGTTTCGAGGCCATGCGAGAACAGGGCGAGGCGTTGATGCCGGCCGCCGGGATGGCCTGGGTGGATGGCGCCAAGACATTCCTGAACAAGGGCGTCAATGGCCGCTGGCGGGGCGTTTTCACCGACCAAGACCTTGCGGCATACGAGGCTCGCGTCGCCGAAGAGTTCACCCCTGCGCTTGCAGGCTGGCTGGAGCACGGTCGCCTGGTCGCCGGCGACCCGGCCCTCTTGCCAGACTAGGCAGCCTCCGCCGGCGCTCTCGAGGAGGGGGGGTTCGCCCGAGGCGTGCTCCCACGCGCGCCGCGGATGATCTCGAAGATCCCGGCGTTTGGGCACGCGACGAATAGGGGGGAACTCAAACTCTCGGCTTCAGGCCCGAGGCGATCGAGTCCTCGCAAGCCGAGGATGCCGAACCAGCGTTAGCATGAGGTGCTTAGGGGAGCCGCTGCTGGCGGCTCCCTCCGGGACTCCGGAAGACATCTCGCCGCGCGCTGCTCCTGATGCTCCGTTCGCCTGCAGAAGCAGGGCGTTCGTCGAGCTGCTGGTCATCGAGGCGCTCGACCGCCTGTCGACGGCGCATGACCGCCGCGACCCGCATTTTGCGAACAATTTCGAGCGCGTGGTCGTCCCACCGGGCGCGCCGCCCAGCCCTAGAGCGCGCCGCGGGCGTCCAACATCGCCCAGTAGCCCTCGGCCTTGTCGGCCCGAGCCTGCGCGCGGGCGGCGCGCTCGATGGCGTCGAAACGCCCGCGCAGCCGGTCGACATCCTCGCCGGGCAGTTCGACGCCGTCGACAACCCTTCGCGCCCGCTCGAGGACCAGGCCGCGCAGGGCGGAATCCTCGGAAATGCTCAGCGCATCGCCGAACGCCCGCAGCAGCCGGAGGCTGACCGCGAGGTCACTCTTCGCGTAGTGGCGGATCTGCTCGAACGCGGTGTCGAGCAACTCGCTGGTGGTGATCCACGGCACGATCACCCGCACGACATGGGACGGGCTCGAGAGATAGGTGTCAGGCGGGTCGCGGCTGATCCAGCGAATGACGATGCGGCTGAGCTGGTCGATCCCGTTGATGGCGGTGGAGGGGTCGTTCACCGCCGGTGAAATCGCGCGGAGTGCGATATCGGCGATCTGGATGACGCCGAACTCGACGTCCTGCTGCAGCGTCCGCACCGGCCCTATGTCGACGGCCGCGAGGAGCGCCTGCATGTCCTCGCCTGAGATGTGCTCGCCGTCCAACAACGTGAAGAGCGGCGCGCCCTGCGGAACGAACTGTCCAACGCGGCGCAAGAGGCGGATGCGCAGCCGCCTCTGTCTCGCGATCGCGACCAGCGCGCGGGTGTCGACGAAGCGGATGTAGCCCGAGCTGGGGCTGGCTACCGGCTGCTCGCGTTCGCGTCCATGCATCTCGGGCGGCCGGCGCGATGCCAACGGCGAGCGCTGATGCGGCATCAGTTCGTCGATGATGCTCTCTGTCTCGCCCGCGATGCGATCCACGATGTGGTTGACGCTGATGGCCTGCGAGATGTGGTGGATGAAGAAGAGCAGCCACCCGACGCAAACCAGCGCCAGGATCATTGCGCCCATCACCGTCGTCACCGGCGCGAATGGTTTCGGCGAGGAGTGCGCCGCCGGCAGCGCGGCGATGCAGTAGGTGAAGGTGCCGAGGAAGACGCCAAGCGTCCACTGCGTGACCCGGTCGCGCACGAAGCTCAGCAGAATGCGCGGCGAGAACTGCATCGACGCCAGCGTCAGCGTCATAAGGAGGATGGCGAAGACGATCGAGACGACGGTCATGATGGACGCGGCGATCCCGCCGAGGATCACCTGCGCCACCTGGGGATCGGAGTGCGACGGGAAGAGAACCGCCGGCGCCCAGACGCTGATGAAGGGCGACTGCTCCTCCGCCCAAGAGAGCAGCATGCCGGCCGCGCCCAGCACAATCGCGATCGCAAGGGGGCGCACCAGGAAGCCGCCCCGCGCCACATAGAGCGCGTGCCGCATTAGCAGCCTCAGCCTGGTCAGCACGTGACCCCAACCCCTTCTTCAGCCCGGTGACTCTAGTCGGTCGGCCCGTCGCCTCACATCGGAATCGGCGGGGCCGAAGCAAGCCGTCTTGCGGCCCGATCATCCGCGGCAGCCTGATCGCCTGATTGAGCGTTCGCGCACCCTGGCGGTATGGAACAAGCTTGCGCCGCAACGGGCGCGATTCCCGAGAGGGTCACGCCTACGTTGACGGCGACCTGAAGGCCCTCGTCGTCGACGACGGCGAGGACGCCAAGCCGGCAGGACCTGACGCGGATGGGCCTGCAGGAACTGAAGGACAAGTTGCCGGGGACGCCTGCCCTTCACCGCGTGATGCAGCGCGACGTGGTCCACGTGAATTTCCGCCGGCAGAAGGAACGTCACGGGCGCCAATGTGCTTGTAGCGATCTTCTCCGAACGGGGGAGTCAAGCCGATCACCTCCTGCAGCAGCGGAAGATGGACCGGCGCGACGCCGTGAACTTCATCGCACATGGCATTCGCAAGGACCGCGGCCGAGAGGCCTAGGGCCTGCTAGCGGAGGTCGCGCTCGCCAGCGCCCGCGCCGCTTCGGCGGACGAGGATGAACATCCGCTTATACGTTGCTTATGCGGACAAGCCCCGAGACGGATGGAGCCTTCGCCTGGAGAGACCGTAACAAGTGAGTCTCTCGACACCAAATCCTGCGGTCCGAAGCCGAGCGAGGTTCAAGATGACCCGGTTGGCGATTCGCCTATCGATTGCGACGCTGGGAGTTGTGGGTTTCGTGGGCCTGCTACTCGCCGGCGGTTTCTATGCGGCATGGGGGATACCTCTTCGGGCTCTGGCCATTCTCTGGCTATTTGCGTTCGGCGTCCTGCGATGCACGCCCCGATGGCGCGGTAAGCGCCAGCTAAGTTCGCAGGCGGCTGAACGCGGCGATTGAACGCTGGCGGATTGCGGGCAGGTTCCCCCCCCCAGTTCTGGATGTCTGCTTTGGGTCGAAAGCAGACATCGGCGCCCAGCCGGAAAGCGGCCGCTCGTTATGTCCGCTTTGAGTCAGAAGCGGACACTTGGGTATCCCGTGGCGCCGCCCCGCTCCGACAACACGCCCGGCTCCCTCTCAGCCGAATCCTGAGCGCGGGCGGCGGCCCGCGATACTCCGGTGGATGAACGAGCCGGCGCAGCAGGTCGACACGCCTTCCGACTTCGGCGACGACCCATCGGCGGTCGTCTCGCGCTGGATCAGCGAGCTGGAGCTGTCGGAGAAGGAGCAGCGTCCCTGGGTCGAGCGCGGCCGCCGCATCGTGCGCCGCTACGCCGAGGATCGCGCCGACACCTTCGGTGTCCGCCGCCGGCGCTTCGCGCTGCTGTGGGCCAACATCCAGACGCTGGCGCCGGCCATCTACGCGCGCACGCCGACGGCGGTCGTCTCGCGCCGCTGGAAGGACGCCGATCCGGTCGGGCGCCTGGCCGCCGAGCTGGTCGAGCGCGCGTTGAACTTCAGCCTCGAGGCGGCCGACTTCGCCGACCTGATGACGGCGCTGCGCGACGAATACCTCCTGGTCGGCCGCGGCCAGGCGTGGGTGCGCTATGTGCCGCACATCCGCACCGCGGCCGCGGGCGGCGATCCAGCCGCCGCCGATGGAGAGATCACCGACGCATCCGCCCAGTACGACGAGGTGATCTGGGAAGAAGCGATCCCCGACCACGTGCATTGGGAGGACTTCGGCGCCAACCCGGCGCGCACCTGGGCCGAGGTGCGCTTCGTCTGGCGCCGCTGCTTCATGACCCGCGACGAGCTGGTCGACCGCTTCGGCGAGGACAAGGGCCGGGCCTGCCCGCTGGACTGGAAGGCCGACGGCGCGCGGGGCGAGTCCGGCGACAAGGACACCCAGTTCGCCAAGGCCGCCGTCTACGAGATCTGGGACAAGGTCAGCCGCCGGGTCTTCTGGGTCTGCAAGGCGTACACGGAAGATTGCCTCGACGTCCGCGACGATCCGCTGGGCCTGAAGGACTTCTTCCCCTGCCCGCGCCCGCTGCTGGCGACCTCGGGCCCCGACAGCATCATCCCCACCCCCGACTACGTCTATTACGAGAGCCAGGCGCAGGAGATCGACGAGCTCACGCGCCGCATCGGCCTTTTGACCGACGCGCTGAAGGTGCGCGGCTTCTACGCCGGAACCGAGAGCGCCCGCCTGACCGACCTGTTCGCGGCCGAGACCAACACGCTGGCCCCCATCGAGAACTGGGCGGCGGTCTCCGGCGCCGGCGGCGTCGCCAGCCTGGTGTCATGGTTCCCGGTCGACATGGTCGCCGGCGTCCTGAAGAGCTGCATCGAGACCAGGCAGCAAATGCTGGACGACGTCTTCCAGATCACCGGCATCGCCGACATCATGCGCGGCGACACCGACCCGGACGAGACCGCCTCCGCCCAGCAGATCAAGGCCACGTGGGGCTCATCGCGCGTGCGCGACAAACAGCGCGAGCTCGCGCGCTTCGCCCGCGATCTCCTGCGCATCATGGGCGAGGTGATCGCCCAGAAGTTCTCCACCGACACGCTGGCGCGCATGACCGGCGTCCAGCTCCTGACCTCGCCGGCCGCGAAGGAGGCGCTGGCCGCCCAGCTGCGGCTGCAGGCCGCCCAGCCGCCCGCGCCGGGCGCCGGCCCGGTCCAGCCCGCGCCGGACACCCTTCGCCTGCTCGGCGACCCCACCTGGGCCGAGGTCGAGGCGGTGCTGCGCGACAACGCCGCCCGCGCCTTCCGCATCGAGATCGAGACCGACTCGACGATCGAGCCGGACGACCAGGACGAAAAGGCGCGCCGGATCGAGTTCGTTCAGGCGGTCGGCCTCTTCCTCGAGAAGACGCTGGCCGTCGTCCAGCTGGCGCCCGAGATGCTGCCGGTGGTGGTCGAGGGGCTGAAGTTCCTCGTCCGCGGCTTCCGCGTCGGGCGCGAGATGGAGGACGTGATCGACCAGGCGCTCGACCAGCTGCAGGCGCGCGCCGCCGCCGCGCCGCCGGCGCCGGGCCAACCGGGCCCGAGCCAGGCGGCCGAGCAGGTGAAGGCGGAGGCCGCCAGCACCAACGCCCAGGCCAACGTCGCCCGCGCCCAGGCGGCCCAGCACCGCGCCGAGACCGAGGACTTCAAGGCCCGCGCGCACGCCCAGATCGGCATGGCCGAGATCGCCGCCGAGAACCAGCGCACCGACGCCGACCGCGCCGCCGACCTTTCCCTGGGCGCCGCCCAGGTGCGCGCCGGCCTGCAACAGGCGCTGCTGGCCGCCGCCGAGAAGCGCCTGATCCGCGACGTGAACGCCCCGGTTCCCGACGAGGCCGCGACTCCCTGAGGGCGGCCCGCCGATCAACGCCCCAGATCCAGGCGCCGACTTGGCGCGGGCGCGGCTGGTCCTTAAGAGGCGGCGATGGCGTTGTTCGTCTTAAGCGTTGTCGGCAGCGACCGGCCGGGGCTCACCGAGGCGCTCGCCAGCGCAGTCGTCTCTGTGCGCGGCAACTGGCTGGAAAGCCACCTCAGCCGGCTGGGCGGCCTCTACGTCGGCTCGGTGCTGGTCGAGCTCGAAGCGGACAGCGTCGAGCCGTTGCGCGCCGCCGCCCGCGCGGTCGACGC
>DATGIN010000201.1:0-9346 GCA_035295705.1 Caulobacteraceae bacterium
CCGCAGTCGCAAACCATCTCGATCATCGCCTTCGGGCTCATCCGTTGGAGCAGTGCTCGCCAACTAGCTTGCGCCAGTGTCCGCAAGCGGAGGCACGTTGTCGCCGCCGGGTATGTCTGTCCGGCCGTCATAGCGGCCGACCTCCAGGGTGAAGACGTCGATGTCGTCCAGGCAGCGGGCGTTGATGCTGAAGTAGTTGTCGTGGCCGGTCCACGCCAGCGCGACCCCGCACGACTTGCAGAAGTGCAAGGGGTTGTCGATGAACCGCCAGACGTAGGTCGACAGCCCGGAGCGCGGCGTTGCGAGCCGGACCTGGTCGTGGCGCACCTTCCAGTGGATGAAACCGTATCGCGCGCATGTCGAACAGTTGCATTCGCTGAGATCGGCAAGCTCGGCGTTGCATTCGAGGCGCACCGCGCCGCAGTGGCAGGAAAGCGTTCGGATCATCCTTCGGCGTCCTTTACTCGCGGTTTGCGCAGCGTGATCGGCGGCATGTTCCGCGTTGGACCGCGCTCACGCAATGCAGGGGCGCCCTGGGCGAGGGGTGACGGCGACTTCGAGGAGGGAGCGATGATCAGCGGCAGTTGCCATTGCGGGGCCGTGACGTGGACGTTCGATGCGACCCCGGAGGGGGCGACGGCATGCAACTGCACCGTCTGCCGCCGGTACGGATCGATCTGGATCTTCGCCGACCAGGACGCCACGATCTCGCATTCAGGCTCAACGAGCGTCTATCACCGCCAGCGCGCCATCGAATTCCACTTCTGCCCTACGTGCGGCTGCCTGACCTGGTGGCGGGGGCGGCGACCGGAGCCGGACGGGCGACGGCGGATGGCGGTCAACCTCCGGCTGGCCGACGATCCGGACTCCGTCATGCAGATTCCGTTCTATCACTTCGACGGGCTGGAGACCTTCGAGGACCTGCCTCGCGACGGCAAGCGCGTTGCGGATATGTGGTTCTAGGGGGGACCGGCTTCGCGGCTGCGCCGCCAGTCGGACCGACGCGCTCGCGTCAGCGGCGCTTCAGGCGCATTCGCCAGACCCCTCAGCCGCGGATCGCGGCGTTCTCGTGTTCGTGGTACTTGGGCGTGCCTTCCCACATCTGCTGGTACCAGGGCAGATTGTTGTACCTGTGCCACTCCTGCCACTCGCGGTCGCGCTCCGGGTCGCGGTGGTAGTAGGGCCTGCCTTCGCCCGTGTGCGGCGTTCCCTCTTGCGACATCCATGAGTCGGGCTCGGAGCGGCCGCGATCGTTGTGGTGGCGATGCTCTCCCGACCCGTGCTCATGCTCGCCGGGGCCGCAGGCCTGGGCGGCGCCGGCCGCAGCCAGCGCGAGGCCGAACGCCAGGGAAACGCTGAGCAACGCTACCTGCGGGGCCTGCATGGCGCGCCTCGTGGCCGGAACCATTCCGCGGCCGAGCCTAGGCGCTCCGCCGACCGATGCAAAGAACGAGGGTCGCGGCGCGGGCGAGCATTTGACTTCCGCCGCGAATGGTCGAGCTTGCTTGCCGCTCAAGGGGCGCTGGCCGCCCCACGTGGGACGGGGGGTTCATGATCGCCCGGCGACGGGTCTTGCGAAGCATCGGTTGGCTGCCGGCGGCCGCCTTGGCGGCGCTGGCCTTTGCGCCGCCCGCCGCCGCGGGCTGGCTCGAGACGGGGTCCGGCCACGCGGTGCATGTCGACCCGGCGGGGCCGGCGGCGAGCGCGACGCCGCCCGACCGCTACACGCTCGCCTCCGGCCAGACGATCGTCTGGGACGAAAGCTGCAAGACCTGGCGGGACCTAGCCAGCGGCAAGGAGTTCCACGTCGATCCCGCCGGCCCTGGCGGGGCGCCGCACGAGGCCGACCACTTCACCTACCCCGGCGGCAAGAGCGTGTTCTGGACGCCCTCGCCGTGCGCGCCGCCGCCGCCGCAGGCGGCGCGGCCGCCGACCGCGCTCGAAACCGGCGTCCTCGACGAAATCAACCAGGCGCGGGCCGATCCGCCGGCCTATGCCGGACGGCTGCGGCCGGCGCCTTACGTGGATGTCAGCGAGGCGGCCGCCTTCCTCCGCGGCCAGGCGCCGGTTCCTCGGCTCACGTACGACGGACGGCTGGCCGCGACCGCGGTCGCCCAGCAGGCCGACCAGGGCCCGCGCGGCGGCGCCAGCGACCGCGCCTCTGACGGCTCGCGGCCAAGCGAGCGCATGCGCGCGGCGGGCGTTGAGACCAGCGCCTACGCCGAGGCGATCTCGATCAGCTACTCCGCGCCGCGGGCGATCGTTCAGCAGCTGATCGTGGACCAGCCGGGTCCTCAGCGCCCCCTGCGGGCGGACCTGTTTGATCCGTCGCTGGTCGTCGCCGGCGTCGGCTGCGGCCCGAACACCAAGTACGGGACCATGTGCGTGATCGATTTCGCCAGCCGCTATGCCGCCGCGCCGCCCCCGCCGCTCGGCGACGCCATATGCGGCGGCCCCTTCTTCGACGCCGCGCGCCAGCCGCTGGCCCAGCCGCGCGAGCCGCATTCGCGCGCGCCGGACGCCGAGCTTCGCGCCTGGCGCGACAAGGTGGTGGCCTTCTACGCGGCCGCTTACGACGCCTCCGGCGCGCGGCTCGGGCCGGACCAGGCGGCGCGGTGCGTCGGCTGGCGCATCGAGAAGGAGATCCGCGCCGACGACAGCGTCGCCTCCGGCCTCACCGCCCTGCTGCACGAGGGCGCCGGCCCGCGATAGCCGGCCTCCGTCGCGCTAGCTCGAAGCTGGGGTGATGCGCTCGCCGGTGCGCTGGTTGACGTAGATCTTCCACGGATAGTGGCCGCCCTCGCCGCCGGCGCCGACCGCCTGCATGTGGTTGGTGACCGCCTTGCGCCAGCGCCGCGACGTATTGGCCGTTGTCATGTGCGGGGTCTTGGAGTGGTGAAAGGTGACGCTGCCGCGCCTGATCGGACAGACCACGGTTGCGGCCTCGTCGACGTCGCAGGTCAGAAGGTCGCTCTGCATGCCCTCGACCAGGTGGTGCTCAAGGACGCCCAGCTTGTGGCCGCGGTCGATGAAAAGCATGCAGCCGTTCTGCGCATCGACGTCGTGCAGCGGGATCCAGCAGGTGATCCCCTTGTCGTCGAGGTTGCGCCCCCAGTAGCCCTCGTCCTGGTGCCAGTAGGTCGGCACGCTCTTCGCCGGCGGCTTGCCGAGGAACTGGTCGTACCAGAACTCCAGCTTCTGGTGCATCAGGCCGGAGCCGAACGCGGTCAGCCACTTGCGGTAGGGCTGGTCGGCGATCTCCTTCCAGACGAAGGAAGGCGACGACTGCACGATGCGGAACGACCGCTCGTCCTTCGATTCCTTGACGTCCCACGCCCAGTCGTAGGCCAGCCGCTCCTTCTCGGAGAGGATGCTGTCGCAGTGGCGCTCGAGCTCGTCGAGATCGGCCTCGGGGATCGCGTCCTCGACGACCAGCCAGCCGTGTTCGTTGAAGAAGTCGAGCTGGGCCTGGGTGGGCTCTGGATAGGGCATGGAGGAACTCCTGGCGGCCGGGAGGCGTCGTGCTCCTTAAGCCGCATCTAACATGTTAGGGTGGCGCCAGATCCGGTCAAGTTCTGGACGCCATGGCCCTGGCCCGCGAGAGTAGCATGTCAATCTCCATCGCGGCGCCGCCCCCGCTCCGCTTCTGGCAGAAGGCGGTGTTCGCCACCGGCGACGTCGTCGACGGCGGCGTCAACGCCGCGCTCGGCACCTTCCTGCTCTTCTACCTCACCGCGGTCTGCGGCATGTCGGGTTCGCTGGCGGGCCTTGCCCTCTTCGTGACCCTGCTGGTCGATTCCTTCGTCGATCCGTTCGTGGGATACCTCTCCGACAGCACCCGCTCGCGGCTGGGCCGGCGGCATCCGTTCCTGCTCGGCGCGGCCCTGCCGCTGGCGCTGATGGTCGCGCTGCTGTTCAACATCCCAGGATCGCTCGGCGGCGGCGGCCTGTTCGCCTACGTCGTGGTCATCCTGCTGCTCGAGCGGGTGCTGCAGTCCAACTTCCTGCTGCCCTACGCGGCGATGGGCGCCGAGCTTTCCCGCGACTACAGCGAGCGCTCGTCGGTCACCGCCTTCCGCTCGCTCTTCAACGGCCTCGGCAGCGTCATGGTGATCAGCGTCGGCTTCGGGCTCTTCATGCGCGGCCCGACCGGGCTCCTGCACCGCGGGGCCTACGTGGGGTTCGGCTGGGCGGCGGGGCTGCTCGTGCTGGTCTTCGCGCTCGCCTGCGCCGTCGGCACCCTGCCGCTGCGCTCGCGCTTGCAGGTCTCGGTGGCCGAGCGGCCGCCCGGGGCGCGCGCCTTCGTGCGCGAGGTGGGCGAGGCGGCGCGCAACCGCACCTTCATGCTCCTCTTCGCCACCATCATCGTCTTCTGGGTGGCCCAGGGCACGGCCGGCACGCTGGCGCTCTACGCGTACAAGTACTTCTGGCGGCTTCCGAACAGCTTCCTGCAGCTCCTGCAGGTGTTCGCCGTGATCGGCGCGCTGAGCGGCGTGCCGCTGTCGGCCGCCTTCCTGCGCCGCGTCGCCAAGCAGAACGTCTGCATCGCCGGCATCGTCCTCTTCTGCCTGACGCAGGCCGTCCCGCCGACGATGCGCATCCTCGGCTGGCTGCCGGCCGGCGGGACCGGCCTCTTTGCCTTCCTCAGCGCGCTGGCGGTGGTGACCGCCTGGGCGCAGACCGCGACCGGCATCAGCTTCCTTTCGATGATGGCCGACGCCACCGACGAGCACGAGCATCTGTTCGGCGCGCGCCGCGAGGGACTGTTCTTCGCCGGCGCCCTCTTCTCCAGCAAGGCCTCGATCGCGGTCGGCTCGTTGATCGGCGGCGTCGGCCTGGACCTGATCGGCTTCCCGCGCGAGGTGGCGCGCCTGGGCGCCGACCCGCACATCGCGCCGGCCACGGTGCGCAACCTTGGCCTGATCACCGGCCCCGGCGCGGCGGCGATCGCCGTCCTCTGCGTCGTCTTCCTGACCCGCTATTCGCTAGGCTCCGATCGCCTCGCCGCCATCCAGGCCGACCTGGCCGAGCGGCGGACCGAGGCGCAAGCGCTGACAGGCTAGCACCAACGCGCGGGCAGGCCGCGAGATTCACCGCGGCGAGGAGAGGCGACGCCGCTGACGCAGAACGTGGTGCGGGGCCGCCCTTTAGAAGTGGCGCCCGATGCGGATGCCGTAGAGGCGCGGCGGGGCTTCGTAGACGATGCCCTGGATGATGCCGGTGGCGCCGGTCACGTTCTGCTTGGCGGCGGCGAAGCGGCGGTCGGCCAGGTTGGTGACCCAAAGCTCGGCCCACCAGGGGTTGGCGTCGAGACGCAAGGAGGCGTTGGCCACCGCGCCGCCCTCGAGCAGGGTCGCGCGGTTGTGGAACAGGCTGGCGTAGGAGTCGCTGCGCCAGGCGACGTCGAAGCGTGGCGTCAGCGTCGCGCCGTGCAGCAGGTCGTCGATGTGGAAGGTGTAGGCGGCGCCGCCGTTCAGGGTCCACTCGGGCGCGAACGGCGTCGTGGTCCCGGCCAGGCTGACCGCGGCGGGTCCGCCGTAGACCGGCGCGAAGATGTTGACGATCTTGCCGAACGAGCCGAGCGCGCTGTGCGAATAGGCGGCCCCGAAGTCGACCTCGAGGTCGCCGAACTGGCCCTGCGCGCCGAACTCCACGCCGTAGATGGTGCTGAGCGTCTTGGCGTTCTTGAACTCGCCCACGCTGTCGATCGCCGGAATGCCGGCGGTCAGCGGAATGGCGAACCCCGCCTGATAGCCGTCGAAGGTCTGGTAGTAGACCGCGAGCTGGGTGGTCAGCCGCCGCTCGAACCAGGCGCCCTTCCAGCCGGCCTCGTAGTTGATCACCGCCATCTCATGGTAGGGCGTGTGGGTCGCGGTGATCCCGTTCGGGGCGAGGTTGATCGAGCCAGGCGTGTGCCCGCGCGAGACCAGCGCATAGAGGAACTGGGTGTCGCTGAGCTTGTCGTTCAGGTTCACCTTCCAGTCGAACGAGTTCTCGCTGAACTTCTGATGCTCGCCGCCCGGCGGGTCCAGGAAGGGGATGTTGAAGAGGCCGGGGAAGAGCTCGAACTCGGTGAACTGGGTGAACTCGTAGTGGCTGAAGCGCCCGCCGACCTGCAGCGTCAGCGCGTGGGTGAAGTCGTACTCCGCCTGTCCGAAGACGGCGTAGGTGTCCTCGTTCTTCTTCCACGGCGAGGCGAGCAGCGGGGTCGTGCTGTTGTCTGTGAAGAAGGCGAAGCCGGCCTGCGGGAAGGCCGGAATGTCGTTGATGTAGTTCTGCCAGAAGAGGCCCGAGGTGATGCGGAACGGCCGGTCGGCCGGCGAGATGAGGTCGAGCTCCTGCGAGTAGTTGGTGAACCGCCCGCCGCTGCGGAAGCCGAACGGCGCGGGATTGGAGCCGTTGATGTCCCAGTCTGCGCGGGTCTTGACCGTCGAGAAGCCGGTCAGCGACCGCAGGTCCCAGCCGCCGGCGAAGTTGTAGTCCATGTTCAGCGACGCCCGCCACCCGTAGTCGACGTAGGTGTGGTTGCCGTTGACGATCGGGTTCGAGAGGTTCTGCTCGGCGCCGGTCAGCGGATCGAGCCCGGTCGTCGCGTGCGATCCGAAGTGCAGATAGTCGTAGTCGACCTTCAGAACCGCCCGGAAGCGCTGGTTGGGCTGGAACAGCAGGCCGACGCGGGCGCTGTTCAGGCGGCGGTTGTCGTCGCCGGTGAAGGGGCCGCCGGCGTTCATGCCGCCCGGCAGCGGGTTCGAGCGGATGCTGTCGAACAGCGAATCCCGCGACTCGCCGTGGTAGGCGACGCGAAG
Organism: Caulobacteraceae bacterium; assembly: GCA_035295705.1. Taxonomy (GTDB): domain Bacteria; phylum Pseudomonadota; class Alphaproteobacteria; order Caulobacterales; family Caulobacteraceae; genus Poindextera. The sequence goes on from DATGIN010000201.1 coordinate 6,807, forward strand.
CGCGAAGTCCTGACCGAGCGGCACGTTCAGCACGCCGGTGCCTTCGAAGAAGTCGCGGTTGCCCGCGCCCAGCATGACGTCCCCGCCGAGCACGCCCAACTGCGGATCGCGGGTGCGGATGAAGACGGCGCCGGCCGAGGCGCTCTTGCCGACGAAGGTGCCTTGCGGGCCGCGCAGCAGCTCGACGCCCGCCATGTCGTAGTAGGGCGCGTTCTGGAAGTAACCGGTCAGCGTCGGCACGCCGTCGCGATAGATGACAACGCCGGAGGGCAGGTCGATGTCGACCTGCGCCTGGCCGACGCCGCGTATGTTGAAGGTGTTGGCCGAGGCGTAGTCCGAGATCTGGATGCCCGGCGCCGCGTATTGCAGGGTCGTCAGACCGGTGACGCCCTTCGCCTCGAGCGCTTTGGCGTCGAGCACCGTCGCCGAGATGGCGGTGACCTGCAGGCGCTGTTGCCGGCGTTCGGCCGTGACGACCAGCTCCGGCGACTTGCCGGCGCCGGACTGCGCGTTCGCCGGCTGCGGTTGCGTGTTCTGCGCATGCGCCGGCGCCGCGGCGAGCGCCGCGCAGGCCAGAATCGCGACCGATCCACATTTCAGCAATGCACGTTTGCTTCGCACGCCCGCCCCCCACGTGTGCGGTCTGCGTCAGCGCAGACGAGTTTGTGACATCCTGGCATGTTAGTGATGGTGCGAACAAGCCGATTCACGGGAGTTTGTTCGCATCGAAAGGCCGGCTAATATGCCAACGCGACCGGGGAGGGCGCACCGCCATGTCTGACGCCGCCTGCGCGGCCTTATGGCGGAGGCCGGTGGAATCGCCGCTAATCCCAGCTGAGGCAACCGCGAGGCGCCCCCGATGACCAACCTGCAGCCCGCGTCGGCGGCGCCCGATCAGTCGAAGGCGGAGCGCGTCTATCACGAGCTGCGCCGGCGCATCCGCGAGCTGGACCTGCCGCCCGGAGCGCCGCTTCGCAAAGAGGAGATCGCGCTGGCGATGGGGGTCTCGCGCGCGCCGGTCAGCGAGGCGATCGCCCGGCTGGCGGACGAGGCGCTGGTCGACGTCTTTCCGCAGCATGGCAGCTTTGTCGCCCCCATCCGCGCCGAGGACGTGCGTGAGAGCCTGTTCATCCGCGCCGGCCTCGAGACCGAGGCGGCGCGGCGCGTCACCCAGCTGGGCGACGCGGCGGCCGTGGCCAGCCTGGAGGAGAACATGGCCGCCCAGGTCGTGGCGCTGGACGCCGGCGACCTCGGCGCCTTCTACGACCTCGATGAGGCGTTCCACGCGCTGATCTTCGCGGCGATCGCCTCGCCGCGGGCGCTGCGCCTGCTAGATGCGGTGCGGGCGCCGCTCGACCGGCCGCGCCGTCTCATGCTGCCGGAGAGCGGCCGCCCCGAGGCGACGCTGGCCGAGCACCGCCGCATCCTCGATGCGATCGCGAGCGGCGATGCGGAGTTCGCCGCATCGGCCATGCGCGTCCACCTCACCATGGTGGCAAGGGTCGTGGAGCGCGCCTTGCAGGAGATCGAAGCGCGGCGCGGGTAAGGCCGCGGCCTAAAGGGTGATCATCTCGCCGTCGGCGACGTAGATCAGCGGCGCTGTTCCGGCGGCCGCGCGATGCTCGTCGACCCAGGGCATCTTCAGGGGCGTGCGCCGGCGCACCGGCGCGAGCTGGAACTCCATCGGGAAGGCCAGCCGCGGCCGGTCGGTGCTGTTCGGCGCGGTGTAGTGCAGGGTCTCGGCATGGTGGAACGTGCAGCCGCCGGCCTTCAGCGGGCAGGCGACGGCGCTCGCGGCGTCGAACGGGGCGTCGACGGTGAGCACGTTGTGCTTCGGGTCGTCCTCCTGCCGATGCTTCAGCAGGCCGCGCTTGTGCGAGCCGGGAATGAACTGCATGGCGCCCATCTCGACGCTGACGTCGTGCAGCGGCAGCCAGGCGCCGAGCGCGTGATAGTCGAACTCGGGCTGCCAGTAGGCGTGGTCCTGGTGCCACGAGGCCTGCTTGCCGTTGGGGGGCTTGCGGATCATGTGCCCCCAGCTGGTCAGCCGGCTCTCTTCCACGTCCAGCAGCGCGGCGGCGAACCGCTTGGCGTTCCGTCGATAGGTGCTGTCCAGGAGCTCCGGAAACTGCATCTCCGGGAAGAAGGCCTGCGTCAGCTTCGGCTGCTCGCCGGCCGCCAGCGTGCCGGACCGGTCGACCGGGCTGCCGCGCGCGGCGCCGTTGGCGGGATCGAAGATGTGCTCGAAGATCGCTCTCAGCCAGGCGATCTCCTCGTCGCTGGTGATGCGCTCGACGGCGAGGAAGCCGTTTTCCTTGAAGAAGGCGACTTGCTCGGCGGTCGGTTCGACCTCGAAGCGGGCGGCGGGCGGTGGCCCGAACGGATGGCTGGCCATGCTGGAATGTTAGTCGCGGTCGCCCCCTGCATGCAACGGCAGAAGTGTGGGGGTGCCGGTTCTCCGACGGGGCGCTAACATGTCAATCGCTGTTCAACGCTGCCAGGGAGAGCCTCGGCCGATGGCCGCCCCGATCATTGCCGCC
>DATGIN010000202.1:0-3061 GCA_035295705.1 Caulobacteraceae bacterium
CGCCGTTCGGATAGCGTCGTGCTCGGCGCGGCCCGGACCAGCGAGGAAGTCGGCAAAGCCGCCGACGTCGGCGCCGGCCTCCGCCAGCACGCCCTCGACCACCGTCGGATCCTCGATGTCGAGCTCGCGCCGCCAGAAGCGCTCGAAGGTCCGATCGGTATAGCCCTTCAGGACAGCATCGCCCTGACGCTTCGCCCACAGCAGGCCGATGGCGGCGATGGAGGAGTCCCAGATCTTCTGCGTGCCGCGCAGCGTCAGGCCGCGTTTGTTCGCCTCGCGCCGGCAGTCCATGTAGGCGTAGCGCACCTGCCGCCACTGGTGCGGTGTGCGGTTCTCCCAGACGATGCGCCCCTGATCGTCCACCTCGGCCGCGCCGCGATAGCTAGGGATGTCGAGAGTGTAGGGCAGCCAGTCGAGCGCCGCGCCGGTCTCCTCCGCCATCCGATAGATCAGGTCCTTGGCGATGAAGGCGTAGGGGCTCTTGTAGTCGGTGTAGACGGTCACCGTCGTCGGCATGGGCGCCTCGCGATTGAAGCTTGACGCTCGCGCCTCTCGGCTCGAAGGGCAAGCTATGCAACGCTTTCCCGAAGACATCTTCGCCGAGCCCGCGGACGTCGATCCCGACACGCTCGGCAACCTTGGGCCGCTCGCGCCGATGGCCGGCGTCTGGGAAGGGGCGAAGGGTCTGGACATCAACCCAGGCCCGGGCGCCATGCGGCAGGCGTTCATCGAGCGGATCGAGATGCAGCCGATCGACCCGCAGACCAACGGCCCCCAGCTGCTGTACGGGCTGCACTACGTGCTTCGCATCGTGAAGCCCGACGAGCCGGAAACCTACCATCACCAGACCGGCTACTGGCTGTGGGACGCAGCGAACGAGACGGTGTTCCAGACGCTGGCCATCCCGCGGGTGCAGGCAGCGCTGGCGTCCGGCGCGGTGAAGGCGAACGCACGCACCTTCGAGCTGGCGGCGACGCGGGGCTCGACGGCTTCGGGCATCTGCTCCGGGCCTTTCCTCGAGCACGCCTTCCGCACGGACCGGTACCGGATCGCGGTGACGATCCACGGCGACGACAGCTGGTCGTACGACGAGGAGACCGTGCTCACCATCAAGGGACAGCCAGAGCCCTTCCTGCACAGGGACGCAAACACCCTGACGCGGGTGGCGCCCCCAACGCCGAACCCGCTGATGCGCAAGACCTAGAGCCGGACCGGCGGCAAAAGCGGCGGCGTCCCTCGGTCAGCGGAAACCTGAGCGTCCATGCAAGGTATTACGCTTCGCCTGCAATGCCCGCGCGACCGGCCATCCCCTGTGCGCACCCATGCACTGTCGTCGGGGCGACCAGCTCATCCGGCCGCCTGACCAGAATCCGCCCGCCAGTCGAACAACGCCTGCAGCAACTGTACGGCGCGGCCGCGTGAGCCGACGAGCTGCGGGTCCTTGCTCAAGAGAAGCCGGGCATCGTCGGCGGCGACCGCGATGAGGTCGCGGTGCGCCACCGGATCGGCCAGGCGATAGGCAGGGAAGCCGCTTTGCTTGAGCCCCAAGGGATCGCCGCCGCCGCGCAGCTCGAGGTCCTTCTCGGCGATCAGGAAGCCGTCGTCGGTCCGCCGCAGGATGTCGAGCCGCGACTGCGCCAGCGGCGCCAGCGGCGGATCGTACAGCAGGACGCAAGCGCTCTCGGCGCGGCCGCGGCCGACGCGGCCGCGCAGCTGATGCAGCTGCGCCAGGCCGAACCGCTCCGCCTGTTCGATGACCATGATCGACGCGGCCGGCACGTCGACGCCGACCTCGACGACGGTCGTGGCCACGAGCACTTTCGTCTCGCCCTCCGTGAAGGCGGCCATCGCCGCATCCTTCTCCCCCGCCTTGAGCTGGCCGTGCACAAGTCCGACGGCGTCCGGCCCGAGGGCGCGCCGGAGGGCGTCGGCGCGCGCCTCGGCGGCCGCGAGGTCGCTGGCTTCGGACTCCGCGACGAGCGGGCAGATCCAGAAGGCCTGCGCCCCGCCCGCGATGGCGGCCCGCAGGCGCTGGACCACTTCGCCGACCCGGCCTTTCGGGGCCGCGCGGGTCGCTACGGGCGTTCGGCCGGGCGGCTTCTCGTCCAGCCGCGAAATGTCGAGGTCGCCGTAGACGGTAAGCTCCAGCGTGCGCGGGATCGGCGTCGCCGACATGGCGAGCAGATGGGCGCTCGCCCCCTTGTCCGTGAGCCGCTTCCGCTCCGACACGCCAAAGCGGTGTTGTTCGTCGATGACGGTAAGCGCCAGCGACCGGAACGCGACGTCGTCCTGGAAGAGCGCGTGCGTCCCGACCGCCACCGCGGCGCGGCCCGACGCCAGGTCGCCGAGCTTGTCAGCGCGGACAGCGCCGCGGTCGCGGCCGGTCAGCAGCACCGTCTTGATCCCTTGCGCAGCCAGCGGCTCGGCGATGGTGTCGAAGTGCTGGCGGGCCAGAATCTCGGTGGGCGCCATGATCGCCGACTGGAACCCGCCTTCGGCCGCATCAGCCATCGCCAGCATGGCGACGACAGTCTTGCCGGCCCCGACATCCCCTTGCAGCAACCGGGTCATCCGTTGGCCGGCGGCGAGGTCGGCCCGAACCTCGGCGAGGCTGCGCGCCTGGGCGCTGGTCAGCCGGAAGGGGAGGGCGCGCTCGACCGCGTCCGCCACGCGGCTCGCGGCCACCGCCGGCGCAGCCTGCGCTTTCTGTCCAGCCTTGCGCTGGGCGAGCGCCAGCTGGTGGGCAAAGAGCTCGTCGTAGGCCAGGCGACGCCTGAACGACGTGGTGGGCGAAAGGTCGGCCTCGCTGGTCGGCGCGTGCATGGCGGCGATAGCCTCGCGCCAGGCCGGCCAGCGCTGGCGCTCGATCCAGGCGGGGTCCTGCCACTCCGGCAGGCTTGGCGCGCGCTCCAGCGCTTCAAGCGCGAGCTTGCGCACCGTCCGCGCGGGGAGATCGCCGCTGGTCGGATAGATCGCCTCGAAGCCGGGAATCTCGTCCACCTGCTCGGCGGGGAGGAAGTAGTCCGGATGCGGCATCGAAAGCTCGCCGCGATAGCGCTGC
>DATGIN010000203.1:0-15062 GCA_035295705.1 Caulobacteraceae bacterium
ACGAAGGCTGGCGCCGCGAGCAGTTGGAAGTCATGGCCCCCATCGCCCGCGACCTCGGCGTCGCCTTGATCGAGCAGCCGCTGCATCGCGAACATGACGCGGCCCTGGCCGGGCGCGACTTCGGCATCCCGCTCTGCGCCGACGAGAGCTGCCATACGCGCGCCGACCTCGACGCCGTCGCCGACCGCTACCAGTTCATCAACATCAAACTCGACAAGACCGGCGGCTTGACGGAGGCGCTGGCGCTGGCTGGAGCGGCGCAAGCGCGCGGGCTCGGCCTGATGGTCGGCTGCACGCATGGTACGACGCTGGCGATCGCGCCGGCCTTTATCCTCGCCCAACGCTGCAGCTTCTGCGATCTCGATGCGCCGCTGTTCCTGGCTGCGCGCGAGAGCGACGAGGTGGCTTACGATGGCTCGCGCGTCGATTGGTCCCCGACGCGGCGATGGGGCCTGCCGCAGAGATAACATCGTTGATATCGCTCGATGTTGCTTACGATGTATCCGCCGAGCCACACGTCAGGATCGCAGTCGTAAATCCCGAGAACACAATCGCTTAGCGCTAGGAGTCTGCATCGGCGGCAGCGCAGGCCTAACGTAGGTATATAAACAACGTTGACATAACACTGCCGGGGCGCCTTCATCGGTGAACGGCTGAGCTTCGCGCGCGCCGCGCCGGGGCGGGCCCTTCGCGGATCGGGGGATTTCCATGCGCAGGCTGCACCCAACGTCGTCGTCCCTGTGGCTGGCTTCGGTAAGCCTGGCCACGCTCTTTGCGGCCTCCGCCGCCTACGCCGCGCCGCCCCCTGGCGCGCCTGCTGCGACGCCGCCGGCGAGCGCCCCGCCCAGCGGCGGGCAGAACGTCGTCGTCGTCACGGCCGAGCGCCGCGAGCAGCGGCTGTTGGAGGTGCCGGCGACGGTGACGGCGATCGGCGCGAACGCGATCCAGGCGCAGGGCCTGACCACGATGAAGTCGATCGTCGAGCAGGTTCCGAACGCCGTGCTGCCGGACGACCCTGAGAACTTCGAAACCTACATCAACATCCGCGGCATCCATCAGGCGGACATCAACGCAGAGCCGAACTTCGGGCTCTATCGCAACGGCATCTTCGTGGGCGGCGAGCGCGCCAACCTGGGCGCCCAGGTCGACATCGACCGGGTCGAGGTGCTGAGCGGGCCGCAGTCCGGCCTCTACGGCCGCGACGCGGTCGGCGGCGTCGTCGACGTGATCTACCAGATGCCCACCTTCGACCGGCTCAAGGGCTATGTGATCGGCAGCTACGGCAACTGGGAGCGCGGCGAGATCCAGGGGGCCGTGAACGTGCCGATCGCCCCCAACTTCGCCATCCGCGCCGCCGGCTGGTACTTCGACCAGGAGCAGGGCCAGCTCTACGACCCCACTTTGCACAGCTACATCGACCGGTTCCGCGATGCGGGCGGCCGGCTGACCGCGCGCTGGGATCCCGACTCGAACTGGTCGATCGTCTGGACGGCGGAATACCAGGACAGGCACGGCCCGTCGTTCGAAGGCTATGACCCGAGCGGCATCACCGACCAGTTCGGCGTCAATTGCTGCGGCTTCCCCTCGACCGGGCCCGAGACGCTGAACACCGTGTTCGAGGATACCCCGAACGTCGAGCACTGGTCGCAGACGTTCCTGTCGCAGGACGTCACCTACGACACGCACAGCTGGGCGGGGCAGTTCGAGCTGCTGGCCGCCTACCGCGACTACCGGCTGAACCTGCAGGAGGACCAGGACCACACCGCGTTCGGGCCGAACACGTTCCCGATGGACATCATGCAGGTGCAGCTGCGCGACGAGAACCTGCACAACTACTACGTCGAGGGCCTCTGGCGGTCGCCCTCGAACCAGCCGTTCAGCTGGATCGCCGGTGCGGACTACTTCGACGAGACGTTCGCCTTCGACCGCATCTTCACCGGCTCGGTGAACTTCAACCTTTTGAACACGCCCTTCGCCGGCCCGAACTTCACCTACGGCAACCTGCTCTGCAGCTTCCTGATGGCCCCCTATGACGGAGGCTGCGAGGGTTTCGGAGGCTCTCCTGGGCTGCCGGGCGCGGGCGCAGGCTCGTTCCCATACCTCTTCCCCAACATCGGGGTGCAGAGCGGCGGCAACGCCTTCGGCCTGCCCGGCAGCAGCATCGAAACCCGCGCGGGTTCGGTGTTCCTCAGCGCGGTCTACCGGATCACGCCGGCGCTGAGCATCTCAGGCGACCTGCGCGTCGACTGGCTGCAGAAGCAACTGCACTACTCGCAAGGACCCGCGCCGGGGTTCGGCTCGGCGCTCGCGGCGATGTACCTCGATCCGCTGTTCGCGCAGATCTTCCCGCCCTTCACCGTCAACCAGACGAAGGACTGGGTGAACGTCGCGCCGGCGGTGCGCATCCAGTACAAGCTGAGCGACACCTCCAACGTCTACGCCTCGTACGCGTCGGGCTTCCGCGCCGGCGGCTTCAACCTGTCGACCTCCAGCCCGCAGTTCCTGCCTTACGGACCGGAGCGCGATTGGAGCGTCGAACTCGGGACCAAGAACATCTGGCTGAACGGCCGCGTGTCGCTGAACGCCGACGTTTTCTACATGCGCCAGACGGACCTGGTGCTGACCGAAAGCGACCCGACCGAGCCGGCCTTCCTTGGCCTCTACTACCTCGCCAACGTCGGCACGGCGGAGACCTGGGGCGTAGAGGCCGAAGGAACCTGGGCGCCGGTCGACTGGCTGACGCTGGGCGCGACCGTCGGCTGGCTGGACGATCACTTCGTCTCGGGCAAGAGCCACGGCGTCTCGTTCGTCGGCCAGCAGATCCCGCTCACCCGCAACTGGACGGTCAACCTCACCGCGGCGTGGAACTATCCGGTCACGGAGGATCTGCACCTGGTCGGCGATGTTTCCGAGCGCCTCGAGCAGGGCGGCTTCCTGCCCGCTTCGGTCAGCATCCTGGAGACGACCAAGTACCAGAACCTCAACAATCTCAGCATCGACGCCGGGTTCAGCTGGCGCAACACCCGCGTGGTGGGGTTCGTGAACAACGCGACCAACGACATCATCCCGCAGTTCCAATACACGGACGGCGAGGTGAACGTGAACGAGGGCCGCACCTACGGAATCCGGGTCGAGCAGAGGTTCTGACGATTTGCCGGCTGGCGCGCCATGGCGTAAATGAACGTCGTTTACATGGAGCGCGGCTAAGTGGAGCGACCGGGTGACGGCCTAGCGGAGAAGGCGGGCGCTCTGCATCGCCTGGCCGACTACGCGCCGCCCCCCTGGCTGGTCGACGCCGTCGAGCTGGACTTCGACCTCGATCCCCAGCGCACGCGGGTGCGCAGTCGCGTTGCATTTCGCCGGGCAAGCGAGACCCCGCCGGGCGCGCCGCTGCGCCTCGACGGCAAGGACCTGGAGCTGGTCTCGATCGCCCTGGACGGCGAGACCCTCAGCGCCAACCGCTACGCCGTCGACGACGAGGGGCTGACGCTGTGGGAGCCGCCCGCAGCGTTCACGCTCGAGGTCGAGACCGCCACCCGGCCAGCCGGCAACACCAGCGGCAGCGGCCTCTTCGAGCTCTCGGGCCAGCTGGCCACCCAGTGCGAGGCGGAGGGCTTTCGCCGCATCACCTATTTCCCCGACAGGCCTGACGTCCTCGCGCGCTACACGGTGACGCTGCACGCCGACGCTGCGCGCTATCCGGTCCTGTTGTCGAACGGCGACAAGGTGGGGGCCGGAACCGAGGCCGGCGGCCGCCACTGGGCGCGCTGGAGCGACCCGCATCCGAAGCCGAGCTACATCTTCGCCGTCGTCGCCGGCGACCTGGCGCGCCTCTCCGATCGCTTCGTCACCCGCGGCGGCCGCGAGGTCGAGCTCGGCGTCTGGGCCGACCCGGCGATGATCGACAACTGCCGCTTCGCCATGGATTGCGCCAAGCGATCGCTCGCATGGGACGAGGCGACCTACGGTCTGGAATACGACCTCAGCGTTTTCAACATCGTCGCGCTGAACGGCTGGTCCGGCGCCATGGAGAACAAGGGGCTGAACCTGTTCGGCGCCGGCGGCATCGTCGCCGACCCCGAGATCTCGACCGACGACGACTACGTCATCATCGAGCGCATCGTCGGCCACGAGCAGTTCCACAACTGGACCGGCAATCGCGTCACCTGCCGCGACTGGTTCCAGCTCGGCCTGAAGGAGGGCCTGACGCGGTTTAGGGACCAGCACTTCATCGAGGACAAGCTGGCGAGCGGGGTCTGGCGCATCGAGCAGGTCAAGGCGCTGCGCCGCAACCAGTTTCCCGAGGACGACGGACCCGCCGCGCACCCCGTGCAGCCGGCGGCCTACGCCGAGATCGACAACTTCTACACCAACACCGTCTACGACAAGGGCGCCGAGGTCGTGCGCATGCTGCGCGCGTTGCTGGGCCCCGAGGCCTTCCGCGCCGGCTTCGACCTCTACATCGCCCGCCACGACGGCCAGGCGGTGACACTCGAAGACTTCGTCCGCGCCATGGAGGACGCCTCCGGCCGCGACCTCGGCCAGCTGCGCTTGTGGCACAGCCAGGCTGGCCGGCCACGGATCGAGGCCCGCGGCGACTACGACGCCGGGCGCCGCCAGTACCGGCTGACGCTGGCGCAAGCGTGCGCGCCGACGCCCGGCCAGCCGGAGAAGGCGCCCTTCCACATCCCGGTCGCCGCCGGCCTGCTGTCGAGCGAGGGGGCGGCGCTGTCATTCAGGCGCGACGGCCAGACCCTTTCGTCGACCGTGCTCGAGCTGCGCGAGGCGAGGCAGACCTTCGTCCTCGATGACGTGTCGTCGCCGCCGATCCCTTCGCTGTTGCGCGGCTTCTCGGCCCCGGTCTCGCTGGACGCCGGGCTGAGCGACAACGACCTCGCCGTCCTGATGGCGCACGACAGCGACGCCTTCAGCCGCTGGGATGCAGCGCAGACGCTGGCGGTTCGCCTGACGCGCCGGTTGGCCGCCGACCGCGCGGCCGGCCGGGAGATGCAGGCGCCGGACGCCTTCATTGCGGCGGTCGCGACCGTGCTCGACGACGACGGCTCCGATCCGCTGCTGCGGGCGCACATTCTTGCGCTGCCCGACGAGCCGGTGTTGAGCGAGGGCCTCGAGCACATCGACCTCGATGGCCATGTGGCCGCCCGCGGCTTCCTGCGTGAGGCGATCGCCACCCGGCTGGCGGGCGCGCTTCGCAGCCGCTATGACGCCTGCGCCGAGACCGGGCCTTACGTCCCCGACGTAGCCGGCATCGGCCGCCGCCGCCTCAGGAATACGGCCCTCGATCTCCTGACCGCGCTCGGGACCGACGAGGTCGCCGACCTCTGCCTGGCCCAGGTCGAGAGCTCGACCAACATGACCGAGCGGTTCGAGGCTCTCTGCCTGATCGCCCACCTCGACTGTCCCCAGCGCGACCGTGCGATGCAGAGCTTCTACGACCGCTGGAAGGCCTACCCGACGGTCGTCGACAAGTGGTTCAACGCCCAGGCGCTGTCGCGGGCGCCGGGCGCGGTCGAGCGCATCGTCGCGCTGGAGCGGCACCCCGCCTACGAGGCGGACAACTTCGCGCGCGGCCTCGCCTACTACGGCGGCTTCTTTCGGCAGAACCGCGTCGCCTTCCACGACCCTAGCGGCAAGGGCTACGACTTCCTCGCCGATCGGCTGCTCTGGCTCGACGCTCGCGGGCGCGCCGGCAGCCACTACCTGATGCCGCAGATCAACCAATGGCGCCGCTACGACCGCCATCGCCAGGCCCTGATGCGAGAGGCGCTCGAGCGGGTGGGCGCAACGCCCGGCATCTCGAAGGGCCTGGCCGAGAACGTCGAGCGGGCCCTCAACTAGGAGGTCGTGGAAGCGCATGCGCACGGTTGTGGAGATCGCCGATGGGGTGCGGCGCGGCGAGTTGAAGGCGGCCGACGTGGTGGCCGACGCCTACGACCGCATCGCCGCGAAGAACCCGGCGCTGAACGCGTTCGTCATGCTGGGTCGCGAGGCCGCCGAGCAGGCGGCCGCGGATGTCGACGCGCGGGTGGCGCGCGGCGAGCCGGTCGGCGCGCTCGCCGGCGTTCCGTTCGGGGTGAAGGATCTCGAGGACTGCATCGGCTTTCCGACCACCCAGGGCAGCGACTTCCACAAGAACGACCCGCCGAAGAGCAAGGACAACCCGCACGTCGCGCGGCTGCGGGCCGCCGACGCCATCGTCGTCGGCAAGACCGCCTGCTCGGAGTTCGGGATGGACTCCGCCACCTCGACCTTCGCCTGGGGGACCACGCGCAACCCTTGGAACCCGGAGCGGACCTCAGGCGGCAGCAGCGGCGGTTCGGCAAGCGCCGTGGCCGCGGGCATGGTGCCGCTGGCGACGGCGACCGATGGCGGCGGCTCGACGCGGCAGCCGGCCTCCTACACCAGCCTCATCGGACTGAAGCCCAGTCACGGCCGCATCGCCAAGGCGAACGGCTTCGCCAACTGGTCCGTGCACGGCGCGCTGACGCGCAATGTGCGCGACACCGCCCGCTATCTCGATGTCGCCGCCGGCCCCAACGACCGCGACCGCCAGTCGCTGCCGGCGGTCGACTACCGCTACGAGGACGTGATCGAGACCCTGGACGTGCGCGGTCTGAAGGCCCTGTTCAGCCCCGACCTCGGCTACGCCGTCGTCGAGCCGGAGGTGATCGAGCTGGCGCGCCGGGCGGCAGACCGCCTGATCGCAGCCGCCGCTTTGGAAGAAGTCGGTGGCGTCTTTCATCCGACCAACCTCTATCGCCACTGGGGGGCCATCAACCTCTCGACGCTCGAGGACGATCTCACCCGCGACGGCGTTCTGCCCGGGGGCTACGATCGGCTCTCCGCCCAAATGAAAGCGGTGCTGGCGCGGGTCCGGGCGCGGAAGAACGAGATCAACCTCAAAGAGTCCTGGGCGAAGGTCGAGCAGCTGAACAACGAAGTGGCGGCCTTCTACCTCGAGCATGATCTGCTGCTGACGCCCGCGACGGCGCTCGCGCCCTATCCCGCCGACAGCACATCGCCGCAAATCGTCGACGGACGCGATGCGAGCGAGAGCGGCGTCGAGCCGTTCGGCGCCATCGCCAACGCTTGCTGGAACCCCGCGATCTCGCTGCCCGCCGGACTGACCAGGGAGGGGCTGCCGGTGGGCCTGCAGGTGATGGCCCGCCGCCATCGCGACGACATCCTCCTGCGCCTCGCCCGCATCTACGAAGAGGCCCACCCCTGGTCCTACCCCTGGGACGAGGAAGGCCAATGAAGGCGGAAGACCCGCGGATCGAGGCCGTCCGCACCGGTCTGATGCCGCCGATGCGCATCGTCGGCGAGGACATCCGCTGGAACATGGACGATCGGCTGGCCCACTACGATTGCCCGAGCGTCAGCGTGGCGGTGATCGAGAAGGGCGAGCTCGCCTGGGCGCGCGCCTTCGGCGCCATCGAGAAGGGCAAGCCCGGCGCGCCGGATGCGGACACGATCTATTCCGGGGCCTCGATCAGCAAGCCGATCGCCGCGGTCCTGGCGCTGAAGCTCGTCGAGCGCGGCCTCTTCGACCTCGACGCCGACGTGAACCGCTACCTCGCCCGCTGGCGCGTTCCCGAGAACGACTTCACCCGCCAGGCGCCGGTGACGCTCCGGCGCCTGTTGTCGCACACAGCGGGCACGACGGTGCACGGCTTCGGCGGCTTCCCGCCCGGCGATCCGCTGCCCACGCTGGTCGACGTCCTCGAGGGGCGGCCGCCGGCGAAGACGCAGCCGGTCGTCGTGGACAAGCGTCCGGGCGGATCCACCCGCTACTCCGGCGGCGGCACGCTCATCGTGCAGTTGATGCTCGAGGAAGCGAGCGGGACGCCTTTCGCAGAGTTGGCGCGGCTGGAGCTCTTCGAGCCGCTCGGCATGACCCGGACCACGTTCGAGAACCCGCTGCCGGAAACCTGGCAGGCAAACGCCGCGGTCGGTCACACGGCCGGCAAGGTCATCGCCGGCAAATGGATCTGCTGCCCGCAGCTCGCCGCCGGCGGGGTCTGGACGACGCCAAGCGACTTCGCCCGTTTCATGATCGCTTGCCGCGACGCCTGGCTCGGCAAGCCGGGCGCGATCGTCGGCCAGGGGCTGGCGCGGCAGATGATGCAGCCGCAAGGCGGCGAGTTCGGCCTCGGCTGGGAGCTGCTCGAGAAGGACGGCGACGTCCTCTTCGGGCACGGCGGCTCGAACGACGGCTACCAGTGCGAATCCAAGTGCTTCCTGAAGAGCGGCGACGGCGCGGTCGTCATGACCAGCGCCGACTCCGGCCTCATCTTCTACTGGGAGGTTTTCGCCGGCGTGGCGCGCGCGCACGGATGGGAAACCTTCATGCCGGCGCCGAAGCGCCCGGTTCCAATCCCGCCTGACCAGTTCGACCGCTATGTCGGCCGCTACGACATCGTCTCCGGCGTCGAGATGCCGGAGCTGCGCATCTGGGTGGAGGACGGCGCGCTCGCGACCCACATCGAGGGGATGCGCGGCGGGCCGAGCCGGCCGCTGATGGATGAGCAGGGGCGGCTGTTCAACCGCAATCGCCCGTCCGAGACCGAGATCGTCTACGGCCCGGACGGCCGCGCCCAGGAGCTGGTGCTGCGCTCGTTCGGCGTCACCGAGATCATGCGCATGCGGCGAAGGGCGGAGTAGCCGCCCCTACGCGCCGCGGCTGGCGGCGTTGTCCTCCACCGAGGTCCGTGTGCGGATCTCGAGCAGGTGGCCGCTGAGATCCTTGAAGTAGACGGTGCGCCCGCCGTTGAACTCGCGAACCCGCATGTTCTCCTGGTCGTACGGATCGCTGCCGTAGGCGAGCCCGCGCGCCTTCACGCGGCCGAAGACGGCGTCGAACTCCGCCTCGCTCACGTGGAACGCGTAGTGATGGACTTCGAACGGCCGTCGGTCGTCGAAATCGAAGGTCAGCTGGGCGTTCACCTGCACCGGCGCGAACGGACCGATCGGCTCCCCGACGGCAAGGCCGAACAGCTCCGCGAAGTACTTCGCCGAAGCGGCCCGGTCGCGGGCGGGCACGATGGTGTGATCGAGCACGATGGTCATTGGCAGCCTTCCGTTGGCCGAAAGCGAAACGCGCTGAAAGGCATGCGTACGACCTCAAGCAATGTTGAGGTCAAGCCCCCCCGCGAAGGGGTGCGGACAGCCGCTTAAAGCTCGCCGCGGGCAATGTCCGCCTTAGGTGCCATTGGCCGCCATGCGCTTAGGACCGCGGCGCATGGATCGACACCTACACGCCCGGCCGTCGCGCCCCGCAGACGGAACAGCGCGCCCGCCGCTCAACATCTGACGCGCTGGGCGCCCAATTTCGAGGCGCCGCGCGCCCGCGGCTGGCCGTGGCGCGACGGCGCGCGTGATCAACCGAGCCGTCACGGCCTAACTTGCCCCCATCGCGGAACACCGCATGGATGAGCGCATGGCAGTGTCCCGGAGCGTCGCGAGCGCGGAGGAGAATACGGTCGCCCTCTCTCCGGTCGGCGGATTCTATAAGCCGGGACGACCCTACGACGAGATGTTCACGGCCGACGGCTCGGTCCGCCCGCATTACGCGCCCCTGCAGACGCGGATGACGACGCTCGCGCCTTCCGAGCTCGCCGACCGTCAACGCACGCTGGAGCAGTCGTTCCTGCTGCAGGGAATTACCTTCACGGTTTACGGGGCCGAGACGGCGACCGAGCGGATCATCCCGACCGACCTCTTCCCGCGCATCATTCCGGGGGCCGAGTGGGCGAAGATCGAGGAGGGTCTGACCCAGCGGTTGCGGGCGCTCAACCTCTTCCTCGCCGACATCTACGGCGACCAGAAGGTCCTGGCCGACGGCGTCGTGCCCCGCGACCTGGTGCTCGGCGCCCCCTCCTACCGCCGCGAGATGCGCGGCCTCTTTGTGCCGCACAACGCCTTCGTGAACGTGTCCGGCGCCGACCTCATCCGCGACGAGGCCGGCGAGTTCGCGGTGCTGGAGGACAATCTCCGCGTCCCCTCCGGCGTCTCCTACATGCTGGCAAACCGCGATGCCGCCAAACGGACCTTCCCCGGCACGTTTCGCACCGCTGGCGTGCGCCCCGTCGAGCGATATCCCGACCTTTTGCTCGCGACGCTAAAGAGCCTCGCGGCAGACTGGCGTCCGAACCCACAGGTCGTCGTGATGACGCCGGGCGTCTACAACGCGGCCTATTACGAGCACGCCTATCTCGCGCGGCTGATGGGCACGCCGCTGGTCGAGGGGCGCGACCTGCTGGTCCACGACAACATGGTCTACATGCGGACCACCGTCGGCCTGCGGCGCGTGGACGTGATCTATCGGCGCGTCGACGACGACTTCATCGACCCGCTCACGTTCCGACGCGACTCTGGCCTCGGCGCGGCAGGCCTGTTTAACGCCTATCGCGCTGGCAACGTGGTGATCGCGAACGCGCCCGGGGCCGGCGTCGCCGACGACAAGGCTGTGTACGCCTTCACCCCCGACATCATCCGCTACTACCTCGGCGAGGAACCCATCCTCCCTATCATCGAGACCTACCTTTGCCGCGAGCCGCGCCGGCTCAGCCATGTGCTGGCCAACCTCGACAAGCTGGTGGTCAAGGCGGTCGGCGCATCCGGCGGCTACGGCATGTTGGTAGGGCCGCACGCCACCCGCGCGGAACGGGCGGCGTTTGCCGACCGAATCAAGGCGGACCCTTGCAACTACATCGCCCAGCCGACCATCCAGCTGTCGACGGCGCCCTGCCTGATCGACGGCCAGATCGAGCCGCGGCACGTGGACTTGCGCCCCTTCGTGCTTGCCGGACAGCGGATTGTGGTGACGCCCGGCGCCCTGACCCGCGTCGCGCTCAAACGGGGGTCGCTGGTGGTGAACTCAAGCCAAGGGGGCGGATCGAAAGATACCTGGGTGCTCGCAGGCGGGAGCGACGAGCCATGATGCTCGCGCGTGTCGCCGACAGTCTTTACTGGATTGGCCGCTACGCGGAGCGCGCCGAGCACATCAGCCGCCTCTGCGACGTTATGCTGACCGCCACCCTCGACCAGAACGACAATGCGGTCGCGATCGCCCGGGTCGCGCTGGCTGCTGTCGGCGACGCCGAGGCCGCACGGCTGTCCGCGCCCTACGAGGCGGCGCACAGCCTGATCTTCGACCGCGACCACGAAGGCTCGGTCGTCACGTCGCTGTCCCGCGCGAGGGAGAACGCTCGTCAGGTGCGCGACCAGGTCACCACCGAGATGTGGGAGCGGCTGAACCTGCTCCACCTGCGGGTTCAAGACGCCAGCGCCCAGCCGACGTTCGCCAACGCGTCCTCGGCCTTCCTGCACGGAATCATCGCCGACCTGCATCTCTTCAAGGGCGCCGCCGACGCCACGATGAGCCACGGCGAGGGTTGGCGGTTTCTGCTGGTCGGCGTCTATCTCGAGCGCGCCCAGCTCATCGCCCGACTTCTGGACGTGTGCTTCGGCGATCGGGCGGGCGGCAGCCCGCTCTCCGACCACCTGGCGCAGATGGCGGTACTGCGCATGGCGTGCGCGCTCGAGCCATACCTGCGAGTCTACACGGCTGAGCTGCAGCCGCGGCATCTGCTCGAATTCCTGCTGTTCGACGAGGATTTCCCCCGCTCGATCCGGTTCTCGACCTCTCGCATCGAGGAACACCTGACGACCCTTGTCCGCCGTGGCGAGTCCGTACGACGCATCGGCCCGGACCGCCTGGCGGCGCGCCTGAGCGCGCGGCTCGAGTTCGCTGACATGGACGAAAGCCAAGGCGCCGGCGCGCTGCTAGGCGCTGTGGTCGGCGATTGCAGCCGCATCCACCACGCCATCTACGAGACGTTCGTCGCCTATCCGCTCGAGGAACGGCTGCCGGCCTGATGCTGCTCGAGATCCGCCACCTCACGCAGTACCGCTACGCCGCGCCGGTGCGCGAGAGCGTCATGGAGCTCTGGCTGCAACCTCAGAAGAGTGCGCGCCAGCGTCTGCTGAGCTTCGACATCGAGCTCGATCCGGTCGCTCAGCTTTTCTCCTACGCCGACACCTTCGGGAACGCCGTCTACCACTTCGACTGCCCGCAGGCGCACGACCTGCTGACGATACGCTCGCGGGCGGTCGTCGAGACCGAAGCGGGCGATCCGCTGCCGGAAGCGCTAGACCTGGGCGAATGGGGGCGGCTGAACAGCGAGTTCCTGCGCGGCGACTGCTTCGATTTCCTGCGACCGCACGGATTCGCCATCGCGACGACCGCGCTCGAGCATTTCATCAAGAGATTCGACCTCGACCTGTTGCGCCGCTCCGACCCGCTTACCGCGGTCACGGGCCTGTGCCAGGCCATTTACGACGCCTTCGAATACGAGCCTGGCGTGACCCGCGCCGACAGCCCGATCGACCACGCGCTCGAGGCGCACCGCGGCGTATGCCAGGACTTCGCCCACATCATGCTGGCGATCTGTCGCGGCTGGGGCGTGCCGGCCCGTTACGTCTCCGGCTACCTGCTAACCGATCGCGACCACCACGACCGGTCGGACCCGGACGCGACCCACGCCTGGGTCGAGGTCTTCCTACCGTCGCTCCGCTGGGTCGGATTTGATCCCACCAACAACATCGTCGCAGGCGACCGGCACGTGATCGTGGCCGTCGGCCGCGACTATGGCGACGTGCCGCCGTCGCGCGGCGTCTTCAAGGGGGATGCGGAAAGCGAGCTTGCCGTCGGCGTCAGCGTCCGCCAGACCCGCGCCGCCATCGCCGAGCCCGAGTTTCTGCGCACGGCCGTCGGCCGCCCGACCACGGTCGGCGCGACCCGCCGGCGCATCTCCCCCGCCGCCCTGGATCGGCAGCTTCAACAGCATCAACAGCAGCAGTAGCGAATTGGCAGGCGCCGTGGGCGTCCGTCGGCCGACCACCGCCGCTCGTCCCGCCGGCGCGCCGAAGCATCCGCCCAGCGCGGCGGCGCCTGGCGCCGCAATATCGGGCTCCCAGGCTTTTCTTCCAAGGCCGAGCGCCTTTTCGACGCGCCGATAAGGCGTGGTTAACCGGCCTCGGGCGTCGTCCGCGCGAACAGGAGAGCGCGCGTGGCGAAGGTGGCCGGCTCATCAGAACCAGACAGACGCGATCACCGTTCGTGGCTCCCGCGCATGATGGAACGACTGGCCAGGCGGCTTGCGCCTCACCGCGCTGTGCGAGCCCTCGAGGAGGCTGAACAGCTCGCCCAGCTGGCCGAGATGCGATTGCGCGAGGCGATCGACGTCCTTCCCGAGGGTTTGGTCTTTCTCGACCCGGAGGGTCGCTACGTCCTTTGGAACAAGAAGTACGCCGAGATCTACCATCGCTCGGCCGACCTCTTCCGCGCGGGAGTCAGGCTGGCCGATACGCTGAGGGTAGGCGTGGCCCGCGGGGACTACCCCGAGGCGGTCGGACGCGAAGAGGCCTGGTTGGCCGAACGCATGGCGCTGCTCGACAATCCCGGCCAGCGTCACGAGCAGCATCTGGCCGACGGACGCTGGGTGATGATCGAAGAGCGACGCACCAGCGACGGCGGGACGATCGGCCTTCGCGTCGACATCACCGAGATAAAGGAGCAAGCCGAGGCGATGAGGCTGGCGCTCGACCGCGCCGAGGCGGCCAGCCGCGCCAAGAGCGATTTCCTCGCCAACGTGAGCCATGAAATCAGGACCCCGCTGAACGGGGTTCTCGGCCTGGCCCAGGTCCTCGAGCGCAGCGAACTCGATGCTCGCCAGCAAGAGATTCTCAGCGCGATCATCGCCTCGGCCGGAACGCTCGACGGCATCCTCGCCGACTTGCTGGACTTCAGTCGGCTCGAAGCTGGGCGTCTGTCCGTCAACGAAGTGAGCTTCGATCTTGCCGATCTCGTCGATCAATCGGCGGCGCCGTTCGGGGCGGCCGCTGAAGCCAAGGGGTTGAGCTTCGTCGCCAAGATCGTGGATCGGCCGCTCGGCCTGGTCACCGGCGATCCCGTCCGGCTTCGGCAAATCCTCACCAACCTCCTCAGCAACGCGATCAAGTTCACCAGCGCCGGCGAGGTCAATCTTACCGTCGCGCGGGCCAGCCGCGGCAACGGCTATATCTTCGAGGTTAGCGACACCGGCATCGGTTTCGAGGCGGCCGATGCTGAGCGGTTGTTCAACCGCTTCGAGCAGGCGGACGGCTCGATCACGCGCCAGTTCGGCGGCACGGGCCTTGGCCTTTCCATCTGCCGCCAGTTGGCCGAACTGATGGGTGGCGACATTTCCGCCGACAGCCGCGTAGGCCGCGGCGCGCGATTCACCTTGACGCTGCCGCTGCCGCCCGCGGCGTCGGCCGACGAGCCGAGAGCGCCTAACGGCGGGCTCGCGCCCGACCGCCGCCTGCGCGTCCTAGTCGCCGACGACAATCCGACCAACCGCAAGGTGGCCGAACTCATTCTCGAGGCCATCGGGGCGGAAACGGTCGCGGTCGAGGACGGCCAGCAGGCCGTTGCCGCGGTCGAGCGCGGGACATTCGACCTGGTGCTGATGGACCTGCAAATGCCCTTTATGGACGGCCTCTCAGCGACGCGGGCGATCAGGATGCGCGAGGTGAAAGATGGGCTGCGCCGGCTGCCCATTGTCGTCCTCAGCGCCAATGTTATGCGCGAGCATGTCGCCGCGTCGGCCGAAGCCGGCGCCGACGAGCACATCGGAAAACCCGTACGCGCAGAGGCGCTGATTGAAGCGGTGCTCAGGGCCGCCACCACCGCGGACGCGGATGCTCGGCCTGATGCACAGCTCGATTCTGACCGGAGATCGGGGCGTCAGAAGCGGCCGGCATAGCCTACGTCTTACGGGTTACCGCCTCGCGCTTGGTCGAGCAGCCCGCGCACTCACCGAGCGGTGGTCGAAGCTCACTGCTAACCAGTTCGGACTTAACCGAATTTATGGTGGAGCCGAGGGGAGTCGAACCCCTGACCTCCTCATTGCGAACGAGGCGCTCTACCAACTGAGCTACGGCCCCTTTTGGGAGCGCGGCAGATAAGGGCGGGCGTCTTGGGCTGTCAAGGCGAG
>DATGIN010000204.1:0-27510 GCA_035295705.1 Caulobacteraceae bacterium
CACCAAGCTCGGTATCCGCAAGTAACCAGAAAGCAAACGTTGAACCGGAAGCGCCCAGACCGGATATTGGTCACGGCCCCGACATTCCCAGATTCTGGGGCCATGGTGTACCTGGCACAAAAGCGAAGCCGCGCGCAGCCGATAGCTGTGCGCAGGCCCCGGCACTGTTTGAATGTCGCCAGGTGCACCATGGCCCCGCGTTGCAGGTCGAACGAGGGCCGTGACCAGTTTCCGGTCTGGGCGCTTCCGAATCAATGGTTGGCTACTTACTTGCGGATTCCGAGCTTGGTGATGACGTCGCGATAGCGGTCCGAATCGTGCGTCTTCAGGTAATCCAGCAGGCGGCGGCGCTTGCTGACAAGCATCAGGAGTCCACGCCGGGAAGCGTGGTCCTTCTTGTGAGTCTTGAAATGCTCGGTGAGGTTGGCGATGCGCTCCGAGAGGATGGCCACCTGCACCTCGGCCGAGCCGGTATCGTGCGGCGAGCGCGCGTGTGTTTTGATCAGATCGGCCTTCCGCTCGACTGTGATCGACATCGGGATCTCCGGTTCAGAGGTTGAACACGCGAACGGGACGAAGCTGTCCGGCGCGCAGCTCGCAAATGGCCGCCGGCCCGTCGTTTCCCCTCGCCAAAACGGTGCGGGACGCAAACCCTTCTCCATCCGGAGTGGGGAGCCGCGCCTTCAGCGTTTCGACCTGTCTGGGGAGCAGAACGATCGGTCGCCCTTGCGAGAGCCGAAACGCCTCCTCGTTGGTCACGGCCAGCGCCGGGATGTCGTCCAGCGCGGTCTCGACCGGGGCGAGCGCGTCTAAGCCGCGGCCCCTATGGCACAAATCCTCCAGATGTTCCAGGGCCACCGCGTCCGCCTCGGTGAATGGGCCGACCCGCGTACGGCGCAGCCGGCTCACATGTCCGCACACGCCGAGCGCCGCGGCCAGGTCGCGCGCCAGGCTGCGCACATAGGTTCCCTTGCCGCACACGAGGTCGATCTCGACGTGGTCCCTGTCCGCCGCCGCAACGACCCGGGCCGCGTGGATCACGACCGGCCGGGGCTCGAGCTCGACCGCGGCGCCGGCGCGGGCCAGCTCGTAGGCCCGCTCGCCCGCCACCTTGACCGCCGAGAAAGCCGGCGGGACCTGGCTGATCTCGCCGACGAAGGCGCCCAGCGCAGCCGCCACCGCCGCGTCCGCCGGCCTCGCCTCGGACACATCGGTGATGCGGCCCTCGGCGTCGCAGGTGTCCGTCGAGGCGCCCCAGGCGATGGTGAAGCGATAGGCCTTGTCCGATCCGACCAGGTAGGGGACCGTCTTGGTGGCTTCGCCGAGCGCGATCGGAAGGACGCCGGTCGCCAGCGGGTCCAGCGTTCCGGCATGCCCCGCCTTCTGCGCCTCGAACGCACGGCGGACGCGGCCGACCGCCTGCGTCGAGCCCAGCCCCTGCGGCTTGTCGAGGATCACCCAGCCGGAGACCGGCAGCCCTTTGCGCCTACGCCCCATCGTCCGGCTCGAGGTCGCGGGCGACGCGGGGATCGTGCAGCAACCGCTCGATCCGCTCGGCCTCGGTGAAGCTCTCGTCGTGGACGAACTTCAGCTCCGGGGTGAAGCGTAGCTCGATGCGGCGGCCGAGCTGGCCGCGCAGGAAGCGGGCGCTGCGGTTCAGGGCCGCCGTGACCTCGGCCGCATTCGCGCCGCCCAGCGGCTCGGCGAAGCACAGCGCGTGCTTGAGATCAAGCGACATGCGAACTTCGCTTATGGTCACCGAGACGCCCGCCAGCGCCGGGTCGGAGAAGTCCTCCTCGCGCAGAACCTCGACCAGCGCGTGGCGCACGAGCTCCCCCGCTCGCAGCTGGCGCTGGGACGGGCCCTGCGCGCCGCGGCGCTTGGGACTGGGCTGGGCTCGGGCGTGTCGGCTCATTCGGGCGGTCTCCAGCGCGGGGCAGGGTGACTAGCCGCGCGGCCAACGCAAGTCCAGCGGCCGCCGGCTGGCCTCCGACAAGGGCGAGGCGCAAGGATTGAGGATGGCGGCGCTCAAGGAGATCGTGATCGACTCGCGCCGCCCGGCGGCGCTCGCGCGCTTCTGGGCGGCGGCGCTGGATGGCTACGCTGTCCGCCCCTACGACGAGGCTGAGATCGCGCGGCTCGCCGCGCTCGGGTTCACGCCCGAGACCGACCCTGGCGTCATGGTCGACGGCCCGGGGCCGACGCTTTGCTTCCAGCTGAACCCGGCGCCCAAGACCGCGCGCAACCGCGTGCACATGGACATCGCCGCCGTCAGCCGCGCGGCCGAGGTCGAGCGGCTGACGGGACTCGGGGCGCGGGTGCGCGACGAGCACGACGGGTTCACGGTGATGCTGGATCCGGAAGGCAACGAGTTCTGCGTTGTCGCGGCGCGGCCGGCCGGCTGAGGCGCTAGCCTTTCAACAGCTTGTGCAACAGCGCCGGGTCGGCCTCGATCGCGGTCAGCCGCCAGACGCCGCCCTCGTCGGCGAACGTGAAGATGCAAGGCGCGCTTCGCGTGCGCGCGACGCACACATGGGCATCGTCGAGGCTGCGCAGGCCCTCGGCGATCTGCACCGCGCCCGGCAGCGGCTTGTCGGGGGAATAGCCGGCGGTCTCGGCGACCAGCCGGAACACCTGCGGCTGCACCAGCTTGTCCACCGCGACGTCGACGAGCGCCGGGCCGAGCGCGGCGGCGAGGGCGCCCAGTCCGGCGTCCCGACGGGCCGCTTCGGCGACCAGCTTGTCGCGCAACTCCGTCCGTAGCGCCGAACGGTCGACGTGCAGGTTGAAGGCCGTCTGGTCGCCGTCGCGGATGGCGACCAGGAAAGCGTGGATGTCGTCGGCCGCGCTCAGGCGCGCGGTTGCGAGACAGCCGGCAAGCATCGCCGCGCCGATCGCGCCGAGAACCGCGAGCGACGGGCGCGCGCGGGTCAAGCGCCGGTCCGCTGTTTGAAGAAGGCGATGACCCGCTGCTCGGCGAGCTTGGTCGCGGTTCCCTCCCGATCGTCCAGATGCAGCGTGAGCACCGAGTGCGGCGGCATTCCCGTGCCCTGCGCCGCATCGACGGCCTCGAGCTCGATCGCCTCGAATCGGTCGCCGAATTGGCGTTTCAGCGTCTCGAAGCGAGCCTCGGGCACGAACCCGTCGCCCTTGAAGCGCAGGCCGATCATCGAGAGGTCCTCATCGGTGAGCCGCCTCCTGGCGCAGGCGATCTCGTCCGGCGAGGCGTCGACAGCGGCGTTCTTGCCGCCGCCGAAGATGGGCTGCGAGGGCTGGGAGAGCACCGGGGCGACGACCGCCGGCTCGGTCATCATCGCCAGCGCGAAACCGCCGGTGAAGCACATTCCGACAGCGCCGACGCCCTTGCCTCCGCACTCAGCGTGCGCCTGGCGGGCGAGCGCGCGCAGCCATTCGACGATCGGGCTGGAGCCGCGGCCGGCCCAGACGTGAAACTCGCGGCGGATGCAGATCGTCGCCAGCATGGTCCCGAGCGCATAACCGACGGAGACGGGCTTGCCCGGCTGTCCGAACAGGTTCGGCAGAAAGACAGTCATGCCGGCTTTGGCCACGCGGTCGGCGAAGCGCACGACCAGCGGGTGCATCCCCGGCATCTCGTGGATGACGATCACGGCCGGACCGGCCCCGCGGCGGTACACCTCCCGCGTCCAGGGTCCATCGGTGAACCGGAAGCGGTCGTAGTCCTTCAGCACGTCCTGATCCGCCATCCTCGATCCTCCCGCCGGGCCGGCGTCAGTAGCGGCGATTGGCCGGGGCGTCGTTGAAGCGGTCGGAGCGGTCCGGTTGCGGCAACGGCGGCGGCGCCAGCGCCCACTGTCCGTGGAAGCGGTAGTCGAGCGTGATGCACTTGCGGCTCCGCCCGGTTGCGGGATCGCGGCCAAGCGCGTGTATGCGCAGCGGCTCGTCGACGCGCAGCGGCCCGAACGCCAGCCAGGCCCGATCGGAGCCCGGACAAAGCGCGGCGATCAGGGCGCGCCCGTCGCCCTTGGGGACGATCTCATAGAGGTCGCGTTCCGGGGCCCGCGCGCCCAACAGCGCCGTCAGCCCGCCGGAGCCCAGCGCGGAGGCCGACGCCGGACGCAGGTCCGCCTGGCCGACGTCGTTGGTCTCGATCACCTGCTCGACGCGGCTCGACATCAGCCCGCGGTCGAAGACGAAGGTCAGGCCCGCCTCCGTCATCTGCGCCGTCAGCTTGTTCGCCGAGTCGTAGGAATAGATGCGCTTGACCGCCGCGGCCGGATGCGAAATCGCGAGCGCGGCCAGGAAGGCGCAAAGCGCGGCGCAGGTGCGTCTCGACATCAGGTTGAGGCCCATCGACCCTCCCGGAACGGCGGCCATCCTAGCGCCCGGAAGGCGACAACTTAAGGGCGCGCCTCACGCGTCTAGCTCGGCGGCGGGGTCGCCTGCGCCGCGGCCAGGCCGCACGGGATCACCGCCTGGAAGGCCTTTCCCAGCCCGGCGACGCTGGCCGTGAAGGTTCCGTTCGGCAACGACCAGGTCATGCTCTTGGCGTTCAGCACCTGATTGCGCAGGTCGTCGTCGATCGCGACCATGGCGATGGTGTCGATCGGGCTCACGGTCAGCCTGTGCACGGGACCCATGTCGATCCGAAGGTCGACCGAAAGGTCGGTGGTGCCGAGGCGCCAGTCGGGCCGGCCGATCGTGATCACCGGCTTCGAAAACCGGTTGACCATCACCATCGTGTCGACCTCGCGGCCCGTCAGGCGAGCGTAGCAGCCGCCCTTCGGGACAGTGGTAAGGGTCCAGTCTCCGGCGCCAGGAATCAGCTGGCTCGAGCCCTGCGCGGCCGCGACGGCGGGCACGCAGGCCAGAATCAAGCCAAACACCGCGCTCCGCATGCGCGCCTCCCCGGTCCTAGAGCGACCGCTTCACCTCTTCGACGGTGAAGCACTCGATGACGTCGCCGGCCTTGATGTCCTGGAAGTTCTGGAACGCCATGCCGCATTCCTGGCCGGAGACCACCTCGTTCACCTCGTCCTTGAACCGCTTCAGGGTCTGCAGCGTGCCCATTTCCTGGATCACCACCCCGTCGCGGATGGTGCGGATGCGGGCGCCTTTACGCACCACGCCGTCGGTGACGCGGCAGCCGGCGACCCGGCCGACCTTCGAGATGTCGAAAACCTGCAGCACCTCGGCGTTGCCGAGCATGGTCTCGCGCTGGATCGGCGCCAGCATGCCGGAGAGCACGCCTTTGATGTCATCGATCAGGTCGTAGATGATCGCGTAGTAGCGGATCTCGACGCCTTCGCGCTCGGCCAGGTCGCGCGCCTGCTTCGAAGCGCGGACGTTGAAGCCAAGGATCGGCGCGCCGACGCCCTTGGCCAGCATCACGTCGCTCTCGTTGATCTGACCGGCGCCCGAGTGGACGATCCGCGCCCGCACCTCGTCGGTGGAGAGCTTGTCCAACGAGCCGGTGATGGCTTCCGCGGAGCCCTGGACGTCGGCTTTGACGATCAGCGGCAGCTCGGAGACCTTCTTGTCCTGCAGCTTGGCCATCATGTCAGCCAGCGAGGCGCCGGCGACGGCGGCGGGCGCGATCGTCTTCTCGCGCCGTTGCCGGATTCGGTAGTCGGTCAGCTCGCGCGCGCGCGCTTCGTCCTCGACCACCGCGAACGGCTCGCCGGGGTCCGGCGTCTCGTTCAGCCCCAGGATCTCGACCGGATCCGAGGGGCGGGCTTCCTGCACCTGCTCCTCGCGCTCGTTCACCAGCGCCCGCACACGGCCCCAGCTGGAGCCGGCGACGACGATGGCAGAGCGGCGCAGCGTCCCGCGCTTGACCAGCACGGTCGCCACGACGCCGCGGCCGCGGTCGAGCTTGGCCTCGATCACCACGCCGTCGGCGGAGCGATCCGGGTTCGCCTTCAGGTCCATGATCTCGGCCTGCAGCAGGATCGCCTCGACCAGGTCGTCCAGGCCAAGCTTTTCCGTCGCCGAGACCTCGACCGCCTGGGTGTCGCCGCCCAGGCTCTCGACCACGATCTCGTGCTGCAACAGCTCGTTGATCACCCGCGTCGGATCGGCGTCGGGTTTGTCGATCTTGTTGATGGCGACGATGATCGGCGCGCCGGCCGCCTTCGCGTGATTGATGGCCTCGACGGTCTGCGGCATGACGCCGTCGTCGGCGGCGACCACCAGGACGACGATGTCGGTGACGTGCGCGCCACGCGCCCGCATCGCCGAGAAGGCGGCGTGACCGGGCGTGTCCAGGAAGGTGATGCGTTGGCCTTCCTTCAGCCGCACCTGATAGGCGCCGATGTGCTGGGTGATGCCGCCGTGCTCGCCCGAAACCACGTCGGTCGAGCGAAGCGCATCGAGAAGGCTGGTCTTGCCGTGGTCGACGTGGCCCATGACGGTGACCACGGGCGGCCGGGGCGCGAGGTGGTCGTCGACGTCCTCGCCGCCGATGAAGCCGGCCTCGACGTCGGACTCCGAGACGCGCTTGACCGTGTGGCCGAACTCCGTCGCCACCAGCTCGGCGGTGTCGGAGTCGATCACGTCGTTGATCTTCAGCATCAAGCCCTGGCGCATGAGGAACTTGATCACCTCGACGCCGCGCGTCGCCATGCGGCTGGCCAGCTCCTGGACGGTGATGACGTCCGGAATGACCACCTCGCGGGCGATCCGCGCCTGCTCCTGGTGTTCGTTCTTGCGCCGTTCGCGCTCGCGCTCGCGCGCGCGCCGCACCGAGGCGAGGCTGCGCATGCGCTCGACCGCCTCGTCGTCGTTGCCGGCGACGGTCTGGATGGTCAGGCGGCCCTCGCGCCGCTGGGGCGCGCCGCGCGTACGGCTGACCGCCTTGCCGGGAGGCGCGGCCTTGCCCCGGCGGTCGACGCTTTCCTCCTCGTCGTCCGGCCGGCGATCGACGACGCCGCCCGGCCGCGGCGCCTGGCGCGTGGCGCGCTGGATCTCGGGCCCGGCCGGCGGCTCGGCGCGACCTAGGCCAGGGGGCCTCGGCCCCCTTGGCGGCGCGCCGTCGCGGGCGCCGGGGGCAGGGCGCGGCGCCAGCGCCGAGTAGCGCACCGTCTCGCCGGAGCGGGCCGGCCGCTGGCGATCGAAGCTCCGCTCGGGGCGCGCCTCGCGCGGGCCGCGGTCGGGCCGTTGTTCGCCCTCGACACGGCGGCCGTAGGCCGGCGTCCGCTCGGGCCGGTAAGTCGTGGTCGAGGCGCGGTCGTCGCGGCGGAACGAGGGCTCGCGCTCGCGTTCGGGACGCGCTTCGGGGCGGGGCTCGTTGCGGGGCTCGGCCCGGGCTACGGGGGCCGTCGCCGCGCGAACTGGTTCGGGCGCCGGCTCGGGCGCCGGCGCAGGCGCTTCGGCGACGGGCGCCGGCTGTGCGGCGGCCTCGCTGTCGCGGCGGCGCGCCTCCTCCTCCGCACGCCGGGCGGCCTCGCGGGCGGCCCGCTCGGCGTCGCGGCGCTCCTGTTCCACGCGTGCGGTTTCCAGCACCCGCTGGCGCGCGCGAAGCTCCTCCGCGGAGAGGTTCAGGCCGGGGGCGCCCTGCGTGGGCGCCGGCCGCGCCGCCGGTGGGGCGTCGCGGGCGCGGTCCAACGCCGCGCGCTTCTCCGCGGCCGAGGGGCCGCCCAGGCTCTGGCCGCCAC
The DNA here is from genome assembly GCA_035295705.1 of Caulobacteraceae bacterium. Lineage (GTDB taxonomy): Bacteria > Pseudomonadota > Alphaproteobacteria > Caulobacterales > Caulobacteraceae > Poindextera. The sequence goes on from DATGIN010000204.1 coordinate 7,635, forward strand.
CGCCCAAAGGCCCGTCGACCCGGCGGCGCTTGGTCTCCACGACCACGGTCTTCGATCGGCCGTGGCTGAAGCTCTGCTTGACCGTGCCGGCGCTGACGGCGCCTGGGCGCGGCTTCAGCGACAGGGGCGCGCGCAGGCCCGGTCGGGAATTCTCGTCGTTCGAGTCGGTCATTCGGCCGCTTTGCTACTCAACTCCTTTGGCCGAGGGCGGCGCTTTGGCGCCCTCGGTCGCATTTCCGTACGCCAAGATAGGCGATTGGGGCCGCTGGACGGCCCCAATCGCCCCCGTTCAAGGCTCCTCGCGCCAACTCTCGGGAAGGAGCGGACGAAAGCCCGAAAGCCGCTGGACATCTATGGTCCAACGTTCAGCGCCTCGCCCCGCAAGGAAGGCGAGGTGTACCACATTTTCGAGCCCCAAGGCCAAACCCAATTCGCCCGCCGTGAAGGCGGCGAGCAGTTTGGGCGGGGCCGCCTGGCGCCTGGCCAGCGCCAAGAGCTTGTCGCGCCCATCGGGCGCGCCGTCGCTCGCCTCGACCAGCCATGCCGTGCGGCCGGCGGCGATGGCGGCGCGAACCTTCTCGAAGCCGAAGATGAGGTCTCCAGCCCGCCGCGCAAGGCCCAGCCCATCCAAAACCCGCTTCGCAAGCAGCGCCTCGACCTGGTCGGCCAGCGCTTTTCCGGTCCCCGCCCTCGCCTTGGCCGCGCGCGGCAGCGATCGGGCCGCCGCGGCCTCGACGGCGGCCCGCGTCGCGGCGACCCAGACGCCGCGGCCGGGAAGCTTGCGGGCGACATCGGGCACGATCGCGCCATCCGGGCCGGCGACGAAGCGCACGAGGCGCGCCTCGTCGATCGCCTCGCCGGACGCCACGTCCCGCCGCTGGCGGCCTGCCGCCACGCCCGCCTCCGTGCGGACGGCTCAGGCCTCCTCGGCGTCGGCGAGCGCTTCCTCGCCCTCGGCGTACTCGTCCTCGAGACCCTCTTCGACCTCCGGTTCCGGCTCGATCCAGCCGGCCGCGACGCGGGCCCGCATGATGAGCGCTTCGGCCCCGTCGGCCGAGAGGCCGAACTGCTCCAGGATGCCCGGCTCGCGCACGCGCTCGCCGTCCTTGGTTTCGAACCAGCCGCGCAGGTCGTCGGGCACCAGGCCGGCGAGGTCCTCCAGGGTCTTCACCTCGCCCTCGCCCAGCGCCACCGCCATCGGCAGGGTCACGCCCTCGACTTCCAGCACGGCGTCCTCGACGCCCAGCTCGCGGCGGCGCTCGTCATATTCGGCCGCTTCCTTTTCGAGATATTCGCGGGCGCGCGCCTGCAGCTCCTCGGCCGTCTCCTCGCCGAAGCCCTCGATGGCGGCGATTTCGGACGCGTCCACATAGGCCACGTCTTCGACGGTGGCGAAGCCCTCGGTGACCAGCAGCTGGGCGATCACCTCGTCGACGTCGAGCGCCTCCTGGAACAGCTGGGTCCGCTCGGCGAACTCGCGCTGGCGCCGCTCGGAATCCTGGCTCTCGGTCATGATGTCGATCTGCCAGCCGGTCAGCTGGCTCGCGAGGCGCACGTTCTGGCCGCGCCGGCCGATGGCCAGCGACAGCTGCTCGTCCGGAACGACGACCTCGACGCGCTCGTCTTCCTCGTCCATCACCACCTTGGTCACTTCCGCCGGCGCGAGCGCATTGACCAGGAAGGCGGCTTCGTCCGGCGACCAGGGGATGATGTCGATCTTCTCGCCCTGCAGCTCGGCGACCACGGCCTGGACGCGGCTGCCGCGCATGCCGACGCAGGCGCCGACCGGGTCGATGGAGGAATCGTTGGAGACCACCGCCATCTTCGCGCGGCTGCCTGGGTCGCGGGCGATCGCGCGGATCTCGATCACCCCGTCGTAGACCTCGGGCACCTCCTGCGCGAACAGCTTGGCCATGAAGCCGCCGTGCGCGCGCGACAGCATGATCTGCGGGCCCTTGGTCTCCCTGCGGACGTCGTAGATGTAGCTGCGGATGCGATCGCCGACCTGAAAGTTCTCGCGCGGGATCGCCTGGTCGCGGCGGACGACGCCTTCGCCGCGCCCGAGATCGACGACGATGTTGCCGTACTCGACGCGCTTGACGACGCCGTTGACGATCTCGCCGACGCGGTCCTTGAACTCCTCGTACTGGCGCTCGCGTTCGGCGTCGCGGACCTTGCCCGTCACCACCTGCCTGGCCATCTGGGTCTGCACGCGCCCGAACTCGAAGGGCGGGAGCACCTCCTCGTAGGTCTTCCCCACGAAGGCGTCCTTGTCGTCGAGCTTGGCGTCGGCGAGCGCCTTGAACGCGTAGGTGTTCTCGATCGGCTCCTCGTCGTCGACGACGGTGACCACGCGGGTGATGGTGGTCTCGCCGGTCTTCGGATCGATGTGGACGCGGATGTCGTGCTCGGCGCCGTAGCGAGAGCGCGCCGCCTTCTGCACCGCCTCCTCGATCGCCTCGATGACGATCTCCTTCTCGATGGACTTCTCCCGCGCGACCGCGTCGGCGATCTGCAGGAGCTCGAGCCGGTTTGCGGAAATCCCGGAAAGGGCCATGGACGTTACTCCGATGAGGCGTCAGCCGACGCCTGTTCGCGTTGAAGTCGTTCGGCGCGCTTCGCCGCGCCGCGTTTGAGCAGTTGATCGTTCAGCACCAGCTTGGCGTCGCTGATCCAGGCAAAGGGTATCTCGGCCGGCGTCTCGTCGCCGTCGAGCGCGAGCAGCACCTGGTCGGCGCGCACCCCGGCAAGGGCGCCGCGCAGGCGCTTGCGCCCGTCGGTCAGCCGGTCGAGCTCCAGCTTCGCCTCCAGCCCCACGAATGCCGCGAAGTCCTTCAGCCGGGTGAGGGGACGGTCGACGCCCGGGCTCGAGACCTCCAGGCCATAGTCGCCGGCGATCGGCTCCGCCGCCTCCAGCACGTCCAGCACCGCCCGCGACAGCTTGGCGCAGTCGTCGACGCTCATTTCGCCGCTCGGGTCCTCGGCAAGGATCTGCAGAAGGCGCGTGCGCCCGCCGGTCAGGCGCAGGCGCACGATCTCGTAACCAGCGGCTTCGGCGACCGGATCAAGCAGTTCAAGAAGGGCGCGGTCTTCCCGTGTTCGTGCGCGCAAGGCCCTGAAACCAACAAAAAAGCGGCCGGTCCTTTCGGGCCGCCGCTCGAAAGCGCCATCCGACGCTGACGATCGATGTGCTGGCATATATAGGCGATCGCGAGCGCGTTCGCCAGCGGTTTCAGCCGTCGTGCGACGCCGCCTCGGCTGCGACCACCCGCGAGGCGGCGTTGATCACGGCGCCGATGCGGATCGCCGCCTGGATCTGCTGCGCGGACGCCCCGAGCTTCTCCAGCGCCGCCGCGTGCGAATCCATGCAGGCGCCGCAGCCGTTGATCGCCGAGACCGCCATCGACCAGAGCTCGAAGTCGACCTTGGGCGCGCCGGGGTTGGCCAGGATGTTCAGCCTGAGCCGCGCCGGCAGGGCGGCGTACCGCTGGTCTTCCATGACGTGCACCGCGCGGAAGTAGACGTTGTTCATGCCCATGATCGCAGCGGCGGCTTTCGCCGCCGTCTTCGCCTCGTCCGCGAGCCCCGCCTCGGCGGCCGAAGCGTCGACGGCCCGCACCACGGCGGGCACGCCGATCGCGTGCGCGGAGGCGACGAAGGTCCCCCACTTCTGCTGTTCGCCCAGCAGCGTCTCGCTCGCGAGGTGCGCGAGGTTGTTGGCGATGTCGCGCGCGTAGGCCGGAAGGGCTTCGCGCAGGCCGTCCAGGTTCATCTTTCGCCTCGCAAGGAAGAGCGCTGGCGCCGTCAGTATCATCGCCGCGGGCCAACGCGCAGGAGAAAGGCCTGCTCGATCGATGTTGGGCGTTCGATAGCGCCCGCCTATATCCCGCCCATGCTTCCGACGCTCAGGCAAATGCAATATCTGAAGCTGCTCGCCGAGCACGGCTCCTTCAGCCGCGCGGCGGACGCCGCCCATGTCACGCAGCCGACGCTGTCGGCCGGCGTGCAGGAGTTGGAGCGGATTCTGGGCGGCTCGGTTGTCGACCGCGCCCGTTCGGGCGTCATCTTGACCCCGCTCGGGGTGGAGGCGGTGGCGCGCGCCGCCGACATCCTGGCGCGCGCCGAAGACCTGGTGCAGGCGGCCCGGAGCGCCGGCCAGCCGCTCGCCGGCCGCTTCCGGCTCGGCGTGATCCCGACCATCGCCCCGTTCCTCTTGCCGCGCGCGCTGCCTGCGCTGAGGGCGGAGTTCCCGCGCCTGAGGCTCTTTCTGCGCGAGGACCAGACGGCGAAGCTCATCGCCGCATTGAAAGCGGGCGCGCTGGACGCCGCACTGATCGCGCTTCCCTACGACACCGCCGGCCTCGAGACCGCGGCGGTCGGCGACGACGAGCTGGTGGCGGCGTTGCCGGCCAATCACCCGCTGCTCGCCTGCGATCCCCTGCCGCCCGAGCGGCTGAAGGACCACGACCTCATCCTGCTCGAGGATGGGCACTGCCTCCGCGAGCACGCGCTTGCCGCCTGCCGCCTCGACCCGCCGCGCGCGGCCGATGAGAGCGCCGTGGCCGCAACCTCGCTGCCGACGCTCGTGCAAATGGTCGGCTCGGGCCTGGGCGTCTCGTTCCTGCCCGCCATGGCGGTGGCGGCCGGGCTGGCGGCCGAGGCGCCGATCGCCATTCGGCGTTTGGGGACGGAGCATCCGACCCGTCATATCGTGATCGCGTGGCGCGACGGCTCCAGCCGCGGCGTCGAGGCGCGGCTGCTGGCCGAGTCGTTCCGCGCCGTCGTCTAGGGCGAGACGCGCGCCGGCTTGGGTGCGACGTCGGCGGGGCCGGCGAGGCGATACTTCCATACGTCGGAGCCTTGCCGGTAGGCGGCCACGTCGACGACCATGCAGCCGCCGATCTTGCGCAACACGGCATGCATGCGCCCCGCCAGCGGCTCGCGGTTCAGCGGGTGCGGGGCCGCGCGCCCAGCCGAGGCGGCCTCATGCGTAGCAGGCGCCCTGCAACGCTCGGCGCCGGCCGGGACCGGAGGAGCCTGGCTGACCGCAGGCGCGGATGGCGCGAGCGCCAGGGCGGCGGCGAGGACGATGGCGGCCATGAGCGCCTCCGGATTTCGCAAGGCCGGAGATTACCACAATTTGCGATCGCCCAGCGGCGCCCTCTTGCAAGGTCGATGCAACTTCGATATATCTGATACGTCGATATATCTAATAAGGATCAAATATGCATCGATCTCATCATCATCACCAACGCTTCTCCCGTCACCCCTTTGGCGCCTGGGCTGAGCGGCGTGGCCGGCATGGCATGCGGCCAAGGCGGGTGTTCGAGCAGGGGGACCTGCGCCTTGTTCTGCTCAAGCTGATCGCCGACAAGCCCAGCCACGGCTACGAACTGATCAAAGCGGTCGAGGAGGCCGTCGGAGGCGCCTACGCGCCCAGTCCAGGCGTCGTCTATCCGACGCTCACGCTGCTGGAGGACATGGGCTATGTGCGCCAACAGCCCGACGCCGAAGGCGCGAAGAAGCTCTACGCTGTTACGGCCGAAGGAACCGCGCACCTCGATGAGCAGAAGGCGGCGGTCGAGTCCATCTTCGGGCGCATGGACGAGGTCGCCTCGGCCAATCGCGGCCGCAGCGCCCCGCAGATTCTGCGCGCCATGCAGAACCTGAACACCGCCCTGCGCTACCGGCTGGGTCGCGGACCGCTGTCCGAAGCTCAGGTACAGGCCGTCGCCGCGGCGCTCGACGCCGCCGCCCGCGCCGTCGAGGACGCCTGACGTCCGAGTGACTGCGGCCGACGAACGTCGTCGCCGCACGGTGATTTTTCACCGGCCGCGGCCTATATGCCGCCGCCATGGGCCGGCCCTTCCTGAAGATGAACGGCCTCGGCAACGACTTCGTCGTGGTCGAGGCGCGCGAAGGCGCCTTCGCGCCGGCTCCCGCCGAGGTGCGCGCCATCGCCGACCGCCAGAGCGGCGTGGGCTGCGACCAGCTGATCGCCATCGAACCGTCCGAGCGGGCTGAGGCCTTTGTCAGGTTCTGGAACGCGGACGGCGGCGAGGTTGCGGCTTGCGGCAACGGCGCCCGCTGTGCGGCGTGGCTCCTGATGCGCGCGTCCGGCCGCGACGAAGCCCGCTTCGAGACCGCCGCCGGACTGATCGACGCCCGCCTCGCCGATGGCGACCTCGTCACGCTCGACCTGGGCGCGCCGCGTTTGGGCTGGCAGGACATCCCGCTGGCCGAACCGATGGACACCAGGGGCGTCGAACTGCAGGTCGGCCCCATCGATGCGCCGGTGTTGCACACGCCGGGTTGCGTCAGCATGGGCAACCCGCACGTGGTCTTCTTCGTCGACGATCTCGCAACAGCATCGGTCCGCGAGGTCGGCCCGCTGATCGAAAATCACCCGCTCTTCCCGGAGCGGACGAACGTCGGCTTCGCGCAGGTGCAGGCGCGGGACCGGATCGCGCTCAGGGTCTGGGAGCGGGGCGTCGGCGAAACGAAGGCGTGTGGCACCGGCGCCTGCGCGGCCCTCGTGGCGGCGCATCGGCGGCGCCTCTGCGATCGCACGGCCACGGTGCAGCTGCTCGGCGGGCCGCTGCGCATCGAGTGGCGCGAGAGCGACGGGCACGTCCTCATGACCGGCCCGACCGCCATCGACTTCACCGGAACGCTGCCTTGAGCGCGGTCGAGGTCATCACCTTTGGCTGCCGCCTGAACGCATACGAGTCGGAGGTGATAGGCGCCCGCGCGGCGGAAGCCGGGCTTAAGGACGCCGTCGTTGTGAACACCTGCGCGGTGACCGGCGAGGCGGTGCGCCAGGCGCGGCAGACGATTCGCCGCCTTCGCCGCGACCGGCCCGGGGCCCGGCTGATCGTCACCGGATGTGCGGCGCAGATCGATCCGGAGGCATTCGCAGCCATGCCCGAGGTCGACCGCGTGCTGGGCAACGCCGAGAAGCTTCGCGCCGACGCCTACGCCGCCGATCGTTCCGCCCGGGTGAGCGTCGCCGACATCTTCTCCGTCCACGAAGCGTCACCGCTGGTCGCGAACGGGCCGCGCGCCCGCGCCCGCGTAGAGGTCGAGGTGCAGAATGGCTGCGACCACCGCTGCACCTTCTGCGTGATACCCTATGGTCGCGGGAACTCCCGCTCGGCGCCGGCCGGCGTCGTGGTCGAGGCCGTCCGCCGTCTGGCCACGGAGGGCCACGCCGAGGTCGTGCTGACCGGCGTTGACCTTACCTCATGGGGCGCGGACCTGCCCGGCGCGCCCGGCCTGGGCGGACTCGTGCGCCGAATCCTGCGTCTGGTCCCGGAGTTGCCGAGGCTCCGGCTCTCCTCGATCGATGCGGCGGAGCTCGACGCCGAGCTGCTCGAGGCGTTCGCGCAGGAGCCCCGTCTCGCCCCACACCTGCACCTTTCCCTGCAGGCCGGCGACGACATGATCCTAAAGCGGATGAAGCGTCGGCATAGCCGCGCGCAGGCCCTGGCGCTGATCGGATCGGTGCGCCGCGTGCGGCCGGATACGGCGTTCGGCGCCGATCTCATCGCCGGGTTCCCGACCGAAACCGAGGCGATGTTCGAGCGCACCCTGTCGCTGGTCGACGAGGCCGGCCTCGCCTACCTGCACGTCTTCCCATTCAGTCCGCGTCCAGGGACGCCCGCCGCACGCATGCCACAGGTCGACCGCGCCGTGATCAAGGCGCGGGCCGAGCGGCTGCGCGAGGCGGGCGGGGCGGCGCTTGCACGTCATCTGGACCGCCATGTGGGGCGAACGATCGACGGCCTGGTCGAGCGCAAAGGAAGGGCGCGGGCGCCCGACTACACGGAAATCGCCTTCGCAGGCGACGCCGCGCCGGGCGAGATCGCGCCGCTCCGTATCGCCGGCCATGACGGCGTCCGCGCGCTCGGAACGCTCGCGTGACCGGCGCGGTCTACTCCGGCGGCTGGCAGCGCGGCGCGCTGCGCTTTGCCGTCGACGGGCCGCTCGGATGCGCTTACGTCTGCCATTGCCGCATGCGCCAGCCCGCATGAGCGACGCGGAGACACGCAAGCCGGGCTGGTTCCGCAGGCTGACGGAGGGCCTGTCGCGCTCGTCGCGGCAGATGTCGACCGACATCGTCTCCGCGTTCACGAAGAAGCCGCTGGACCAGGCCAAGCTCGACGAGCTCGAGGACATGCTGATCGAGGCGGACCTCGGCCCGCAGGCGGCCCGGCGCATCACCGAGCGGTTCGGCGCGCAACGGTTCGGCCGCGAGGGCGACGAAGACGAGATCAAACAGGCGCTCGCCGAGGCGATCGCGGCCGAGTTGATCTCGCGCGAGGGCCGCTTCGACGCGCTCGAGGGGCCCAGGCCCTACATCGTCCTCTTCGTCGGCGTGAACGGATCCGGCAAGACCACGACGCTCGGCAAGATCGCCGCGGACCTGACCGGCCGCGGCGCCAGGGTGCTGGTCGTGGCCGGCGACACGTTCCGCGCCGCAGCCGTCGAGCAGCTCAAGGTGTGGGCGGACCGGGCGCACGCGGCCTTCGTGTCGGGACCGGCGGGCGCGGATGCGGCCGGCCTTGCGTTCGACGCGGCCCAGCGTGCACGGGAAGAAGGCTTCGACGTGGTTCTCATCGACACGGCAGGCAGGCTGCAGAACAAGCAGGGGCTGATGGACGAGCTCTTGAAGATCGTGCGGGTGCTGAAAAAGGTGGATCCGGACGCGCCGCACGAGACGCTGCTCGTGCTCGATGCGACCGTCGGGCGAAACGCGCTCGCGCAGGAGAACGTCTTCGGCAACACCGCCGGCGTCACCGGCATCGTCATGACCAAGCTCGACGGGACGGCGCGCGGCGGCGTCCTGGTGCCGGTGGCGCAGGCGTCCGACGCGCCGATCAAGCTCGTCTGCGTCGGCGAGGGTATCGACGACCTGCAGCCGTTCGACGCCCGCGCCTTCTCCCGCTCGCTGGTCGGCTTGGACGACGCGTGAACCCGCCGCAGTCAGCGCCGAGGTCGCGTCAGCGCGCGCACAGCGTCATCCGGCTCGTCGTCGACTATGGGGGCATCGCGACCTTCGGACTGGCCTACTTCCTCCGCCTGCGGTTCGAGCCGCACGCGGGCGCGCTTGGATGGACGCTCGCCTGGGGCGGGCCCGCGAAGCCTGATCTCGTCGCGGCCAGCGCCTGGCTGATCGGCGGCTCGGTGGTCGCCCTCGTGGTCGGCCTGCTGGCCGAGCGGCGGCTGGCCCCGATGCCGCTGGTCGCCGGCTTGTTCGCCGTGGTGTTCGGCGGTCTGACGCTCGGCCTGCACGACGCGCGCTTCACCAAGATCAAGCCGACGGTGGTGAACCTGATCTTCGCCGCGGCGCTGCTCGTGGGCCTGGCGTTCAGGCGCAACCTCTTGAAGTGGCTTCTGGGAGAGGCGCTGGCCCTGCCCGAGGCGGCCTGGCGCGCGCTCGCCATCCGCTACGCGATCTACTTCGCGGCGATGGCCGCGCTGAACGAAGCGGTCTGGCGCACGCAGTCAGACTCGGTTTGGGTGCAGTTCCACACGATCGGTCAGTGGGTGTGCGTCGTGCTGTTCTCGGCCACGCAAATCCCTTTCATGATGCGCCATCTGCGGACGGAGGCGATGCCGCCTCCGCCGACCGACTGACGCCGCGCCGCCTCCGCTTGCAGCGTGTACGGATGGTATGTCTTCAAACCGACGTACAGCCGCGCTAAGATAAAACGAAGGGTTCAGCGTGGAACGGGGTAATGGCGAAGCCGAAAACAAGGCCGGGAGGCAAGAAAGCCGGCAAGAAGATTGACGCCGGCAGGGCGCTTGATCGGTCGCCGAGCCACCTCTTGCATCGCGCGTTGCAGCTTGCCCTCGATATCTACGCCGAAGAGACCGGACCCGCCGCCGTCACCCAGCGCCAGTATGCCGTCCTGGCCGCGGTCGCGGCGCAGGAAGGCCTGACCCAGACCGACCTGGTGCGCTCGACCGGGATCGACCGCTCCACGCTCGCCGACCTCGTGGCGCGCATGATCGGCAAGGGCCTGCTTGCCCGCCAGCGTTCCACCGCCGATGCCCGCGCCAACACCGTTCGGCTTACCGAGCCCGGCCGCTCGGCGCTGGACACCGCCAGGCCCAAGGTGGCCGCTGCCGATGCGCGCATCCTGAAGCTGTTGCCCACACGCAAGCGCGACGCGTTCCTCAGCGTCCTGCGCGACATGGGCCGGGTGGCGGAAAGCATGGGCGCGGCGGAAGAAGCGGCGACGAAACAGAAAAAGAAGAAGAAGGCTAAGCCGGCCAGGGCGGCAAAAGCCGTGAAGGCGGTGAAACCGGCAAAGGCCGCAAAATCCGCCAAAGGCGCGCGGCCGGCCAAGAGCGCAAAACCGGTCGAGGTGGCGGCTGCGCCAAAGCCCGGGAAGGCAAAGGCGGTCAAGTCGGACAAGGCCGCCAAGAAGAAGAAGGCGAAGAAGAGCCGCGCTCCGGCGGCGTAAACCGCGCCGCTCTCGCTAGACCCGGATGTTCACGATCGAGCCCGGCCGCAAGTTGCGGTCCGGCGGCCCGCTCGGCTCGATTGGCCGCGCCGCCGCAGCCCGCGGCGCGGGCTTCGGTGCGGACTCAGCCACCCCCTGGGCGGCCCCGCTGCGGCCAAGCGCCGCCTCGAAAAATGCGCGCTGGGCGGCGGTGCGCGGGTTCGCGAGCGGCCGCGCAACCGGCGACGACGGGCTGGAAGCGGGAGCGAGCGCCATGCGCCAGCTAGCGCCAACTTATGGTTAACGCGGGCTTAACGCCTGGCGCCGCCGCGCTCGATGAGCGCCTCCGCGCTCTGCGGCGTCAGCGGCAGCGCCACCTTGGCGGCGATCCGCCCGTCGGCGCCGACCACGTAGGTCTCCGGCACGCCGGAGAGGCCGAAGTCGAGGCCGGCGCGGCCATCCCGATCGACCAGCGTTTCCGCGTATGGATCGCCGGTGCGGGCGAGCATGGCGCGGGTGGCGTCGGCGTTGAACCGCCAGGGCGATACGATGCCCACCACGCGAACGCCCTCGGCCTTCAGCGCCATCAGCACGGGCTGCTCCTCCTGGCAGGGCGCGCACCAGTAGGCGAAGAAGTTGATCAGCGTGCCGGGCGGCGCTGCGGCCTTCAGCGCGACCGGGCCGCCGCCGGAAAGCGGGACCAGCGACTCGTCCGGCATCGGCTGGCCGACCAGCGCCGCCGGCTCGTAGTGCGGATTGTGGCGAAGCGCGAAGCCGGCGAAGAGCGCGCCGAGCGCGCCGAGCGCCGCTAGGGGTGCGAGCGCCGCCCACCGGTTCACGGGGCCCTCTCCCCGCCCTCGGCGGCGCGCTTCCAGCGGCGCGCCCGCCACAGGCTGTCGATCACCAGGAAGGCGATCACGATCGCCGTCGCGGCGTAGGCCGGCCAGACGTAGGCGCCGTAGCGGCCGGCGTCGAAGTCGAACATCGCGCTCATCCCGCGGCGCGCACGGCGCGGACCTGGGCGCGCCGGCGCCACACTTCGGCCCGGATTCGCACCAGCCAGAGCGCGCCGAACCCAGCCATGTAAGCGAGCGCCATGGTCAGGAGCGGCGCCAGGTAGATCGCCGGCATCGACGGGCCGTCCGCGCGGAACACCGAGGACGCCTGGTGCAGGCTCCGCCACCAGGTCACCGAGAAATGCACGATCGGCAGGTTGACCAGCCCGACCAGGGCGAGGATCGAGGTCGCGGGGGCGGCGCGCGCCTCGTCGTCTATGGACGCGTCCAGCGCGAGGTAACCGAGGTAGAAAAGGAAGAGGACCAGGACCGAGGTCAGCCGCGGATCGCCCCATACCCACCAAGCGCCCCAGGTGGTCTTGCCCCACAGCGAGCCGGTCACGAGCGCGAGCAGCGTCACGCCCGCACCGAGCGGCGCCGCCGCGCGCGCGGCGGCCTGTGCGAGCGGGTGGCGGAAGACGAGGCTTATGAAGCTGGCGCCGCCGAGGCAGGCATAGACGACGAGGCTCATCCAGGCCGCCGGGACGTGGATGAACATGATGTGCACGGCGTAGCCCTGCTGATAGTCGGGCGGCGCGCGGAAATCGAGCGCAAGCCCGATCGCCAGCAGGCCGATCGCGATGACGCCCAGGAGCGGCGCCGCCCAGCGCGAGAACGCCATGAAGCGGGCGGGATTGGCCAGGGCGGGAAACATTGCGCCTGCTACGATAACGCGTTCCGCGCCGCCGCCGCCATCGCGAACGGGCAGAGCGCCGCCGCGGCGAGCGCATAGGCGGCGAGCAGCAGAAGCGGCGTCCGCCAGTCCAGGTGGGCCGCGAACGCTTCGATCGCACCCGCCCCGAAGATCACCGGCGGCGTGAACAGCGGCAAGACGAGCAGAGCGATCAGGACCCCGCCGCGCCGGCTCCCGAGGCTGAGCGCCGCGCCGACGCCGCCAAGGAACGCAAAGCCGAACCCGCCGGCGAGCGCCGCAGCCAACGCCACCGGCGCAAGCCGCCAGGGCGCGCCCAGCGCGACCATGAGCAGCGGCGCGACCAACGCCAGCGGGGCCTGGGTTGTGGCCCACTGCGCGATCGCCTTGACGAAGGCGGCAAGCTCGAGCGGCGCCGGCCCGAGCGCGATCAGGTCGAGCGCGCCGTCCTCGAAGTCACGTTCGAACATCCGCTCGAGCGAGATCAGCGACGCCAACGCCAGCACCAGCCAGGCGATGCCTGGCGCGGCCTCCGCCAGCCGCACCGGATCGCCGCCAAGGGCCAGCGGCGCGAGGCTGGTCAGGGCGATGAAGAAGCCTATCGCCACCAGCGGCCCGCCGCCGCCGGCCCAGCTCACCGCGAGCTCGCGCCTGAGGATGGCGATAAACGGGTTCATGCGGCCAGCTCGACGGCGCGGCTCTCGACCGGAAGCGGGTCGTGCGCCGCCGCCAGGATCAGGCCGCCGCGCGCGAGGTGCGCTTGCATGAGCGCGCCGAAGCCTGCGCGTTGCGCACGGTCGAGCGGCGCCAAAGGCTCGTCGAGGAGCCAGAGCGACCGCGGGCTGGCGACGAGGCGGACGAGCGCGAGGCGTCGGCGCTGGCCGGCGGAGAGCTTGCGGACCGTCAGCGCCAGGATCCCGCTCAACCCCAGCTGCTCGCAAGCCGTCTTTGCCGAGCCCGCCGACCCGCCGCTCCAGAGGACCTGGAACAGGACCTCGTCCCAGGCAACGCGCGCGCTCTTGAGCCCGTCCTGGTGCCCGACCAGGTGGGCGTCGCTGGCGATGGCGTCCTCGATCGGCCCGCCCGCGTCGCTCGCGATGGCGATCCGTCCCGCGACCGGACGGATGAGACCGGCGACGGCGCGCAGGAGGCTCGTCTTGCCGGCGCCGTTCGGCCCGGTCAGGACAACGGCCTCGCCCGCGGCCACGTTCAGGTCGAAGCCGTCGACCAGCACCCTGTCGCCGCGCATGAGCGTCAGCCCCTCGAGCGAGACCGATCTGATCATGCGAGGGGGCGTTCGTGGACGCGGCGGACGCGGGGGGCTAAGAGGGGCGCGGCCGCGAGGGGCTCACGCCGCGCGAGGCAGAACGCTGTGTGTCCTGCCTTCAATGCGCGCGATCCCACGACCGGTGTTCGGGCGGCCCTGAACAGAGAAAGGCGTCCTTTCATGCCATCGAACGACAGCTTGCACACCCGCCGCGACCTCGTGGTGGGTGAGAAGACCTATGCTTACTACAGCCTTGCCGCCGCCGAGGAAGCGGGGCTTTCCGACATCTCGCGGCTTCCGGCGTCCATGAAGGTTCTGCTGGAGAACCTCTTAAGGAATGAGAACGGCCGCACCACCGGCCCTGAAGACCTCAAAGCGCTCGCCGCCTGGATCAGGAACAAGGGCGCCGTCCAGCACGAGATCAGCTTCAGCCCCGCCCGCGTGCTCATGCAGGACTTCACCGGCGTGCCGGCGGTGGTCGACCTCGCAGCGATGCGCGACGCCATGACCAGACTCGGCGCCGACCCGGAGAAGATCAATCCGCTCAACCCAGTCGACCTGATCATCGACCACTCGGTGACGGTCGACCACTTCGGCACGCCGAAAGCGTTCGCCGAGAACGTGGAGCGCGAGTACGAGCGCAATCTCGAGCGCTATCGCTTCCTGCGCTGGGGCTCCGGCGCGTTCGACAACTTCCGCGTCGTCCCGCCTGGCACCGGCATCTGCCACCAGGTCAACCTCGAGTACCTGGCGCAAACCATCTGGAGCGCGCCGGAGGGCGACCTCGTGCTCGCCTATCCCGACACGCTCGTGGGCACCGACAGCCACACCACCATGGTCAACGGCCTTTCGGTGCTGGGCTGGGGCGTGGGCGGCATCGAGGCCGAGGCGGCGATGCTCGGCCAGCCGCTGCCGATGCTGGTTCCCGAGGTGATCGGCTTCCGTTTCGACGGCGCGCTGCCCGACGGCGCAACCGCCACGGACCTCGTGCTCACCGTCACCCAGATGCTGCGCAGGAAAGGCGTGGTCGGCAAGTTCGTGGAGTTCTTCGGGCCGGGGCTCGCGCAGCTCACCATCGAGGATCGGGCGACCATCGCCAACATGGCGCCGGAGTACGGCGCAACCTGCGGCTACTTCCCGGTCGGCCAGGCGACGATCGAGTACCTGAAGGAAACCGGGCGCACGCCCGAGCGGGTCGCGCTGGTCGAAGCCTACGCCAAGGCGCAGGGGCTCTGGCACGAGCCGGGAGCGCCGGACCCGGAGTTCACGGACACGCTCGAGCTCGACCTTGGCCAGGTCACGCCGTCGCTCGCCGGGCCCAAGCGGCCGCAAGATCGCGTGGCCCTCGCCGAGGCGGCGCAGGCGTTCGAGGCGTCGCTCGGCGCAGAGTTCGCCAAGGCGGGCGGCGCCGGGCGCACGCCGGTCAGCGGCGAGTCCTACGACCTCGGCGACGGGGACGTCGTCATCGCCGCGATCACCTCCTGCACCAACACCTCGAACCCCAGCGTCCTCATCGCCGCCGGGCTGGTGGCGAAGAAGGCGATCGACAAAGGGCTTGGCGTCAAACCCTGGGTGAAGACCTCGCTCGCGCCCGGCTCGCAGGTGGTGACCGACTATCTCGCCAAGGCGGGCCTGCAGAAGTCTCTCGACGCGCTCGGCTTCAACCTCGTGGGCTACGGCTGCACCACCTGCATCGGCAATTCGGGGCCGCTTGCGCCGGCCGTGTCTGACGCGGTCGCGGCCGGCGACCTGGTCGCCGTCAGCGTGCTCTCGGGGAACCGCAACTTCGAAGGCCGCGTAAACCCGGACACGCGCGCCAACTACCTGGCGTCGCCGCCGCTCGTCGTCGCCTACGCCCTGGCTGGCTCGATGAAGGTCGACCTCGTCAACGAGCCGCTGGGCGAAGGCAAGGACGGGAAGCCCGTCTACCTGCGCGACATCTGGCCTACGTCGAAGGAAATCGCGGACATCCAGCGCAAGGCGGTTTCGTCCGAGATGTTCGCCAAGCGCTACGGCGACGTCTTCAAGGGCGACAAGGCCTGGCGCGACATCAAGATCGCCGGCGGCAAGACCTACGGCTGGGACGTCGGATCGACCTACGTGCAGAACCCGCCCTACTTCGACGGCATGACGATGACGCCCGAACCGGTCTCCGACATCGTCGAGGCGCGCATTCTGGCGATTTTCGGCGACTCGATCACCACCGACCACATCTCGCCGGCCGGCTCGATCCGCGCGTCCTCGCCGGCGGGCATCTACCTGCAGGAGCGCCAGATCCCGCAGGCCGAGTTCAACTCGTACGGCGCGCGGCGTGGGAACCACGAGGTGATGATGCGGGGCACCTTCGCCAACATCCGCATCCGCAACCGCGTCACGCCCGACATTGAGGGCGGCATGACCCGCCATTTCCCGTCCGGGGCGGTCATGTCGATCTACGATGCGGCCATGCGCTACCAGTCGGAAGCGCATCCGATGGTGGTGTTCGCCGGCAAGGAATACGGCACGGGCTCGTCGCGCGACTGGGCGGCCAAGGGCACGAAGCTTCTGGGTATCCGCGCCGTGGTCGCGGAAACCTTCGAGCGCATCCACCGCTCGAACCTGGTCGGCATGGGCGTCCTGCCGCTGCAGTTCAAGGTCGAGGGCTGGAAGAAGCTGAACCTGACCGGCGAAGAAATCGTCACCATCCGCGGGCTTGCCGAGCTCAGTCCCGGGCGCACGCTGACGGTCGAGGTCTACCGCCCGTCAGATGGGCGTATCGCCCGCTTCCCGGTCATCTGCCGCATCGATACGCCGACCGAGCTCGACTATTTCCGCGCCGGCGGGGTGTTGAACTACGTTCTGCGCAACCTCGCCCGCGAGGCGCAGCCGGCGTGACGGCCTGGCTCCGGGCCGCGGCGGCCGCTTGAGGTCTCACAGCCTCGTGAGGCGCGTCGGCCCGGAAAAGCCGCTTTATTGAAGCCAGATGCGAAAGGCTGCGCTTGCTGTTCTGTTCAGTCTCGCGCTGGCGGCGGCAGGGCGGCTGTTCGCCGCGGCGCCTCCGCACGCGACCGTCCTGGTCGAGCTGTTCACCAGCCAGGGGTGCTCCTCCTGCGTCAACTCCGGCGCTCTGATCAGCGCGCTCGATCAGCGGCCGCACGTCCTCGCGCTGACCTTCCCGGTTGACTACTGGGACTATCTCGGCTGGCGCGACACCTTGGCCAAGCCGGAGTTCAGCGAGCGCCAGCGACTCTACATGCGCGCGCTCGCGCTTCGCGACGTCTACACGCCGCAGGTGGTCGTCGACGGGCGCCTGCAGGCGGCCGCGGTCGATCGGGACAAGATCGACGCGCTGGTGCGCGAGGCGGGCCGCGCGCCCGTCACGGCGCCGCGCGTTCTCGTCCGCCCGAGCCGCGTGCGCGTCTCCGGCCAGGCGCCCGCCGGCGGCGCGGCGGTGTGGCTTGTGCGCTACCAGCCCGGCGACCAGTCGGTGAAGGTTCTGGCCGGGGACAACCGCGGGCGGACCATCGTCGAGCACAACGTCGTGCGCGAGCTCGTCAGGCTCGGCGTGTGGCGCGGGCGGATCGAGACGTTCCGCGTCCCGCCCGCCCGTGGGCGCGACCTGGACACGGTCGTGATCGTCCAGGGCCTGCACAACGGACGCGTGTTCTCCATCGCGCGCGTGTGACGAGCGGCGGACCTTCGCATGCCGGAATGAGGGCAAAAGAATAGCCCGCGCGGCCGGAGGGGGGCATGTTGGACGCGCGGGCTTCTGTTTCTTATTCGTGTCGACCGCCGGCCCAGGATCCGGGGGGCTGGGGGGCTGTTCAGAATCCGGAACGCCCGAGGCGCAACAATCGACAAGGCGAGGTTGGCGGCGCAAGCGGGCGCGTCGGCGTCCGAAATAAGGTCATTTCGTGGCGCGCGCTTTGAAAGACGTGGACTGGCCGCCGCCGCTGCCGCCGCTTAAGTATGCGCCCGATGAGTCTGGATATCGATCGCGAGACCCGGGTCTTCCCCCGGGTCTTTTTTGAGCGCCGCGAGCTGGATCGGCTGCTCGGGCTTTACGGAATGAAGGTCGCGGCGGGCGAATGGCGCGACTACGCGATCGACGGGCTCGCAGACGCCGCTGTGTTCTCAGTCTATCGCCGCGCTTCGGAAGCGCCCGCCTACCGCATCGAAAAACGCCCGGCGCTCGCGCGGCGACAGGGGCAGTGGGCGGTCCTGGGGCAAGCCGGCCACACCCTCAGGCGCGGCCACGACCTCGACGTCGTGCTACGGTTCTTCGACCGCTCCAGGCTCCGGGTCGTCAAGTAGCGCGGCCATCGCGCGCCGCGCCCTGGCCGGCGCTTCGATCACCGGGGTCGCGCCGGTCACCTGGTCGAGGCCTCCGATGACCGGCAACCGTTTGAGCGCAGGGTCCTCGATCGCCGCGATGAGCGCCGCGATCATCTCTTCGCTGTTGACCACCGTGAACGGCCGCCCGTGGAAGGGTTGAAGGCGCGGCGCGATCGCGCCCGGGACGCCGCGGGCCAGCTGCACCACGCCAACGGCGAACGCGGCCTCCGCCAGCGCCCGGTCGCGGGCGCGCCAGTCCGACGCGTCGAGCACCGCATCGAGCTTCGGGCCGATCTCGCCGCCGCTCGGAAGGGCCGCGAAGGCGGTCCCGAACCACTTCGAGTAGGGCGCGTAGCGGTCCTCGATCAGAAAGGCGAGACGCATCAAGTCGCGCACCAACCTGGCCGCGATCAAGCGCGAGCCGCGCTCGTCTCCGACCAGGCCCGCGCGGCCTACGAACGGCTGCTCTTCGGCGAGCCGCCGCCACTGGCCGGCCAGCTTATAGAGCCGCACATCGCGCGGGAATCGAGCGAGGCGCCGGCGCGCGGCGCTGAGGCGCCCGTCGTCGTCGTGGAAGACCGCCCCGGCCGTAAACGCGATCAGGCGCTGCTCGGCCAGCCCCAGCCAGGCCAGGTTGTCGCGCGGCTCGTCGGGCGCAAGGCCGGTCCAGAAGCCGAGCGCGCGCTCCAGGGTCCAGACCTCCAAGCCGTGGCGGATGTCGCCGCGTGCGCCCGCGCTGTGCGGCGGCGGATGCGGACGGTTGGCCATGCCGATCGGATGGCCGAGAAATGTCGCGGGCATCGCGTCCACGGAGGCGGCGACCAATGCGTCGGCGCGCGTATCGAAGGTCGCCTGATCCACGAACAGCTGCGCGCGCGGGCCCCAGTTGTGGTCCTGCGACATTGGATCGTCGAAGCCCAGCAGCTCCGAGCCGTAGCCCAGCAAGGCGGCGGCGTGCGGCAGTCCGGGCGCCGTCGCCGCCAGCCACGGGCGCACGAGGTCCACATAGAAGCGCCGGGAAAGCTCGATCCCTTGCATAGCCCGCCTCATAGCAAGCAAAAGCCCCGGCGGTCGCCCGCCGGGGCCGGCCGAATGCGGGCTGTTGCCGCTAGCGCCGCTGGCCCATCAGGCGCAGCAGGAAGAGGAAGAGGTTCAGGAAGTCGAGGTAGAGGCTGAGCGCGCCGTAGTTGGTCGCCACGCCAAGCGCCGCCTCGTTGCCGCCCAGCTGGTAGTAGGTCAGCTTCAGCCGCTGCGTGTCGAACGCGATCAGGCCGGCGAAGATCAGGACGCCGACGACGTTGATCGCGAAGTAGAGGCCCGGCAGGGCCAGGAACATGTTGACCAGCGAGGCGATGATCAGGCCGATCAGGCCGACGATCAGGAAGCTACCGAAGCCGGACAGGTCGCGCTTGGTCGTGTAGCCGACCAGGCTCAGCCCGCCGAAGGCGGCGGCCGTGATCAGGAAGGTCATGAAGATCGACGCGCCCGTGTAGAGCAACGCCCAGACGCCCAGCGAGGCTCCGAACAGGGCCACGACCAGCCAGTAGACCAGCCCGCTGGTCGCCGGACTCTGCCGCCGCGAGAAAGAGGCGAACAACAGGATCGGCAAGGGCGCGATCGCCACGATCCAGCCGAGCAGGGTGTAGGTGACTGCCATGCCGTGGGCCGTCATCACCTGCTGGAACAGAAGGTCGCGTGCGGCCGGCACGCTGGAGGTCAGGTAGGCGAGCGCGGCCGAGATCACCAAGCCCAGGCCCACCTTGTTGTATACGCCGAGCATGAACGCGCGCAGGCCCGCGTCGACCGCCATGTCGGCGGCGCCCGCTTGCGCGGGGCGCGGATAACCGCGGTTGAAGTCGCTCATAGAGTGCAGTTCCTTATTGCGAGGCGCCCGTTACGGGCGCCGGCCTTGATATCGGCGAGCATGCGCTCGCCCGCAAGGGCGGACAAGGGAAACCGGCCTTGCCGGCGCCCCCTGTTCGTAAGGGTTCCGGGCCATGATCCGCCTCTTCGCCGCGCTATCGATTCCCCCCGAGGTCGGTCAAATGCTCGCCCAGCGCCAGCACGGGCTGCCCGGCGCGCGCTGGCGCCCGCTCGAGAGTCTCCACATCACCCTCAGGTTCTTCGGCGAGGTCAG
>DATGIN010000205.1:0-3095 GCA_035295705.1 Caulobacteraceae bacterium
CGCGGCCGGTGACCATCCACAGCGCCCGCGTCGTCGCCCAGCCGGACGCCGACCACGTCGAGATCGAGCTCGCCTGCGGCAAGGGCGCCTATGTCCGCGCCCTGGTGCGCGACCTGGCGGAGCGGCTGGGCGCCTGCGGCCACGTCAGCGCGCTGCGGCGAACCGCCGTCGGCCCGCTCACCGAGGATCGGGCGATAAGCCTGGAAAAGCTGGAAGATCTGTGCGATAGCGCCGGCCGCCTGGAGGCCCTGCTTCCGGTCGAGACCGCGCTGGACGACATCCCGGCGCTGGCCGTGACCACCGAAGACGCCTTCAGGCTTACGCAGGGACGATCGATCGTCCTTCTTCCCCGGCAGGTGGAGGCGATGAAGGCGAGGCTCAATCAGGGCTCGCGCGTCGTCGCCGCATTCGAGGGAGAGAGGATCGTGGCGCTCTGCGAGATGCGTGCGGGACGGCTCAATCCGGTGCGCGTGTTCCATCTCTGAGCGGAGAACGCCCGATGTCGATCACGGCCGAACGCAAGGCTGAACTCATCAAGACCCACGCCCGCGGCGAGGCCGACACCGGCTCGGCGGAGGTGCAGGTGGCGATCCTCTCGGAGCGCATCGCCAACCTCACCGAGCACTTCAAGACTCACAAGAAGGACAACCACTCGCGGCGGGGGCTGCTCAAGCTCGTGTCGCAACGGCGGCGCCTGCTCGACCACCTGCGCGTGTCCGACAGCGGGCGCTATCAGGCCCTGATCGAGACGCTGGGCTTACGCCGCTAGTGTTCCCGCCCCAACTGAATGGGCGGATAATAGAGATTCGCTTGCCGCCGAGACGGGTCGGCGGCGATCGGAGGGCACGGGGAACGCCCCTGCCGTTACGCCGAGGGCTGACGAAAAGAAGTCCTCATAGCGACCCGTCGAGAAGGATGAGGACGTAAGGGTCCGCGAAAGAAAGAGCCGATCCACCCCTGTCCGCGCCCCAAGGAAATGCGTCCTGGGGCTTTAGAGAAAGCAACAAACCAACATGTTCGATATCAAGCGCAAATCCATCGACTGGGGCGGGCGCAAGCTGACGCTCGAGACCGGGCGCGTCGCCCGTCAGGCCGATGGCGCGGTGCTGGCCACCTACGGAGAGACCGTGGTGCTGGCGACCGTCGTTGCCGAGAAGTCGCCGAGGCCCGGCCTCGACTTCTTCCCGCTGACCGTGAACTACCAGGAGAAGACCTTCGCGGCCGGCAAGATTCCCGGCGGCTTCTTCAAGCGCGAAGGCCGGCCGTCCGAGAAGGAGACGCTGGTCTCCCGCCTTATCGACCGGCCGATCCGTCCGCTGTTCGTCAAGGGCTTCAAGCACGAGACGCAAGTGATCGTCACCGTGCTCGCCCACGACATGGAGAACGATCCCGACATCGTCGCCATGGTCGCGACATCGGCGGCGCTGACGCTGTCCGGCGTGCCGTTCATGGGCCCGATCGCGGCCGCGCGCGTCGGCTTCATCGACGGCCAGTACGTGCTGAATCCCACGCTCGACCAGATGGGCGAAGACAACCGCATGGACCTGGTCGTCGCCGGCACCCACGACGCGGTGATGATGGTCGAGTCCGAGATCAAGGAGCTGACCGAGGACGAAGTGCTGGGCGGCGTGATGTTCGCCCACCGCAGCTTCCAGCCGGTCATCGAGGCGATCATCGAGCTTGCCGAGCACGCGGCGAAGGAGCCGTGGGACTTCGAGGGCGAAGACCTCGGCCACCTGATCGAGCAGATCACCAAGGCCGTCGGCGACGATCTGAAGGCGGCCTACAAGCTGACCGGCAAGATGGAGCGGCATGCCGTCCTGTCGGCCGCCAAGGCCAAGGCGGCCGAACTGCTGGTGCAGTCCGACGCCAACCCGAACGGCCACGACTCGGCCAAGTTCGGCGCGGCGTTCAAGGAATGCGAGGCGGTCGTTCTGAGACGCGACGTCCTGAAGACCGGCCAGCGCATCGACGGCCGCGACGTCGCAACGGTGCGGCCGATCATGTGCGAAGTCGGCGTTTTGCCGCGCGCGCACGGCTCGGCCCTCTTCACCCGTGGCGAGACGCAGGCGCTGGTCGTGGCCACGCTCGGCACCGGCGACGACGAGCAGTTCATCGACGCGCTCGAGGGCACCTACAAGGAAAGCTTCCTGCTGCACTACAACTTCCCACCCTACAGCGTGGGCGAGACGGGCCGCATGAACGCGCCCGGCCGTCGCGAGATCGGGCACGGCAAGCTGGCGTGGCGGGCGATCCGGCCGGTGCTGCCTTCGAAGGAGGCGTTCCCCTACACGATCCGCCTCGTCTCCGAGATCACCGAGTCGAACGGCTCGTCATCGATGGCGACGGTCTGCGGCTCCTCGCTGGCGTTGATGGACGCCTCCGTGCCGCTGGCCAAGCCCGTCGCCGGGATCGCCATGGGCCTGATCCTGGAGCCGGACGGCTACGTCGTGCTCTCGGACATCCTGGGCGATGAGGATCACCTGGGCGACATGGACTTCAAGGTCGCCGGCACCGCCGAAGGCGTCACCTCGCTGCAGATGGACATCAAGATCCCCGGCATCACCGAGGAGATCATGAAGAAGGCGCTGCAGCAGGCGCACGACGGGCGCATCCACATCCTGGGCGAAATGGCCAAGGCCATCACCTCGGCGCGGGAAGAGCTGTCCGTCTACGCCCCGAAGATCGAGACCATCACCATCCCGACCGACAAGATTCGGGAGGTGATCGGCACCGGCGGCAAGGTGATCCGCGAGATCGTCGCCACCACCGGCGCCAAGGTCGACATCAACGACGACGGCGTCGTGAAGGTCGCCGCCTCCGACCAGGCGAAGATCAAGGCGGCGGTCGACTGGATCAAGTCGATCACCTCCGAACCCGAGGTTGGCCAGATCTACGACGGCAAGGTGGTCAAGCTGGTCGACTTCGGCGCCTTCGTGAACTTCTTCGGCGCCAAGGACGGCCTCGTGCACGTGAGCCAGATCGCCAAGGAGCGGGTGGCCAAGCCGTCCGACGTCCTGCAGGAAGGCCAGATCGTGAAGGTGAAGCTGCTGGGCTTCGACGACCGCGGCAAGGTGCGCCTGTCGATGAAGGTC
>DATGIN010000206.1:0-8604 GCA_035295705.1 Caulobacteraceae bacterium
ACGGGTCATGCGAGCCAACCGCGCGAACGCGACGAGGCTGGCCGGCAGGCAGATCGCAAGCGTCGCAACGGCGGGGACAAACAAGGGGTCGCGGCCGCCTTGCGTGACCAGCGTGTGGGGCGCGTCGTGCGGCCAGAGCAGCGTGAAGCCCATGACGTCACCCAGGCCGTGCACGATCATCGCCGGATAGAGCGAGTTCGTGAGCAGCGCGACGCCGCCGAGGATCAGCCCGACGGTGAAGTACAGGCTGAGCTTCGTCGCATCGATCCCCTGCGTGTAATGCATGCCCGCGAACAGCGCCGACGAGACGATGAGCGCCGCCCAGGGGCTCTTCCACCCGCGCTCGAGGATGCCCATCGCGTAGCCCCGGAAGGCTGCCTCCTCGGTGAGCGGTGCGGCGAGGGAGCCCATGATTACGAGGGCGACCTGGGACCACAGCGGCACGCCGCGCAGGCTGGGCGTAGCGCCTGCAGGAATGTGGACGACATCCGAGAGCGCGATCCACGCGCCGCCCAGCGCGGCGAGCGCGAGCAAGCCCGCCAAGATGGCCCAACGAAAGGCGCTCGGCTTGACCGGATTCCAGCGGAGCAGCCGTCGCCGCTCGGCCGCGTTCGATCGCGGCCAGCCCGACCCGCCGAGGTAGGCGATGAGAACGGCCAGCAGCGCGGCCATCACGCCGACCGACCACGGAATCTGCGGGCTGGTCCGCACGTTGACGACTGCGAGCGCGCCCCAAACGCCCTCGCCCAGAATCGTGATGCCGATCCCGGCCACGGCCGCCAGCGCAAACGCGCCTGCCCGACTGATCAGCTCTTTCATGCCACCGCTTCCGATCGACCAACGATGCGTGCACGGTGAGGCTTGCGGCCGCCGAAGTGTTTGCCGGCGGCTTGGCGAAAGCTTGGGAAAAGCTAGCGGACGAGACGCAGGCGCTGCACCAGCCGCGCATGGCGCGGGTCGGCCCTTATGGGGTCGAAGTGCGGCAGCCACGGCAGGAAGATGAGGGTGATGTCGTCGCGCTCGGCGGCTTCGTCCAGCGCCGCGAAGGCCAGGTCCGCCTGCCCGCCCAGAGCTCTCAGCATCGCCACGTCCATGGGCCGCCTGGGCAGCATGAGCGCCTGCGCCTCGAACAGGTCGGCGCCCGCCCGGCAGACCGCAGCGAAGCCTGCGGAGGCGAATGCGGCGCGCAGCGCTGCGATGCGCTCGGCGTCGGCGCCCCAAAGCGCCAGGCCCTTGAGCAGGGCGTCCAGCCCTTCCGCTTCGTCGCCGCCAAACGCCAGCGCCCAGCCCCGCTGGTACCAGGCGTCGCTCGACTGCGGCGAGAGCGCCAGCATGGCGTTCGCCTCCGCTGCGGCGTGGCCGTATCGTCTCGCCGACAACAAGGTCTGCAACAGCGCGCCCCGCAGCTCCAGCGCATAGGGGTCGAGTTCGATCGCCTTACGCCCCTCGCGCTCGGCCTCGACGAAGCGCCCGACGCTGCCGAATGCCGTCGCCCGATGGCGATGCGCGACGGCGAGGCCGATGTCGAGCGCCACGGCCCGGCGGAGCGCTTCGTCCGCCGCCTGGAAATCTCGGTCCGCGAACAGGATCGCGAGACCGAAGGTCGACCATGCCTCCGCCGAGCTCGGATCGAGACCGACGGCCGCGCCGGCCGCGACCTTCGCGGCCGACAGCAGCCCGGGGCCCAGGCCCGCCAGGTGCTGGACGATCAGGCACTCAGCGAGGCCGCGGTGCGCGGGGCCCCAGGCCGGGTCGGCCCTGACCGCCGCTTCGAAGTAAGCGCGCGCCTGGGCAAGGTTGGGAGCGAGCGGCGTCGCGAGCGCGCTCCAACCGCGCTCGGCTAGCGACTTCGCCTCGCTCCTGGGGCGGAGCAGTGGCGCGGCTCCAGTTGGGGCGGCCTGACCTGTATCGGCGGGAAGGACGGCGCAGCGGTAGCCGCGCTTCGGAATCGTTTCGATGTATCTCCGCCTGTGCGTTTCGCCCAGCGCGCGACGCAGGCGGCTGATTGCCGCCGCCAGCGTGTCGTCCCCGATCGCGCGGCCGCCCCACACAGCCTGCACGATCTCGTCCTTGCCGAGCACCCGCCCGCCGGATCCGGCGAACAGCACAAGCAGATCGACCAGCTGCGGTTCGAGCCGCACTTCGAGGCCGGCCTTGGCCGTCAGCAGGCCGCGGGTCGGATCGACCCGCCAGTCACCGAAATCGAACGGCTGCTCGCCCGCCCGCACCACCATGACGGTAGTTTAGGCGCGGCCGGCCGACGAAGCGACGTCGAGGCGTTTACGCCGGCTTTACGGCCGCGCTCCGCCTTGGGCGCCGACCCTTGATGCCACTCGGCGATATACGCCGGCTCCCAAGCCAGGAGCTTCGCGGTGCTCGACGTCATCTACATCGTGGGCGGGATCGCCATCCTCGGCGTGTTCGTCCTCTACGCCGTCGCCTTGCGGGGAATCTCGCAGTGATCGTGCAGCTGATCTACGCCGCCGCGGTCGTTTTCGTCGCCGGATACATGGTCGCGGCGCTGTTGCGGCCCGACAAGTTCTAATCAGGAAATCAATGCGATGAACGCTAGCGGCTGGGGCGAGATCATCGTCGCCATCGCCATTACGGTCGCCCTGGCGATCCCGCTGGGGACCTACATGGCGCGCGTCTGGCAGGGCCAGAGCACCTGGCTCGACCCGGTTCTGCGGCCGGTCGAGCGCGGCCTCTACTGGACCTTCGGCGTCGATCCGAGCAGGCGCCAGACCTGGTTCGGCTACGCGACGTCGATGCTGATCTTCTCGGCCGCCAGCTTCACCGTGCTCTACCTCATCCTGCGCTTCCAGGACCGCCTGCCCTTCGACCCCCAGGGGTTCAAAGGCATGACTCCGGAGCTGGCGTTCAACACCGCCATCAGCTTCGTCACCAACACCAACTGGCAGTTCTACGGCGGGGAGAACACGCTGAGCGCCTTCTCGCAGATGGCGGGGTTGACCAGCCACAACTTCCTCTCGGCCGCGGCGGGCATCGCGATGGCGGCTGCGGTCGCGCGCGCGTTCGCCGCCCATCGCAGCGAAGGTCTCGGCAACTTCTGGGTCGATCTGACCCGGATCAGCCTCTACGTGCTGGCGCCGCTCTCGATCGTCATCGCCATCGCCTTCGTCGCGCTGGGCGAGCCGCAGACGCTCACCGGTCACGTCGACATGACGACCTTGGAGGGCGCCAAGCAGGTCAACATCCTCTTCCCCACCGCCAGCCAGGAAGCGATCAAGCAGCTGGGCACGAACGGCGGCGGCATCTTCAACGCCAACTCAGCCCACCCGTACGAGAACCCGAACGCGATCACCAATCTCCTCGAAGAGATTGAGATGAATGTGCTGGGCTACGCCTGCGTGTTCGCCTTCGGGATCGTGGCGATGGCGCGCAAGGACGCCCGTCCGATCGTGGCGGTGATGGCGCTCTTCATCTTCGCGGCCGCCGCGACCGTCTATTGGACCGAGACCCAACCCGCGCCGGCGCTGCACGCCGCCCACGCGGTCGCGCAGGTGAACATGGAAGGCAAGGAGGTGCGCTTCGGGGCGCCGGCCACCGCCACCTGGGTCGCCTTCACAACCGGCGCCTCCGACGGCGGCGTCAACGCCATGCACGAGAGCCTGATGCCGCTGGGCGGCGGCGTGGCGATGTTCATGATCCAGCTCGGCGAGATCCTGCCAGGCGGCGTCGGCTCGGGTCTCTACGGCATGGTGGTCATGGCGCTGATCGCTGTGTTCGTCGCCGGGCTGATGGTCGGGCGGACGCCCGAGTACCTCGGCAAGAAGATCGAGGCGCGCGAAATCAAGTTCGCCATGCTGGCGGTCTTGGTGCCGCCGCTTTCGATCCTGGGGTTTGCGGCCGTCTCGGCCACGCTGCCGATGGCGCTGAAGACCGTCTCGGCGAGCGGGCCGCACGGCCTGTCCGAAATCCTCTACGCCTACACCTCGGCGACCGGGAACAACGGCTCGGCTTTCGCGGGCCTGGGCGCCAACACCTGGTGGAACGTGACCCTGGGCGTGGCGATGCTGCTTGGCCGCTTCGCCTATGTGCTGCCCGTGCTGGCGGTCGCCGGCTCGCTCGCCGCAAAGCCGAAACTCGCCGCCAGCGGCGGCACCTTCCCGACCGACGGGCTGTTGTTCGTGGGCCTGTTGGTCGGAGTGATCCTGATCATGGGCGGCCTCCTCTACTTTCCGGCCCAAGCTCTCGGCCCGATCGTCGAGCATTTCCAGGTACTTGCGGCCGTACGGGCGCAACACTGATGGTTTATCCGGAGATCACTCCCATGACCGCTGCCGTCCATCTGGGCGAAAAGCGCCGCTCGGCCGTCGCCTCCACGACCTTGTCGTCGAGCGTCATGCTGCGCGCGGTGCAGGACTCCTTCGTCAAGCTGGATCCGCGCAAGCTGTCGAAGAACCCGGTGATACTCGCCACCGAGATCGTCGCGTTCCTCGCCACGGTCTCGACGATCGACGCCTTCGTCGAGGGCGGCTACCCGTGGTGGGCGCTGCAGATCGCGCTGTGGCTCTGGTTCACCGTCCTGTTCGCGAACTTCGCCGAGAGCATCGCCGAGGGACGCGGCAAGGCGGCGGCCGACGCGCTCCGCGCGCAGCGCGTCGACGTGATGGCCAAGTTGATCGTCGATCCGACAACCGGCACGATCGTGCCCACGGCGGCCTACAAGCTGGGGGCCGGGGCTGTCGTCTTGGTCGAGGCCGGCGATATGGTCCCCTCCGACGGCGACATCATCGAGGGCGTCGCGTCGGTGAACGAGGCCGCCATCACCGGCGAGTCGGCGCCGGTGATCCGCGAAGCCGGCGGCGACCGCTCGGCCGTGACCGGCGGCACGACCGTCGTCTCCGACTGGATCAAGGTGCGCATCACCGCCGACCCCGGAAACACCTTCCTCGACCGGATGATCGCGATGGTGGAGGGCGCCGAGCGGCGCAAGACTCCGAACGAGCTGGCCCTGACCGTGCTTTTGGCGGGACTGACCATCATCTTCCTGATCGTGACCGTGACCCTCTTGGGCCTTGGGCGGTACTCGGGCGTGAAGCTCAATCCGCTGGTGCTCGGGGCGCTCTTCATCTGCCTGATCCCGACCACGATCGGCGGTCTTTTGTCCGCGATCGGCATCGCCGGAATGGATCGCCTCCTGAAGGTGAACGTCCTGGCGACCTCGGGCCGGGCGGTCGAGGCCTCCGGCGACGTCGACACCCTGCTGCTGGACAAGACAGGCACCATCACCCACGGCAACCGCATGGCGACCGAGGTGATCGCCGCGCCCGGCGTGCGCCCGCAGGCCGCGCTCCGTGCGGCGATGATGGCCTCGCTCGCCGACGAGACGCCGGAAGGCCGCTCGATCATCGAGCTGGCGCGCGAGAAGGGCGAGGCCGCCGAGCCGCCGGCCGGATCCTCGCCCGTCCCCTTCAGCGCCACCACCCGCATCTCCGGCCTCGACGCCGGCGCCGACCAATGGCGCAAAGGGGCGGTCGACGCGATTCTGCGCGAGATCGGCTTGGCGCCGGGCGCCGCGCCAGCCGAGCTCAACGACGCCGTCGACCGCATCGCCCGCTCCGGCGGCACACCGCTCGCGGTGGCCGAGAATGGCCGCCTGGTCGGCGTCATCCACCTGAAGGACGTCGTCAAGGCCGGCGTGAAGGACCGCTTCGCCGATCTCCGCCGCATGGGTTTGAGGACGGTGATGATCACCGGCGACAACCCGGTGACGGCGGCGGCCATCGCTTCCGAGGCGGGCGTGGACGACTTCCTCGCCGAGGCGACCCCGGAAGACAAGCTGCGCCTGATCCGCGACGAACAGGGCAAGGGCCGCCTCGTCGCCATGTGCGGCGACGGGTCGAACGACGCGCCGGCGCTCGCCCAGGCCGACGTGGGCGTGGCCATGCAGACCGGCACGCAGGCCGCCCGCGAGGCCGGCAACATGGTCGACCTCGATTCCGATCCGACCAAGGTCATCGAGATCGTCGAGGTGGGCAAGCAGATGCTGATCACTCGCGGCGCGCTCACCACCTTCTCGATCGCCAACGACGTGGCCAAGTACTTCGCCATCATCCCGGCGGTGTTCGTCGCCTCGCTGCCCGCGCTTGGCGTGCTGAACGTCATGCGGCTCGAGAACCCGCGCAGCGCCATCCTGTCGGCGGTGATCTTCAACGCGCTGATCATCATCGCGCTCGTGCCGCTTGCGCTGCGCGGCGTGCGCTACCGGCCTATCGGCGCGGCTCGCCTGTTGCAGCGCAATCTCCTGATCTACGGCCTCGGCGGCATCGTCGCGCCGTTCGTCGGGATCAAGATCGTCGACATCATCATCACCGCCGCCGGCCTGGCCTAGGGGGCCCGACGCATCATGCTCTCCGAAATTCGCCCCGCGATCGTTTCGACGATCCTCTTCACCATCTTGCTGGGCCTCGGCTATCCGCTGCTCGTCACGGGCATCGCCCAGATCGCCTTCCCCTACCAGGCCAACGGCAGCCTCGTGCGCGACGCCAGGGGTCAAGTGGTCGGCTCGGCCCTTCTGGCGCAGGGCTTCGCGAAGGACGAGTACCTGCATCCGCGGCCTTCGGCCGCCGGCTCCAACGGCTACGACCCGACGGCCTCCGGAGGCTCGAACTACGGCCCCTTGAGCCCCGACCTCGCCAAGCGGATCGCCGGCGATGTGGCGGCGCTCCGAAAGTCGACCGGCCAGAACGTCGTGCCGGACGACGCCGTCACCACCTCGGGCTCGGGCTTGGATCCGGACATCTCTCCGCAGTACGCGCTGTTGCAGGTCGATCGCATCGCCAAGGCTCGCGGAGCACCGGCCGGCGCCGTTCGCCAGCTCGTGGTCGGTCACGTCGAGCAGCCGTTCCTCGGCTTCATCGGCCAGGCGCACGTGAATGTGCTCATGACAAACCGCGCGCTGGACGTGGCGTTCCCGAAGGGCCAGCCTAAGGGTGCATGACGCTTGACGAGCCTCGCAGGCCCGATCCGGACGCGCTTCTAGCGGAAGCCGCGAAAGCGGGACGCGGCCGACTCAAGGTCTTCCTCGGCATGGCGCCGGGCGTGGGCAAAACCTACGAGATGCTGGCGCAGGCGCACCGGCGCGCCAAGGAGGGCGGCGAGGTGGTCGTCGGCGTGGTCGAGACGCATGGCCGCAAAGAGACCGAAACCTGGCTCGAGGGCCTGGAGGTGCTGCCGCGCAAGCCGATCGACTACCGCGGCCGCACGGTGATGGAGTTCGACCTCGACGCGGCGCTCGCGCGCAAACCGCGCCTGCTTTTGGTCGACGAGTACGCCCACTCGAACGCCGCCGGCTCGCGCCACCCGAAACGCTGGCAGGACGTCGAGGAGTTGCTCGCCGCCGGCGTCAACGTCTGGACGACGCTGAACGTCCAGCACCTGGAAAGCCTGGTCGACGTGGTCTGGAAGATCACCGGCGTGCGCCAGCGCGAAACGGTGCCGGACTCCGCCCTCAGCCACGCAGACGACGTCGAGCTGGTCGACATAACACCCGACGAGCTTCGCCAGCGCCTCGCCGACGGCAAGGTCTACATGCCAGACACCGCGCAGGTCGCGGCCACCCACTTCTTCAAGCCCGAGAACCTGACGGCGCTGCGGGAACTGGCGCTGCGCCGCGTCGCCGAGACGGTCGACCATCAGCTGGTCGACGCCATGCGCCGGGGCGGCATCGAAGGCCCCTGGGCCGCCGGCGAGCGCATCCTCGTGCTCATCTCCGGCGATGCGATGGCGAGCGCGCTGGTTCGCACCGGCCGGCGGCTGGCGGACGTGATGAACGCCCCCTGGATCGTCGCCAACGTCGAGCGGCCCAACCGACCGGCGCGCGACCCGCAAAGCCCGCGTCGCGTGGCCGAGGCGCTCAAGCTGGCGGAGCAGCTGGGCGGCTCGACGGTGGTACTGACCGGCGACGACCTGCCCGACACGGTGCTCGGCTACGCCGGGCGCAACAACATCACGCAGATCGTGGTCGGCAAGTCGCGGGACTCGCTCTGGAAGGTGCTCGTGGGCCGATCGCTGGCCAACGCGTTGCTGCACCAGTCCGGCGGCGCCGCCCTCCACTTCGTCACCGGCGGCACGCCCGAGCGCGAAGCCGTTGAGCCGGCCGCGCACGCGCCCCGCGAGCGTCGTTGGTGGCGTGGCTACCTCGTGGCGGCCGGCATGGTCGCAGCCGCCAATGGCGTCGCCTTCATCCTGGACCAGCTGCACGCGGGCGGCGCCGATCTTGGGATGGTCTTCCTGGCCGGGGTGCTCGGCGCCGGCCTCGCCTATGGCCTGAGACCGGCCCTGGCCGCGGCCGGTCTCGCAATCGTGACCTACAACTACTTCTTCCTCGAGCCGCGCTTTTCATTCGTCATCGGTCATCCCACCGACGTCTTCACCTTCGCGGTCTTCATCGCAGTCGCCGGCGCGGCGGGCTGGCTTTCCGGACAGGTGCGCGACCAGGCGGGGCTCTCGGCCCGGCGCGCGTCGGCGGTGACCGCGCTGCTAGCCGCGAGCCGACGCCTCTCGGCGGCCAGCAGCCAGGACCAGACGGCCCAGGCGCTGGCGGAACAGGCCTCGGCGGCTGCTGGCGGCGGCGCG
>DATGIN010000207.1:0-5085 GCA_035295705.1 Caulobacteraceae bacterium
GATGAACCTGCAGGCCAACGGGCTCGGCAGCCTCGGCAACGCGCAGCTCGAATGGCTCGAGGATGACGTGAAGCACCTGACGTCGAGCACGCCGATCGTGGTGTTCGCCCATGTGCCGCTGTGGATGGTGTATCAGGACTGGGGCTGGGGCACGTCTGATGGTGCGCAGGCGCTGACCTACCTGAAGAAGTTCGGCTCGGTGACGGTGCTGAACGGCCACATCCACCAGGTGATCACCAAGACCGAGGGGAACATCACCTTCCACACCACGCGCTCGACCGCCTATCCGCAGGCCGCCGCCGGCACCCCCGGGGCCGGACCCGGCCCGCTGAAGGTCCCGGCCGACCAGCTGCGCTCGGTGCTCGGCATCCGGGATATCGCCCGCAAGCAAGGCCATGGGCCGCTGACCCTGGTCGACCAAACCCTCGCCTAGCCCATACGGAGCCCTGAATGCCCGCCGCCGCCCAACGCTTTTCCGCTCAACCCTTTGCCGCGATCGCCGCTTTGGCCCTGGTCGTGGCCGCTGCACCTGCTCCGGGACACTGGGGCGGGGCCGCGCACGCCGCCGCCGAGAGGATGGTCAACGTCAAGATCGCCAATTTCGCGTTCAACCCAGGCGTGACCACCGTCTCGGTGGGGACGACGGTGATGTGGACCAACAACGACGACGACGCGCACAGCGTCGTGGCGGACAACAAGGCGTTCCGCTCCAGCCCCATGGATACCGGCGACAGCTACAAGTTCACGTTCACGACGCCGGGAACCTTCGCCTACCACTGTGGCCTGCACCCACAGATGGTGGGTAAAGTCATCGTCACTCGCTAGCATGTATGCCGGGGCGAGGGCGGAGGCCGCCGAGATCCCCGCTGCCACCGAGCGGCGGCCGGAGCGGCCATTGCTGACGCCGGCGGCGGCCGCGCCCCCGTCCGGGGGACCGCTCAGCCCCAGCGAGACGCGTCGCTTCCGCGAGGTCGTCCTCAAGCACGCGGATGCGGCGTACAATCTCGCGGTGAGGCTGTCGCGACGCGAGGACGTCGCCGAGGACATCGTCCATGACGCCTATGTGCGGGCGCTGGCCGCGTTCCCGAGTCTGCGCGGCGATGGACGCAGCTGGATCCTCGCGATCGTGCGCAACCGTTTCTACGACTGGATTCGGGAGCAGCAGCGGCGCGCGAACGTGCCGCTTACGCGGCCGGCGAATAGCGACGACGACGACGAGACCGACTGGGATCCGCCCGATCTGGAGCAGGACAGTCCGGAGCAGGCCCTGGCCAAGAAGGGCGAAGCAGCGGCTCTGCACGCCCTGATCGACAGCCTGCCACCGCGCTGGCGTGAGGTCCTCATCCTTAGGGAGATGGAAGAGTTGAGTTACCGCGAGATCGCCGCCATCACCGACAGTCCCATCGGCTCGGTGATGTCGCGGCTCGCCCGGGCGCGCGCGGCGCTGGCCGCCGCCTGGCGCAAGCGAGAAGCCGATATGGCTGGAGCCTCGTCATGACCGCTTGCCCGGACTATTCGATCAGTCTGCAGGCTTTGGTCGACGGCGAGTTGGATGCGGCGCACGCCGTCGAGGTCGAAGCGCACTTGAGCGGCTGCGCCGCGTGCGCACGGGCGCGCGACGACGCCCTGGCGCTCAGGACCGCGTTGCGCAGCGTGGGCGTCCGCGCCGAGGCGCCCGACCGCCTGCGCAGTCGGCTGGACGCCGCAGCGCGCGCCGCATCGGAGCCGGTTGCGATGCGGCCGCGCACGAAGCAGCGGCGCGATCGCCTCTTCTGGGGCTTCGGCGGCGCCGCCGCGACCATGGCCGCGTGCGCGGCCCTGGCCATTGTCGCGGTTCCGACGGTTCAGACAGCTGAGCTGGAGCGTCAGATCGTGGCGAGCCACGTCCGCTCGCAGCTCGCGGGCCACCTGATCGACGTCGCCGCGTCGGACAAGCACGTGGTCAAGCCGTGGTTCGGCGGCAAAGTCGACTTCTCGCCGCCGGTGATCGACCTCGCCGACAAGGGCTTTCCCATGGTGGGCGGGCGGCTGGACTACGTCGACAGGCGCACGGTGGCCGCCGTCGTCTACCGCCGCGGCCTGCACGTCATCAACCTCTTTGTGTGGCCGGACGGGTGGGCTCACGCGCCTGAGGAAGCCAACCCGGGCGACGGCTACAGGATGCTGCACTGGGCGCGCGGCGGCATGACCTACTGGGCCGTCTCAGACGTCAACGAGGCGGACCTCAGAGCCTTCTGCCGCCTCTTGCAGAGCCGCGCGGCCGCGTAGGCAGCGGGGCGCGCAAGCTCCAACGCCGCGGGGTCGCGTCTCACCGGCGGCTGTAGCCGCGCCTTTCTGGCCGCGGGAAACTGAGACGCCGCCCCCGCCCCCCGCAGCGGCCATCCGGCCTTTGCGCGAGCACAGCGCCTCAGCGCCGTTCGCAGCGGCGCGGTCGAATGGATCTCCGGCCGGCCAGCGCCGATCCGGCAGGCGCCGGCCAGGCTTCGACCCTCGCGAGCACCTCGGCTGAGCCCCCGATCTCGGCCGACATGCGAAAACGCCCCCGTCCTGCTCGGGCGGGGGCGCTTGCCGAGGGTAGTGTCTCTTTCCGCTAGAAGAACTTGTAGCGCACCTCGAGGCCGTAGGTGCGCGGCGGGGCCAGCGTGTAGACGTTCTCTTCGTTCAGCCCGCGCGTGGCCGTGGTCGCCGACGTGGCGTTGCCCAACAGCCCGACCCCCCCGTCCGCGGCCTCGTACTGGTTCGTGTTGAAGGCGTTCTTCACGAAGCCGATCACCTCGTAGCGGTCGTGGTTTCCCGCCCAAGTCAGCCGCAGATCGACATCGTCCCAAGACGGAGCATTGTCGTACGAGCGGTTGAACACCGTTCCATCCTGAACGTCCCGCCACGAATAGCTGCCAGCCAGGGTGAGTGAACCGGGATCGAAGCGCCAGGTATAGGCGGCCGTGACGGCGATCTTGTTGCGCGGCGCCTCGGGCAAGGGCGCCCCCTTGATGCTCTGCTGCAGCACGCCAGAGGCGGCGAGGCTCTGCCCCGGAAACGGCTTGGCGCCGCGGGCAACGGCGGCCGGATCATTCGTGTCGCCGTCGCAGAGCGCGCCCCGCGCAGGCGTCAGCACGCCGCCGGTCACCGTCCCTGAGCATGCCGTCAAGATCGCGGTGTAGTCGTACGAGTAGCTGGCGGTGATGACCAGGTCCCGCATCGGAGTCCAGGTCCCTTCGAACTCAATGCCCGTAGACTCCGACTTCGGCACGTTGATGAACTGGGTCTGCACTAGACCAGATGCCTGGTTCAAAACGGCGATCGGCAGCTGCAGGTTGTCGTAGTCGTAGTAGAAGCCCGCCACGTCGATCGACAGCGTACGGCCGAAGTTCTGTTTGTAGCCGACCTCGTAGGAGTTGATCGTCTCTGGCGCGACCTCCGGCGCCGCGGCGATGAAGCCGGCGTTGAACGTCAGATCCTCATAGCCGCGTCCGTACCGCGCATAGACGAAGATGTCTCTGGTTGGCGTCCACTCCACGCCGGCGCCACCCGTCACAGCCGAGGAGCTGTCGCCCAGGCCGCGAGACTCGATGCCGGTCGCCGCGTTGACGACGCCAATGCTGGTGACGCCCTTAGCCAGCGGTCCGGAGAAGCAAGACTTCACGTTCCCGGTTGGGCAAGTACCTGCAAGGGTGAAGTCGAGCGATGGCGTGTTGGCGCCGAAGAACGGCGAGAGCCCGCCGATAAGAGTGCTGTTGAAGGCAACCTCGCGGTTGAACTCAGTGCCGAACTTGTGGTCGTTCGTATAACGCAGCTCGCCAACGACTTTGAACTGGTCGTTGAACTTGTACGACGCCTGCCCGTAAGCCGCGGCGCTCTGCACAGTCAGGTCATAGTTGAGGAAATCCAGCGTGTTCCGCGGGTTGGGAGCGGCGAGTGCGCCGCCGCCGAGCGGGCCGCCGAAGGCTTGCGGCAATGACGCGAGCGGGTGCGTCAGGTTGGGCTGCCCCGGAGCGGCGATCTCGATCGGGTTGGTGTAGTGCTCCTGATAGTAGTAGAGGCCGCCGGTCCACTGGAACGGATCGTTGCCGGTCGACTGCAGCGAGATTTCGTGGCTCCACCACTGGTCGTCCTGCGCATAGTTCAGATTGACCAGGGGATTGATGTGCAGCTGGCTCTGCCCGGGCAGGCCAAGCGCGCGCAGTATGGCCGGGTTGGTGAGGGTGCTGCCGGGCAGGTTGAAGCCTGTCACATCCGTATCAGGCTCTGAGTAGTTGAGGCTGTAGTCGTACTGCTGATAGCCTCCCGTATATTTCAAGTCTATATTCGGGAAGTGATAGGTAAAAATGGTATTTATGTCATCATAGTTTGTGAGATTGACCGTTCGGTCTTCGATCGCGGCGAAGTTATTGATATTTACTGCACCCGGATTGTTGAAAATTCCGGGTCTGAGAAGGGTGGTCGATCCCAGGACCGGGACCAAGGCCGCGGGATTCGCGCCGGATGCGGCGGCCCTCGCGGCGCCGGCGAAGCCGGCATAGCCAATGTTCGGATTGATGAACAACCCGGCGCCCGGGTAGGTGTTGGGGTCGGTGAAGTTGGTCTCGTCCCAGCTGCCGTTCCCGTATTCGGAGCCCCCGCCGTCCCGAGAGCCGGCGTCGCCGCGGTTATGCCAGCTCGAGACGTATGCGCGTGTCCACAGGTCGGCGTGGTCGCCGAGCTTCAGATCCGCCTGGCCTTCGATGTACCACTCGTGCACCACGCCGCCCTCGGACGGCCCGCCGGTGAGGTTCTTGTAGAAACCCTGAGACTGCTCGTTGTCGTAGCCGGAGAGCCGTAGATCGAGCCCCGGCAGCACTTGCCCGGAGACGGCGCCTTCGACCTCGGTATGCCCGAAGTTACCGACCGTCGCGCGAACCTCGGCATACGGACTACCGGTTGGACGCACTGACAGCATGTCGATCGACCCGGCTGCGGCGTTGCGCCCGCCGACGTTCTGCGGGCCTCGCTCGATCTGTTCCTGGCTCAGGAACAGCGACGACTTGTCCAGCTGGTACGGTGAGACGACGTAAAAGCCGTCCTCGTAGGTCGCGACGCGGGAGTCGT
>DATGIN010000208.1:0-2320 GCA_035295705.1 Caulobacteraceae bacterium
ACCGCCTTGCGATGGGTCGAGTGTTCCGGCTCGTCCATGGTGATGAAGCCGGCGCCGCCGCGGCGCGGCTCGCGGCCCATCGCGCGCAGCGCCGCCTCCTGCTGCTCCGCCTGCTCCTTGTTGGCCAGGCCGATGCCGTCGACGGAGGAGAAGGCCTCGTGATTGGTGTCGACGGCCATGATGTCGTCCCAGCGGGTGATCGACCAATAGGGGCCGAACTCGCTGACCGGCGTGAAGTGCACCGGATCCTCGCGGCGCAGGCGCTCGAACACCGGCCAGATGGTGTCGGCGGGGAAGCGGTCGGTGCGCGCGGGATTGAGCTCGGCCAGCGGAAGCTGCTCGACGTCGGCTTCGCGGGCGGCTTCCGGCTTCACGGCGATGTTCATGCAAGGAGTCCCTGATGGCGGCAGCCCAGAGCTTCCGCCGCTCCCGGCAATATGTCAACTGCCGTTGACTTAAGTCCGTGACTCGGGATCGGCCGCCGAGCCGCTGCGCGAGCCATCACAGGGTTGGCGTTGATTAGCGACCTTGCTAATCATCTCCCAATATTTAGAAGAAGCGCTAAGTGACATCGCGTGGCGAGAGCGAACTTGCCGACCTGGAGAGCGTGTTTGCGGCGCTGGCCAACGCGTCGCGGCGGCACGTGCTGGTGGTGCTCAGCGCGCGTGGCGGGACGATGACCGCCGGGGAAATCGCCAAACGCTTCGCGCACAGTTGGCCGACCACCAGTCGCCATCTGCGCACGCTCAGAGCGGCGGGATTGGTCGAGACCAGGCGGCAGGGACGCGAGGTGCTGTACCGCTTGCGGCGGGATCGGTTGCGATCGGTTGTCGGCCGTTGGCTGGACTGGCTGGAAGCGGAGAAGGACGCGGACGGAAATGGCAGGTGACGTGGTGATCGCCCTCTATCGACCGCACCCCGGCGCGGACGCAGAGATGAAGCGACTTATCGATCGCCACGTGCCGACGCTAAGGCGCCTCGAGCTGGTCAGTGATCGGCAAGCGCTGCTGCTCAAGGCCGCGGACGGAACCTACCTCGAGATCTTCGAGTGGGTCTCGGCGGCGGCGCAGCGGTCTGCCCACGAGCACCCGGAGGTGGCGCACATCTGGGAGGCGATGGAAGCGGTAGGAGACTTCGTCAGCCTGGATGCGCTCGAGGAGTCCCACCACCCCTTCAGCCATTTCGCGCCAGTGGACTGACCGCGGCTCGCCGATCGCGGCGAGGGCGGACACGGCCGCGCGGGCGTCGGTTCGGCGGCTCATGATCGTCGCCCTCGCACCGCCGGACTGGCCGGAGGGCTGCCGGGCGTCCGCCTTCCGCCAAGCCGAGTCGCCGCCGTCAGGCGCGGGCGGGGATCACCACCGGCAGGCTCTCGTAGCCGTGGATGAAGTTGGAGTAGGTGCGGACCGGCTCGCCGATCACCTCGATTACCGGGAAGCGCTTGAGGATCTCCTCCCAGATGATGGTCAGCTGCATTTCCGCCACGCGGTTGCCGACGCAGCGGTGGATGCCGAAGCCGAACGACATGTGGTGGCGGGGCCGCTCGCGCTCGATGTCGTAGACGTCGGGATTGTCGATCACGTCCGGGTCGCGGTTGCCGGAGATGTACCACATGACCACCCGGTCGCCGGCGCGGATGGTCTTGCCGCCGATCTCGACGTCGCGCCTGGCGATGCGGGTCATGTGAGCGAGCGGCGTCTGATAGCGGATGGTCTCGGAGACCATGTTGGTCACCAGGTCGGGGTTCGCGCGCAGCTTGGCGTACTGGTCCGGGAACCGGTTCAGCCAGTAGACGCTGCCGGAGATGGTGTTCCGGGTGGTGTCGTTGCCGCCGACGATCAGCAGGATGACCGTGCCCTGATACTGCTCCGCCGACATCTCGCGGGTGTCGGGGTGGTGGGTCATCATCGAGATGAGGTCGATGTCGGGGTCGGCGTCGAGGCGCGCGTCCCAGAGGCCGTGGAAGGCGTCGAAGCACTCCTTGGCCGCTTCCGCCTTGTGCCGCCAGCTCCGCACGCCGGCGTGGCCGGGCGGCATGACGAACATGTCCGACCAGTAGGTGAGCTTGCGCCGCTCCTCGAACGGGAAGTCGAAGAGGGTGGCCAGCGTCATCGCCGTCAACTCCTTCGAAACCAGGTCGACCCAGTCGAAGGTCCGGCCGATCGGCAACGAGTCGAGGATGAGGCCGGCGCGCTCGCGCACGATCGGCGACATCTTGGCGATATTCGCGGGGGCCAGCGTGGGGCTGACCGCCTTGCGGTGCACCGAGTGCTCCGGCTCGTCCATGGTGATGAAGCCGGCGGCGCCGCGCCTGCGCTTG
>DATGIN010000209.1:0-3663 GCA_035295705.1 Caulobacteraceae bacterium
GAGCGGCTCGGTGATCGCCATCGTCGCCACCGACGCTCCCCTCATCCCGCACCAGCTGCAGCGGCTCGCGCGCCGGGCTGCGCTCGGCATCGGCCGCAGCGGCGCCACGAGCGGCCACGGCTCCGGCGACATCTTCCTCGCATTTTCCACGGCGAACGCGGAGGCTGTGAGCGACAGCGGCGCGTTGCAAAGCGCGACGTTCGTCCCGGACGCAGCCCTGAACCCCTTCTTCGCCGCGACCATCCAGGCTGTCGACGAGGCGGTGCTGAACTCGCTCGTCGCCAACGAAACCATGACCGGCGCCGACGACCACGTGGTTCACGCCCTGCCGCACCACGAAGTCCGCGCGTTGATGGCCAAGGCGTTAGCCGCACGCGCGCTCTAGCCGCGCTGGCGCGCCGATCGCGGCGGCCTGGTGATCAAGGGGCGGCGCATACCGCAGATCTCGCGCCGATCGGCGGTATTGATAGTCAGCGATCGGTCGAACACCGGCGCGATCAGCATCAACGGCGACGACAGCTCGGTCATCACCGGAGTGATCTATTCGCCTGAGGGCTCGGTGAGCTACAGCGGCAACTTCTCGGGAACAGCCGGCTGCATCCAGATCGTGGCCCAGACCATATCCTTCCAGGGCGACGCCCACTTCAGCGACAACTGCTCGACCGACAGGATGGACCAGGTCGAGGTCGGCGGGGTCGTGCGGCTGTCCGCCTACGCTAGGCCGCCGGCCGCCTCTCGGAGGTCGGCTCGGCCCCGCCCCGCGTCGCATCTCCGGACGCGTTCGCGGTGAGCCCGGCGGCGACGGCGTCCTCGACGCGCTCCAGCCAGATGAATTCGAGCTTGTTGCGCGCTTCCTCCGGAATCTCATCGTAATCGCGCCGGTTGCGCGCGGGCAGCATCACGCGGGCGATTCCGGCGCTGGCGGCCGCCACGATCTTCTCCTTGATGCCGCCCACCGGCAGCACCAGGCCGCGCAGGCTGATCTCGCCGGTCATGGCGGTGTCGGCCCTGACCGCCCGGCCGGTCATCAGCGACGCCAGCGCCATGAACATCGCCACCCCGGCGCTGGGGCCATCCTTGGGCGTAGCGCCGGCGGGCACGTGGACGTGGATGTCGCTCTTGTCGAAGCTGGCGGGATCGATGCCGAGCACGGCGGTCTGTGTCTTGACCAGGCTCAAAGCCGCCTGCGCGCTCTCGCGCATGACCTCGCCGAGCTGGCCGGTCAAGATCAGCTTGCCCCCGCCGGGGGTGCGGGTCGCTTCGATGAACAGCATATCGCCGCCGACGGGCGTCCAGGCGAGACCGGTCGCCACGCCGGGCGTCGATACGCGCATGGCGACCTCGTTTTCGAAGCGCGGCGCGCCGAGCGTGGCGGCAACCTCGGCCTTTCCGATTCGGACGCTCTTGGTCCGGCCCTCGGCGATCTCGACCGCGGCGTGGCGAAGGACGCGCCCGATCTCCCGCTCCAGGTTCCGGACGCCGGCCTCGCGGGTGTAGCCGTCGATGATGGCGGAAAGCGCCTCGTCGTCGACCTCGGCCTGCTCAGGCTTCAGCCCGTTCGCATCGAGCTGGCGACGAACGAGATAGCGGCGGGCGATCTGCAGCTTCTCCCCGGCCGTGTAGCCGGCGAGCGAGATGATCTCCATGCGGTCGCGCAGCGGCCCGGGGATCGTGTCCAGCATGTTGGCGGTGGTGATGAACACGACGCGGCTCAGATCGAAGGGCACGCTCAGGTAGTTGTCGCGGAAGCTCCAGTTCTGCTCGGGGTCGAGCACTTCCAGC
The DNA here is from genome assembly GCA_035295705.1 of Caulobacteraceae bacterium. Taxonomy (GTDB): domain Bacteria; phylum Pseudomonadota; class Alphaproteobacteria; order Caulobacterales; family Caulobacteraceae; genus Poindextera. The sequence continues at coordinate 1,783 of DATGIN010000209.1, forward strand.
AGCGCGGCCGAGGGGTCGCCCTGGATGCCCGCGCCCATCTTGTCGATCTCGTCCAGCATCATCACGCAGTTGCGCGCGCCAGCCTTGCGGATCGCCTGGATGATGTTGCCCGGCAATGCGCCGATGTAGGTGCGTCGATGGCCGCGGATCTCGGCCTCGTCGTGCACGCCGCCCAGGCTGACGCGCACGAACTTGCGCCCCATAGCGCGGGCGATGGACTGCCCCAGCGAGGTCTTGCCGACGCCGGGCGGCCCGACGAAGCAGAGGATCGGCGCCTTGCCCTCCGGCGCCAGCTTTCGCACCGCCAGGTATTCCAGGATCCGGGTCTTGATCTTCTCGAGGCCATAGTGGTCCTCGTCGAGGATCTTCCGCGCCTCGGCGATATCGATCGGCGGCGTTTCGGGCAGCTTCCAAGGCAACTCCGTCAGCCATTCGAGGTAGGTGCGGATCATCCCGTATTCGGCCGAGGCGTCCGGCATGCGCTGCAGCCGGTGAAGCTCGTTCCTGGCTTGCGCCTCGGCTTCCTCCGGCATGCCGGCCTTGGCGATCGCGGCCTCGAGCTCGGCGACTTCCGCGCCCCGCCCGTCGCCCTCGCCCAGCTCGCGCTGGATCGCGGCCATCTGTTCGCGCAGCAAGACCTCGCGCTGGCGCTCGTCCAGCGAGGCCTTGGTCTGGCGGCCGATCTCTGCCGAGAGCCGCAGCACCTCGATCCGGTGGGACAAAAGGCGCGTAACCTTGTCCAATCGGTCGCCGAGGTCGAGGGCTTCGAGAATCTCCTGCTTTTCCTCGGGCTTGGCGTCCATGTAGGCGACCGAGAGGTCGGCCAGCGCCGGCCCGCTCGCGGCCATCACCGCCTGGCTGAGCTCTTGCGGAACCTGCGGCAAGAGCTGCAGCGCCTCCAGCGCCTGGCGGCGCAGAACCAAGGTCCGCGCCTCGATCTCGGAGCCTTCGGCGGACGGCTCGGGCAGGTGCAACCCCCGCGCCACGAGGTAGGGCCAGCCGGGCACGAACTCGGTTATGCGAAATCGCTGCACGCCCTGGCAGACGATATGATGACCGCCCTCCGGGTCGGTGATGTAGCGCAGGACGTTCGCCACCGTGCCGATCTGATAGAGGTCGTCGGGCCCCGGGTCGTCGACGCCCGGGTTCTTCTGCAGCACCAACAGCACCTGACGCTGCTCGCGCATGGCCTGTTGCGCGGCGGCGACCGCCGCCGGTCGGCCGATGGAGATCGGAAATACGATCTCTGGGAACAGCACGGTGTTCCGCACCGGCACGACGATCACCGTGTCGGCGGGCGGGGCCGGCGAGGCGGCGGGCGCTTCGGGCTGGACGGCGCCGACGTCGCTCATGACGTCCTCTCCGGCGCGTGCTTCTCGAGCCTGATGACGAGGCAACCGTGCTCGGCTTTGCTGTGCACGGCGCCGTAGCGGCCGGAAGGCAAGGGGATGCGCCGCTCGAACGCGCCCTGCGGCAGCTCCATCCGATGAATGGCGGCCGTGCGAAGCTCCGCCGGCAGCGTCCGGCGTCCGGAGATGATCAGGCAGTCGCGATCGATCACCGCCTGCACCTCGTCGGGATCGACGCCCGGCAGCGCGGTCAGGATCACCACCGCGCGCGGCGTCTCGAAGATGTCGACCGGCGGTTCCCAGCTCGGCCGGCCGCCGGTCGGCGCCAGCGGCTGGAACATCTGGCGATGCAGGCGCTCGGCGCGCGCCAGCATGTCCATCGCTTCCGACCACATCCAATCGCGTGAGCTGTTCGCCATCAGAGCCCGTCCCTGTCGCTTCCGGCGCGGCTACGCCCGGTGTCCAACCGCGCATAGGTAAGGATTGGTTCCAAGCACGGCCACTACGAGCGTCATCGCAAAGCCTGCATCCA
>DATGIN010000210.1:0-9048 GCA_035295705.1 Caulobacteraceae bacterium
TGAAGGTCGCGATGGAGCTGGAGCAGATCGCGCTGAACGACCCGTACTTCATCGACCACAAGCTCTATCCCAACGTCGACTTCTATTCCGGCATCACCTTCCGGGCGCTTGGCTTCCCGCCGGAGATGTTCACGGTCCTGTTCGCCGTCGGCCGGACGGTTGGCTGGATCAGCCAGTGGAAGGAGATGTTCGAAGACCCGCAGCGCAAGCTCGCGCGGCCGCGCCAACTCTATACCGGGCCGACGGCGCGCGAGTTCAAGCCTATCGATCAACGCGCCTAGCCGAGCCTTCCGCGCGCGCGGAGCATCTCGACCACCACCTCGGCCGCCCGCTCCGCAGGGTCCGGCCCGCCCCTTCCCATGATCGCCAGGGCCGCGTTCTGCGCAGCGACCTGACCCTTCAGGAGCGCCGGATCGTTCAGCCGCGCGGCGACCGCCGCGGCGATCTTGGGCCCGGTGCAGTCGTGCTGGATGAACTCGGGCGCGACGGCCCTGCCGGCGGCTCTGTTGATGAGCGTGAGGTACTTGGGCGGTTGCAGCAGCGCCCAGGCCACCTGGTAGGTGACCTCGGCCAGGCGATAGGCGACCGCCATTGGGCAGCCGGCCATCGCCAGCTCGGTGGTGACCGTGCCGCTGCAGGCGATCGCGAACGTAGCCGCCTTCATCGCATCGAACTTGAGCAATCGTCCCTCGACAACGTCGACGGACGTCGGCCACGCAGCGACCTTTGCCCGCACCTGTTCGACGACCGTGTCGGCCGCCGGGGCCACGAACCGCAGGTCCGGCCTTGCGGCGGCGAGCCGACGGACCGCGTCCTGAAGCGGCGCGGCCAGACGTTCGATCTCGCTCGGCCGACTGCCCAGCAACACCAGCAGAATTGGCTCGCCGGGCGCCGCCCTGATCCTGGCCCGCAGGCGGCCGGGGTCAGCGGCGCTGAAGTCGAGAGACAGCGAGGTGTTGCCGACGAAGGTCGTGGGAAGGCCGGCGGCTTCGAAGTAGGGAGCATCGAAGCTGTGTATGGCCAGCAGGTGGTCGACCGCCTTGGCCAACGTTTTCGCCCGCCCCGGCCGCATCGCCCAGACCTGCGGACCGACGTATTTGACGAGCGGCAGCGTCGGATCCTGGCGACGCAGACGATGCGCCACCCGCAAGGTAAACCCCCAAGAGTCGATAAGGACCGCGACGTCGGGCTTCTCGGACGCCGCCAACCGCGCCACATCGCCCGCGCGCGCGACGATGCGGGGATAGGCGGCGAGGCCCTCGACGAGGCCGGCTACCGACGTCTCGGCGATGTCGAACAGGCTCGCCAGGCCCTCGCGCTGCATGGCCGCGCCGCCGACGCCGATGAAACGAACGGAATAGTCGCCCAACCTGCGCTTGAGAGCAGCGGCGAGCGCCGCGCCAAGATTGTCGCCCGAGGCCTCGCCGGCGACGAGCATGATCGTCACCGGCTCGCTCAAGAGACGGGAAGACCCACGACGAACAATCCGAGCTCGTCAGCGGCGCGGATGACCTGCGCGCGTTCGACCACGAGCAGGGACCCAACCTCGCCGACGATCCCCGCCAGTCCAGCCCGCGCGGCTCCGACGAGCGTGGCCGGTCCGATCGTAGGAAGGTCGACGCGCCGGTCCTGGATCGGCTTCGCGGCCTTGGCGAGGACGCCCCTGGCGCCGCGGCCGGGGCTCCGGAGCGCCTGCGACAGCGTCGCGCAGCGCTCGAGCATAGCGTCGGTCCCTTCCTGCGCTTCCACGGCAAGCACGAGACCGTCCGCGACAACCACCGCCTGGCCGACGTCTAGGACGCCGATCGCGCGGGCGACTCTCATGGCCTTCTCGATGTCGGCATGATGCTCTGTACCCGGAGCGATCCGGCCCAACGGACCTTCCCCAATCGTCAGCCCGACCATGACCGCTTCCGGGCCTTCGATGACAAAGCCTTCCTGCTCGAACTCGAACAGGACCTGACGCAGCAGAGCATCGTCGCCCTTGCCCGCCGCCGCGATCAGGCGAGGCAAGGCGGCCAGGGCGCGCATGTCGGGCTTCAGCGCGGCGAAGTCCGGCCTCGGCACCCGACCCGCGAAGCACACCGCCTCGCAGCCGTGCTCCTTCAGCGCCTGGACCATCTTGCCCCACTGGGCGAGGCCAACGCCGAGCCCCGGCGCGAGCTCGCCCAGTTCCGGCTCGGCCAGCCCGGCGAGGCGAAGGACGAAGACATCGCGACCGGCCGCAGCACAGGCGTGGACGATCTCCACCGGCAGGCGGCCGGCGCCCGCGATCAGGCCGAGCTTTCTCATTGGCCCCCGGCGGTCAGTCGCGCCCGGGCAAGCATAGCGGGCGGTCCGCGGCGCGGATGAAGTCGACTATCTCCATCACGTGCGGCGATGCTGCGTAGGCCTCTGCAACGCGCTCCACCCGATCCTGGAACGTGCCATCGTCGGCAAAGAGCTCGCGATAGGCGGCGCGCAGCACGTTGATCTGTTCGCGCGAGAAGCCCCTGCGCTTCAGGCCGACGAGGTTCAGTCCTTCGAGGCGGGCGCGATTGCCCCAGCACAGCCCGTAGGGGATGACATCGGAGACTACCGCCGCCAGGCCGCCAACGAACGCGCAGCGGCCAACGCGCCCGTTCTGGTGCACGGCCGCGAGCCCGGCGACGATGGAGTGGTCGTCCAGCCGCACGTGTCCGCCCAGCGTGGCCTGGTTCACCATCAGGACGCCGTCGCCGACGGTGCAATCGTGTCCGACATGCGCGCCGGCGTAGAAGGTGCAGTCGTCGCCGATGGTCGTGACGCCAAGCCCAACGCTGGAGCCGACATTCAGCGTGACATGCTCTCGGATCAGGGCGCGATCGCCGACGACGAGTCGCGTCTCATCGCCCTTATGTCCCGCGTGCTGGGGTGGCCCGCCGAGGACGGAGAACGGGTAGGCCACACAGTCGGCGCCGAGCTGCGTCACGCCTTCGACGGCCACATGCGAGACCAGCCGGGTTCGATCGCCGATCACGGCCCCAGAGCCGACGACGCAATAGGGGCCGATATCGACGTCGGCGCCCAAGCGCGCGGCAGGGGCAACGACAGCGGTCGGGTGAACCTTGGCCATCAGACCCGGTCGACCACCACCGCGGTGAACTCGAGCTCGGCCGCCAGCTTGTCTCCGACCAGCGCGCGTCCCTTGAAGCGCGCGACGTCCGGCCGTGCGCGCAGCACCTCGACCGGCATATGCAGCATATCGCCCGGCCGAACCGGGTAGCGGAACCGGCAATTGTCGACCGAAGTGAAGAAGATGGCGCGCTGTTCGAACTTCAGATCCATGGACTTCGACATGAGGACGCCGCCGGTCTGGGCGATTGCCTCGACCAGCATCACCCCTGGCATTACCGGATAGTCGGGAAAATGCCCGACGAAGAAGGGCTCGTTGATGGTTACGGCCTTCACGCCGGTCATCGACCGAAAGGCGACGAAGTCCTCGCCGCGGTCGATCATCAGGAAGGGCGGCCGGTGCGGGATCAGTTTGAGGATCTCGTCGATGCCGACGACCACGCCAGAGGCAGTCTCGGCGACCGCGTCGTTCAATCGTCCGTCCTCCGCGTCCCCATGCGGCTCAACCACGCGACCTGTCGCCAGAACTGCCGGCGCGGGACCGCCGGCGCCCCGCCCCAGGTCTCGCCGGCGGGGATGTCGCGCATGACGCCGGCGGCCGCCATCACCTGCGCGCCCGACCCGATCGTGACGTGGTCGGCGATGCCCGCCTTGGCGCCGAACTGCACGCCATCGCCAACGATCGTGGAGCCGGAAACCCCTACATGCCCGCACAGAATGCAGCTGCGACCAAGACGGACGTTGTGGCCAACCTGCACCTGATTGTCGATCTTGGTGTTCTCGCCGACGACGGTATCCTCCCAGGCCCCGCGATCGATACAGGTGTTGGCCCCGACCGTCACGCCATCTTGCAGGATGACCCGGCCGAGCTGTGGCACGTCGATGGCGCCCTCACGTCCGGCCGTGATGCCGAAGCCGGCCTCGCCGATGACGGCGCCGGCCAGGATGCGCACGCGGTCGCCGATGAGCGCAAATCCGACTGTGACGTTCGGACCGATCACGCAATCGCGCCCGATGGCGACCCCGGGCCCTATGGCGGCGTTGGCGCCCACGTAGGTTCCCGCACCGATCCGCGCGCCCTCGCCAACCACGACGCCGGGCGAGAGGATGACGCCATCTTCGATGACGGCGGTGGGGTGCAGCGCCGCTTCAGCGGTCGCCAGCCGCGGGCGGTACAGCCTCGCGGCGGCGGTCGCATACGCGGCCTGCGGCTGGGCCGTAACGAGCGGCGCGCACCCCTCCGGCGCCAGTTCAACGTCCGCGGACCGCAGGAAGCAGGCGCTGGCCTTCGTGGCCTTGAGGTCATCCAGGTAGCGTCTGTCGGCAAAGAAGCTCACTGCGCCGACCTGAGCGAGATTCAGCGGCGCAACGAGATCGACCTCGCGCGCGCTCGGCTCACGCCATTCCGCCCCGGTTAAGTCGACCAGCTCCGCGAGGCTGACCGGGCCGAGATTCTCGAAGAAACGTGCGTCCGGCATCCAGTACTCGCGGTGCGCTGACCGATCTCGTTCACCCGCGCACTATCGCTGGGCGGCGGCGCTCTGGTCCAGATGTTCGCGATCGAACGTGAATTGCGTGATCTTGCTGTTCAGGCCCGTCACCACGGCCGGCGTGATGTCGATCGTCGAGCTCGAGGGCAGAAGGATCGCCGCGCCGTCGAGCAGGACTGAGCAGCCGCGTTGCTGGAACACCTGGCGGACGATGGGGTCCGCCTCGGTGCTGATCCGCTGCAGGGCCTTCTGCTCCGTAGCGGACATCTCCTGGCGGCGGAGCGCCACCTCGCGCTCGAGGTTCTGCTGGCGCGTGCCAAGCGCCGCGGCCCGCTCCTGCAGTTGTTGTTGCGAGAGAGTGGCGCGCTGGGCCTCGAGCGCTTTTGCGTCGTTCTGCAGACTGGAGTTCTGAGCGTTCAGCTCGGCTTCCACCTGCTGGCCGAGCTGCTGGAGCCGCGAGCTGACGAATTTCCCGACGGTCGAGGTGCCGAGCAGCTCGTCCTTGAACAGGAAGCAGAGACCCGGCATCGACGGGCCGGAGGGCGGCGCGACCGGCGCGCTCTGCGCCTGCACCTGCGATGGAAGTAGGGACATCGCGAGCACGCCGGCGAGCGCGGCCGCGGTCGTTTGCTTGATCATATTGCTTAGAACCTGGTTGAGGTGGAGAAGTTGAAGACCTGGGTCTTGTCGTATTTCTGCTTCAGGATCGGCGCCGCGAGGTCGATGCGCAGCGGGCCAAGGGGCGACTTCCAGTAGATGCTGATGCCGGCGGAGGCGCGCAGCGCCAGGTCGTCGCGGACGAAGGGGTCGTTCACCAGCGAGCCGGCCACCCGCTTGGAGGCGTTGTCGAGCAGTCCGAGCGTGCCGAACTGCCCGAAGAAGGAGGTGTGGATTCCGTACTGCTCCGGCAGGCCGTTCGGGAACGTCTCTTCGACGGCGCCCACCGCGTAGAGCTTGCCGCCGAGCGCTTCCTGGCCCAACCCGGGCGTCGTGTCGCGGGGGCCGATGCCCGCGACCTGGAAGCCGCGGAAGATCGCTCCACCGCCGTTGCCCCCGCCGGCGAAGAAGCGGTCGTTGATCCTCACGGTATCCCCGCCCCAGCCGCCGACGTAGCCGATCTGGCCGGTGACGCTCAGGATCCAGGCGGGGTTGAACCCGTGGTACCAACCGCCTTCCCACGAGGTCTTCACATAGCGCACGTCGCCGCCCAGGCCCGCGAAGTCCTGCGACAGCGACATGTCGAAGCCGCGGGTCGGGTTGAGCGGATCGTTACGGTGATCCCAGCGCAGGGTGTAGCCGGGCGCTAGCGTGAAGGTCGTCCCTTGCTGATCGCAGATCAGCGCGGACAGCGTTGGCGTGGCGCCGCACTGCGATGCGGAAACCCCGACGATGTCGGTGTGCAGCGCGTAACGAACCTGCATCGAGAGATACGGGCTTAAGGGGAAGCCCACGTGCACGTCGCCGCCGACCGACGAGGTGATGTAGCCGGCGAACTCGGTGAAGTCGTAGCGGTAGGCGTAGGCGTCGAAGCCGGCGCTCAGGTCACGCCCGAGGAAGCGCGGCACGGTGTACGCAAAGCTCAGCTGCTGGCGGATCGAGCCCACCGAGAGCTCGGCGCGGAGATCCTCGCCCCGACCGCCGAAGTTGCGCTGAGACACGCCGATGTCGGCCACCAGCTTGTCGACCGTCGAGTAGCCGGCGCTGAACGAGAGCTCGCCCGTCGGCTGCTCGGTGACCTTGACCTGCAACACCGTGCGGTCCGGGGCGCTGCCGGGCTGCTGGCTGATGTCGACGTCCTTGAAGAAGCCGAGCGCCTTGACCTGGGTCTTCGAGCGATCGACCAGCACGCGGTTGTAGGCATCGCCCTCGGACAACAGCATTTCGCGGCGGATGACGTAATCCAGCGTCTCATTGTTGCCGACGATGTCGATGCGTTCGACGTAGACACGCGGCCCCTCGCGCACGTCGAAGGCGACATCGACGGTGTGGCGCTGGCGGTTGGGCGTGAAGTGGGGTTCGACCTCGACGAAAGCGAACCCGGCCGCGCCGGCGGCGAACGTCAGCGCGTCGGTGGCCTGCTCGATCTTTTCATCCTGATAGAGTTGGCCCGGGCGGATGGGCAGGAGCTGCCGAAGCACCGCCCCGTTCAGCCGTTTCAGCTCGGTGTTGACCGTAAGCTTGCCGAACTTGTAGCGGGCCCCCTCGTCCAGAGTGTAGGTGAGGACAAAGCCGTTCTTGTTCGGCGCAAGCTCAGCGACTGCGTTGACAATCCTGAAGTCATAGTAGCCGCGGTTGCGATAGAACTTCCGCAGCAGCTCCTGGTCGTAGTCGACCTGGTCCGGATCGTAGACGTCGTGCGAGCTCAGGAACCGGTAGAACCGAGTTTCCTTGGTCGATATCACGCCTCGCAGGTCGTTCGCCGAGAAGTGCTTGGCGCCCAGGAACTCGATACGTTCGATCGAGCTCTTCTTCCCCTCTACGATGTGGAAGATCAAGTCGACCCGCTTTTGCGGCAACTGGACTATCTGAGCGGTGACGGTGGCCGAGATGCGGCCTTGGCGGCGGTACAATTCGACGATGCGCTGAACGTCGCTCTCGACCTTGGCTCGTGTGTAGATGCCGCGCGGCCGGACCGTGACCTCGTCCTGCAGCTTGTCGTCTTTGACGTTCGAATTTCCCTCGAACACCACCTGGTTGATGATCGGGTTCTCGACGACCGCCACGATGAGGTCGCCGCCCTGCAGCTCGACCGAGACGTCGGAGAAAAGATCGGTCGCGAAGAGCGCCTTGATGCAGGCGTCGATCTGTTCGGGGCCGACGTTGTCGCCCACCTGCACCGGCAGGTAGGCGAGGATGGTTTCGTTCTCGATCCGCTCGTTGCCGCGAACGACGATCCGCTGGACGATTCCCGAGGTCGGGGCGACCGGCGCGGCCGCTTGCGGTTGCGGCGCCGCCTGCGCGGTGGGCGGCGGCGGAGGCTGGACGGCCGGAGCAGGCGCCGGCGCCTGGGCGAGGGCGCCGCTCGCGAGCGCGCTGGTCGCCATCAGCGCCGCCGCGCCCCATATCAGCCGGCCGCTGGGCCGTGTGGGGCGAACGGAGGCATGATCGTTGGTTGCGGCCATGATCAGGGGGCGAAGGCTCACGAGAAATGGCCGCCGAGGAAGCGGAGAAGGTGGATACGCTGAAGATCGTTGGTCGTGGCGAACAACATCAAACCAATGACCAACGCAAGCCCTACCCTGTAGCTGAAGGCCTGCACCTTGGCCGACACTGGCCGGCGGGCGATCGCCTCGTAGGCGTAGAACAGCAGATGCCCCCCATCCAGGACGGGGATCGGCATGAGGTTGGCGAGCCCGATGCTGACCGAGATGAAGGCGACCAGTCCGGTGAGCGCGACCAAGCTGCCCATCGCCTGCGCGACCAGGCCGTGCTCGCCGCGCGCCCCGTCGACGACGGCCATGTGCGAGACCTGGGCGATGCCAATGAAACTGGTCAGCTGGTGCGGCGACTCCTGGCCGCGGAAGAGACGGCCGATGTAGACGACGGTGGTCGAAACGATGTCCCAGGTGTCGCGCGCGCCGGCCGCCACCGCTGTGATCGGGTTGTCGCGCACATGCACGAAATCGCCCGCGCTGGTGCTGGGCATGATTCCGATGATGGCGTCGTAGGTCTGCTTGTCGTGGACTGGCGTCACCCGCAACGCGATCACGCTTGAGCCGCGCTGCACCACGAACGTCATCGGCACGCCGGCGTGCGGAGCCACGTCGCGATGTAGCTGGAGGAAATCGCTGACCGGCTTGCCGTCCGCCTGGGTGATGAGGTCGCCTGGCTGAAAGCCCGCCGCCGCGGCGGGCGACCCGGCGATCACCGCGCCGACCCTGGGCTTCAGGATACCCTCGCCGATCGTCATGAAGATCGCCGCGAAGATCGCTATGGCCAGCAGGAAGTTCGCCGCCGGCCCCGCGGCCGCCACGATGGCCCGCTGCCAGACCGGCTTGAACGGGAGGTATCTGCGCTCCGCGCCAGGGCCTTCACGCCCGACGATCTCGCGGCGCATCGCGTCCAGATCGTCCTGGTCCGGAATGCTGGCGGCGTTCTCGTCGCCGGCGAACATCACGTAGCCGCCCACGGGGATCCAGCCGATCCGCCACTCGATGCCGCTCCTGTCGCGATGGCTGAAGAGCGCGCGTCCGAAACCGACCGAAAACCGCTCAATCGCCACGCCGAAGCCCCGCGCGGCCAGGAAGTGGCCGAACTCGTGCACGGTGATCACCAAGACGAGCACCGCCAGGAAGGGCGCAACGTAACTCAGCGCCGTTAGCACAAGCGACATGAGCGGTTCGGCGTCCTTTCCGGCCTAAAGCGAAGGTGTGCGTTCGGCGAGCACGTCCTCAGCCACTCGACGTGCAGATCGGTCGGCTGCCATCGCAGTCTCCAGTGCGCCGTTTGCGTTCGCCCCCGCCCG
>DATGIN010000211.1:0-9913 GCA_035295705.1 Caulobacteraceae bacterium
AGGGCGAGGATGTAGAGGATCACCACGGTGTTGAAGAGCCAGAGGAGGGCGGGGAGCATGTCGTCTCTCGGCTTCGGCTCGCGCGGCCTGATCGCGCCAGCGTCAATGCCCAGGCGTTTTGCAAGGTTCCGCTCGACGCCCGCCGCGGCGAAGGCCTAGCTGCTTGGTCGAAGCAGAGGCGAGGGGAGGACTGCGATGGCGACCGCGGGCGACGGCGTCGTGGTTTGCGGGCTGCAGGTCGAGTGCCTGACGAACCCAATGGGGATGGAAAGCCAGCGCCCGAGATTCTCCTGGCGTCTCGAGACCGAGCGTCGCGGCGCCCGCCAATCCGCCTATCGGATCCGGACGGGCTCCGGCGAAGCCCAGCTCGCCACGGGAGGCGCCGACCTCTGGGACTCAGACAAGGTCGCGTCCGACTGCTCGTTCGGCGCGGTCTACGATGGACCGCCGCTCGCTTCCCGCCAGCGGTGCTGGTGGACGGTGGACGTATGGGACGAGCGGGGCGCCTCGATCCCTGCGCCCGCGCCGAGTTGGTGGGAAATGGGCCTGCTCGAGCCGAGCGACTGGCGGGCGGAGTGGCTCGCGGTCGAGAGCGGCGAGGAGCGGGACGACCGCGAGGCGGGCTTTCGATGGATCTGGGGCGATCCGGCCGACGCCGAAGCGCCGCGCCGCTTTCGCAGGTCGTTCACGCTGGCGCAGCCGGTCGAAGAGGCGCGCCTCTACGCGGGCGGCCGCGACCGGCTATTGCGGCTATCCCTGGACGGAACCGAGGTCGCCTTGCCGACCAGCGCCCGTGGCGCCTTCGCGCGCCCGGGGATGGCCGTGCTGGAGCTCGGGCCGCTGGCGGCGGGCGAGCACGTCCTTGCGGCCGAGGTGCGCCTCTCGCGCAACGCTGTCCGGGCGCCGGCTGGCCGTGGCGCCTTTGCCGCCGTGCTCAAGCTCCGGCATTCGGACGGTCGGATCGAGCGGCTGCTGACGGGCTCGGAGTGGAAGACGGCGCTGGGGGCGTCGGACGACTGGCCCGATGCCGGCTTTGACGACGCCGCGTGGCCGGCGGCGCGGGTGGCGACCATCGATGGCGGCCAGCCCTGGCCGGCCGCGCCCGCGCGGCTGTTTCGGCGCGGGTTCCGTCTGGACAAGCCGATCGCGCAGGCGCGGCTCTACGCGACGGCGCTCGGCGCCTACGAGGCGTTCATCAACGGCCGCCGCGTGGGCGATGCCCGGCTCGCGCCCGAAAGCACCGACTTCCGCAAGCGCGCCCTCTACCAGACGTACGACGTCACCCCGCTGCTGGCTGCGGGCGAGAACGCGATAGGCCTCCATGTCGGCGACGGCTGGTACGCGAGCGTGTTCGCACCCGGCGGCCGCTATCCCTTCGGGCCGCCGCCCCGCCGTGTCCTGGCGCAATTGGAGATCGCGTTCGCGGACGGCTCGACGAGCGTCGTCGCCACGGACGGCGCGTGGGCTACGGCGGCGTCGCCGGTCCTGTCCTCGGAGATCTACGACGGCGAGATTGTCGATGCGCGGCTGGCAAGCCCGGGCTGGAGCGAGCCCGGCTTCGATGCTGCGGCCTGGTCGCCCGCCGCTCTCGCCGCGGCGCCTGATTGCGCGCTCACCGCTCAGACCTCGCCGCCGATCCGGGTCACGGAGACCCTGAGGCCCGTCGCCGTCAACGAGCCCGTGTCCGGGCTCTACGTGTTCGACTTCGGCCAGAACTTCGCCGGCGTCTGCCGCCTGCATGTGAAGGGCGCCGTCGGCGACCGCGTCGAGCTCCGCTTCGCCGAGATCCTCAAGGAGAGCGGCGAGGTCGACCAGGCCAACCTGCGCGCCGCCAAAGCACGCGACATCTTCATCCTGGCCGGCGACCCGGGCGGCGAGGTGTTCGAGCCCGCCTTCACCTACCACGGCTTCCGTTATGTCGAGGTCGAGGGGTTCCCGGGCGTTCCCTCGCTCGACGCCGTCGAGGGGCTGGTGTTCAACTCCGATCTGCCGCTCACAGGCCAGCTCGCCATCGCCAACCCGGTGATCGAGCGCCTGTGGCTGAACAGCCTCTGGAGCCAGCGCTCGAACTTCGTCGGCGTGCCGACCGACTGTCCGCAGCGCGACGAGCGGCTGGGCTGGATGGGCGATGCGTGCGTGTTCTGGGACGCCGCCGCCTTCAACATGGACGTCTACGCCTTCACGCGCCGCTTCATGGACGACGTCCGCGACGCGCAGAACGCGGCCGGGGCCTTCCCGGATTTCGCGCCAGCCGTCATCCGCGGCATCGACGAGTCAGCGCCGGGGTGGGCGGACGCTGGGGTCGTCCTGCCTTGGACCGCCTGGATGCGGTCGGGCAACCCCGCGATCATCGAGCGCAACTGGGAGGCTATCGCCCGCTATCTTTCGTCCATCGAGGAGGCGAACCCGGACGGGCTCTGGCGCAACAAGCGCGGCTTCGATTTCGGCGACTGGTTGGCGCTGGACGCGAAGCAGCCGGGCGACCCAACCACCCCGAAGGACCTGATCGGCTCCGCCTGGTGGGCGCACAGCGCCGGCCTTGCCGCCGAGATGGCCCGGGCGATCGGCCGCGACGACGACGCCGCGCGCTTCGCCGCGATGCACGAGCGAACGGCCGCAGCGTTCAAGACCGAGTACGTCCGCGCGGACGGGGGCGTCGGAAACGACAGCCAGACCGGCTACATCCTCGCGCTGCATTTCCGCTTGCTGCCGGAGAGCCTACGCGCGGCCGCCGCGGAACGGCTGGTCGCCGACATCCACAGGCGAGGCGGCGTCCTTTCGACGGGCTTTCTCGGCACGCCGTTCAGCCTCGACGTGCTGGCCGACGCCGGCCATGCGGCCCTGGTCTACGACCTTCTGCTGCGCACCGAGTTCCCGTCGTGGGGCTACATGGTCGCCAAGGGCGCGACGACCATCTGGGAGCGGTGGAACGGCGACGTCGGCGACGTGACGATGAACTCGTTCAACCACTATGCGCTTGGCGCGGTGACCGGCTTCCTGTTCCGGCGCATCGCCGGGATCGCGCCAACCGTGCCCGGTTTTCGCCGCATCGACGTCGCGCCGGTCCTCGATCCGCGCGTGAAGCGCGGCGGCGGCGATTACCAGTCGACGCTTGGACCCGTTTCGACGCGCTGGGAGCAGGGCGACGGCGGAGCGCTCAAGCTCGACGTGCATTTGCCCCCAGGCGCCAACGCCCGTATCGTCCTGCCGGCGGCGGAGGATCGCGCGGCCCGCGAGGCGCAAGGCGCCGCCGAGGCCACGCGTTCCAGCGGGGCCGCGATCTTCGAGGTCGGCTCCGGTCGCTACGCCTTCGAGGTCGCCTGACGAGCGGGCGCCGGCCGCGCCGCACGGCCGCCCGAGCCGTTGGTCAGCTGGCCTCGCCGTTGGCCGAGAGCGGCACGTAGAGCTGGCGGCCATTGTGCGCCACGAGCACCAGTATCGACTTGCGGCCCGCGTGCCGCGCCTCGGCCGCTGCTGCGGCGAGGTCGGCGGCCGACCGCACCCCGTGCGATCCGGCGCGCAGGATGACGTCGCCGGCGCTCAGGCCCTTTTCGCCGGCGTCGGAGTCGGGCTTGACGCCTGCGATCGTGACGCCGCCGCTGGGGTTCGGCTCCAGCTGCATCCCAAGCACGAGGCCGCTGGAGGCGCTTGGCTGCACCGCCTCATCGGGGGCCTGGTTCTGAGCCAGCGCCGCCTCGCTGGGCCGCAGGCCCGAGCGGACGGTGATGTCTTCCTGGCGCCCATCGCGCAGGACCCCGAGGCGAATGGCGTCGCCCGGGCGCGCGAGGGCGATCTCGCGAGTGAGCTCGGTCGCGGTGGCGACGAGCGCGCCGTTCAGACTCTCGACGATATCGCCTGATCGGAGCCCCGCCTTGTCGGAGGGTCCGCCCGGCGTGACGTCGGCGATCAGCGCCCCTTTGACGCCCGGCTTCCCGAGGCTCGCGGCGATGTCCGGGGTGACGTTCTGGACGGTCGCGCCGATGTACCCGCGCACGACCTTGCCGTGCTCGATCAGCTGCCGGCTGACGGACTGCGCCACGTCGGCGGGGATGTCGAAGCCAATGCCGATCGAGCCGCCGCCGGCCGAGGCGATGGCGGTGTTCACGCCCACCACGCGGCCGTAGACGTCGAAAGTCGGGCCGCCCGAGTTGCCGTGGTTGATCGGCGCATCGATCTGCATGAAGTCGACGTAGCTGGTGTCCTCGACGTTCTGCCGCCCGAGCGCCGAGACGATGCCGGCCGTCGCCGTTCCGCCGAGCCCGAGCGGATTGCCGACCGCGATGACCCAGTCGCCGACCCGGGGCTTAGCCTTGTCCTCGAAGCTGACGAAGGGGTGGTTGTCGCCGGCGACCTTCAGCACGGCGAGGTCCGTCGCGGCGTCGGTCCCGACGACGTGCGCCTCGAGGCGCTGGTCGTCCTTGGTGACCACGGTGATCTTGTCGGCGCCTTCGACCACGTGATTGTTGGTCAGGACATAGCCATCGGGGCTGATGAAGAAGCCCGACCCGGCGCCGTGCACGGGGCGCTGTTGTTGCGGCGGGCCGAATTGGAAGCCGAACGGGATCTGCCCGTTTTGCGGACCGAATTCGAAGCCGAAGGGCGCCCCTTGTTGAAGACCGGCGGGCGTTGGACCGGCCCTTTCCACCACCTCGATGGAAACGACCGCCGGCGCGACGCGCTGGACGACGTCGGCGAACGACAGCGGCGCGCTGCCCGCGGCGGCCGCCGCCGCTGGATTGACGGCGCCGGTCTCGGCCCGCGCCGTGAAGCCGCCCGCGGCTGCCAGTCCAACGGTCAGGACGCCGATCGCGGCGCCGGTGAAGAAGCCCTTGTTGATCATGATGTTGACGATATCCGTGCGTGAGCGTGAGGGAGGCGCGCTTCCGACGCGCCGACGAGCGTGGGGGTGGCGGAAGGCGTTTTGCTCCGCCGGCTGTGGCTCAAGGGGGTCCGTGCGTCCGCCTTGCGGGCGTCGCTTCAGGCCCATCCCCGACCATGGGACCAAAGATCATCAGGCGGCATTGTGCGACGCGATTTGGGCGATCCCATGACGCGCCAGTCAGGCGACGAGGCGTGGTAGGGCGATGGCGCGGGCGCGTAGAGGCGAGGTCGGGCGGGCCTTCGCTAGCGCCGCGGTCGCGACGGCGCGGCGCGCCTCGGCCATACTGGCGGCATGAGCGCACGCCTCGACGCGGTCATCATCGGCGGCGGCCACAATGGGCTCGTTTGCGCCTTCTATCTCGCGCGGGCGGGCCTCGGCGTGCGCGTGCTCGAGCGGCGGGCCATGGTCGGAGGGGCGGCGGTGACCGAGGAATTCCATCCCGGCTTCCGCAACTCGACCGCCAGCTACACCGTCAGCCTGCTCAATCCGAAGGTCATCGCCGACATGCGCCTCGGCGAGCGGGGCCTGCGCATCGTCGAGCGGCCGATCGCGAACTTCCTGCCGCAGCCCGATGGCGGATACCTCAAGGTCGGCGGCGGCCTTGCGCGTACGCAGCATGAGTTCCGCCGCTTCTCGCCGAACGACGCCGAAGCGCTTCCGGCCTACTACCAGGCGCTCGAAGCCGTGGCGGACGTGCTCAGGACGCTGGCGCTCAAGACGCCGCCCAACGCCGGCGGCGGAATGCGCTCACTGCTCCGCGTGGCCGCGCAAGGGCGCGCGCTTGCGGACCTGCCGCTGGAGCGGCAGCGCGATATGGTCGACCTCTTTGCCAAGAGCGCGCGCGCCTTCCTGGACGGCTGGTTCGAGAGCGAAGCCATCAAGGCGGCGTTCGGCTTCGACGCGACCGTCGGCGCCTACGCCAGTCCGGACACGCCGGGCTCGGCCTATGTCCTCCTGCACCACGTGTTCGGCGAGGTGAACGGCAAGAAGGGGGCCTGGGGGCATGCCATTGGCGGCATGGGTGCCATTACCCAGGCGATGGCCGCCGCCGCGGTCGAGGCGGGCGTCGAGATCAGGCTCGAGGCGCCGGTCGCGAAGGTCCTGGTCGACAGGGGGGCCGTCGTCGGCGTGCGGCTGGAATCGGGCGAGGAGATCGCCGCCCCGCGCGTCGTCGCCAACGTCGGCCCGCGCATCCTCTACGAGCGCCTGATCGAAGCCGACGACCTCGCGCCGGACTTCCGGCGTCGCATGCGCGGCTACCGCACCGGTTCGGGGACGTTCCGCATGAACGTGGCGCTTTCCGAGCTGCCCGATTTCAGCTGCCTGCCGGGAACGGCCGTCGCCGAGCACCACCAGAGCGGGATCATCATTGCGCCGACGCTCGACTACATGGATCGCGCGTTCCGGGACGCCCGCCAGTTCGGCTGGTCGAAGGCGCCCATCGTTGAGATGCTGATCCCGTCGACCGTCGACGATACCCTGGCGCCCGCCGGCGCGCACGTGGCCAGTCTCTTCTGCCAGCAGTTCGCGCCCGTCCTTCCCGACGGCCGCAGCTGGGACGAGGAGCGCGAGACGGCGGCCGACCTCGTCATCGATACCGTCGACGCCTGCGCGCCCAACTTCAAAGCGTCGATCCTCGGCCGGATGATCCTGTCGCCACTCGATCTCGAGCGCCGGTTCGGGCTCGCGGGCGGCGATATCTTCCACGGCGCGCTTACGCTCGACCAGCTCTGGGCGGCCCGCCCGGTTCTCGGCCACGGCGACTACCGCGGCCCGCTGAAGGGCCTCTACATGTGCGGCGCGGGAACCCACCCCGGCGGCGGCGTCACCGGTGCTCCGGGCCACAACGCCGCGCGCGAGATCCTCGCTGACCGGGGCGTCATGGCGTGGCTGCGGTGAACAGATCCGGCTGTTGCGTCCGCGGCGGTTTCGCCCAGCCCGACACGGTGCGCCCGGCGTAGGCGTGCGATCGCGCGCGCTCGTTCGCCACCAGACTCTCGAACGGAGCGCCCGCCGCCGTCGCTTCGAGCCGGCGCGCCTGCTCGTCGAGACGGCGGATGGCCGCCAGCTCTTCGCCGTGGCCGAGCTTCGCCTTGGCGAGGGCCGCCTTCAGCACCCGGATGGTCTGGTCGTAGACGGAGATCGGCACGGGGAAGGGATGCCCGTCCTTGCCGCCGTGCGCGTACGAGAAGCGCGCCGGGTCCGAGAAGCGGCAGGGTGCGCCGTGCACCACCTCGGCCACCAGCGCCAGCGACTCGATGGTGCGCGCCCCCACGCCCGGGACCGTGAGCAGCGCCGCGAAGTCCTCAGGCCCCCGGTCCGCCGCGGCGGCAAGCGCGCCGTGCAGGCGGCGGTCGACCACATCCTCGCCACGCACGTCGTGGTGCGCCGGCATGACGAGATGCGGCAGCAACGGCTGCGCCCGGGTCGCCGCCCGCCCCTGGATCCGCGCGAGCTCGGCGATCAGCCCGTCCGGTCCAAGCCCTTGCAGGAGTTCGATCTGGCTGCGCCGCGACGCGGCGGCGCGTTGGTCGGTCAGGTTCACGATCACACCCTGATGCTGACCCTCGATCGCCGCGTGCGGCGCCTCGACGAAGCTGGTCAGGCCCTCGGACAGCCAGTGGTAGCGCCGCGCGTAGCGGGCATCGCCGTTCATGCCCTGCTGCACGACGGTCCAGAGGCCTTCGTCGCTCACGAAGAAGGCGTGCAGGTAGAGCTCGAAACCGTCCTGCACCGCCGCGGAGTCCACCTTCGCGACGAGCCGGCTCGCCTTGCCGAGGGCTTGGCCGTCGAGGCCGACCCGCTCGGCGACCGCGACCAGTTCGGCCGGAGTCTTGCGCGAATGCCTGCCGCGCCCGCCGCAAACGTGGACGCCGAGCTCGCCAGAGAGCGGCTTCAGCCCGCGCTTCAGGGCGCCGATCACGCTGGTGGTGATGCCGGACGAATGCCAGTCCATCCCCATCACCGCGCCGAACGCCTGGAACCAGAACGGATGCGCCAGCCGTCGCAGAAGCTCCTCGCGGCCATACTCATGGACGATCGCCTCGGCGATCACGGCTCCGAGCTTCGTCATCCGCTCGGCGAGCCATGGCGGCACGCGGCCGCCGTGCAGCGGCAGGTCGGCGCTGCCCGATCTCTGCGCCATCGGAACCTCCGTTCGTGAAATGTTCTACTGCGGCCGGTTCGGAAACGCCAGCGGTTGCGGGACTGCGCAGAATCGATTCGACTCGTGAGCGCGATGACGCCGCCCACCCCAAGCGCGAGCGAGCAGGAAGCCTTCTGGCGCGGCGGCTTCGGCGACGACTACACCGACCGCAACACGGGCGATGCCCTCATCGCCGCCAACAGCGCCCTGTTCGAACGCATCCTCAGCCGCACGCAGGGCGTCCGCTCGATCGTCGAGCTGGGCTGCAACCGCGGGCTGAACCTGGCGGCGCTCCACGCCCTCGACCCGTCGCTCGCGCTGAGCGCCTACGAGATCAACGCCAAGGCGGCCGGGATCGCGCGTGAGCTCGGCGTGGCGGACGTCCGCTGCGCCAGCATCCTCGACCTGGATGTGGCGGCGGCGCAGCCGAGCGACCTCGCGTTCACCAAGGGCGTCCTGATCCACATCGGCCCCGAGCACCTGACGCGCGCCTACGCCAGCCTGGTGGGTCTGTCGCGCCGCTATGTCATGGTCTGCGAGTACTACAACCCGACTCCGGTGATGGTTCCGTACCGCGGCGCCAGCGAGCGGCTGTTCAAACGCGACTTTGCCGGCGAGCTGATGGACGCCCACGGCCTGACGCTCGTCGACTATGGCTTCGTGTACCACCGCGACCCGCAGCATCCGCAGGACGACTGCACCTGGTTCCTGATGGAAAGGCGCGCCTGAGGCGCCGGGAAGGCGGCCCGCCCCGAAGAGGGCGAGGAGGAGCGGGCCGCTGCCCCCCGATGGCAGCGCCGAGGCGGGGCGCCGACGCTGCCGGACGCCACCTGAGTACCTTCTGCAAGGCGCGCGGGCTTGGACCCGGCGGACACCCGATTTGGCCTGCGCGGACTGCAAGCGTCTTGCGAGAAAGGGTTCGATGCACGCGTTAGAATCTGACGCTCGATCCGCGAGGCCCCGCCTGCGCCGGCCGAGCCGGTGTCGGCGGATGGGCGGAAACGCTAGAACGCTCGCATGTTGACCACACCCTCGGGCAGGCCGCGCGCCCGCGCTCTCGACATCCCCTTCGAAGGCGAGCCTGGCCCGCTGAACGCCATTACCGATGTGGCCGGTGTAGCCGTTGGCTACCAGACGTTGATCCGCGGCGGCGGACCGCGCGTGGTCGGGCAAGGTCCGGTGCGCACCGGCGTCACCGCCATCCTGCCGCGCAGCCAGGCCGGTGCGGGCCACGGCGTCTTCGCCGGCATGTTCAGCCTGAACGGCAACGGCGAGCTCACCGGTTCCCACTGGGCGGCGGAGGTGGGACGCTGCGAAGGGCCGATCACCATCACCAACACCCACTCGGTGGGTGTCGCGCACGACGCTTCGATCAAGTGGATGGTCCAGCGCGGCGCCCGCCGCGGGCACTGGAGCCTGCCGGTCGCGGGGGAGACCTACGACGGATACCTGAACGACATCGACGGCTTCCACGTCACCGAAGCGGACGTGTTCGCCGCGCTCGACAGCGCGGGCCAGGGCGCGATCGAGGAAGGCAGCGTCGGGGGCGGCACAGGGATGATCTGCTACGGGTTCAAGGGCGGCTCCGGCACGGCGTCGCGAAAGGTCGTCTTCGACGACAGGGCCCATCTTGTCGCAGCGTTCGTGCAGTCGAACTTCGGCGGCCGCGAGCAGCTGACCATCGCGGGCGTTCCCGTCGGGCGCGCGCTCAAGGACTGGGCGCCTGATCCGCGCAGTGGGCCGGAGAGCGGCTCGGTGATCGCCATCGTCGCCACCGACGCTCCCCTCATCCCGCACCAGCTGCAGCGGCTCGCGCGCCGGGCTGCGCTCGGCATCGGCCGCAGCGGCGCCACGAGCGGCCACGGCTCCGGCGACATCTTCCTCGC
>DATGIN010000212.1:0-9024 GCA_035295705.1 Caulobacteraceae bacterium
AACTGAAGACGGCGCTCCCTCTAGGGCTGGCGGCGAAACGCAAGATGCGGGGTTCTTAAGGCCCCGCGCCCGCCAACGATAGAGGTGATTCCGCGACAAGTCGGTGTCTGCCGCTTGCACCGGATCGATTTTTGTCTGGATGGCTTGCGCGCCGCCTGGGCGGCGAGGGCGGCTTGAAAGAGCCGCGGGAACGAATGATCTAAACGCGCATCAAATCGTTTGTAGGTTCAGGCGATTGAGGGAGCGCAGGAAAAAAGCCCCTGCAACTCCCTCAAGGCCCTTTATCCCCCATCAGGTGAAAACCTGACTCTGGGGATTAAGCGCCGACCAGGGCGAGCGCCCCGCCGGTGACAAGGCCGATGGCCAGGAGGAAGAGACCGCCCGTGGCGTCGGCGACACGTTCAAGAATGGTGGAGAAGGACATTTGTCACCCCGTAGATTGCGTTTGATTGCCACGCCCCCAGAACTCGGTGGGCGGTCCGTCTCGAGCTCCGGAGGCTTTGAACGCCAACCGCTTTTCGATCTGGACAGCGCTTAGATAGCACCTATTTGAACGGCGTCAAGATCAATCTTGACATCGTTAGAATTTTGTAATGAACTGCCAGCAAATCTAAGGGTGGAAGCGAATGGGAAGAGCACAGGCCGCGGCCGCCGCGGCGACGACGAAGCCCTATCATCACGGCGACCTTCGCCGGGCGTTGCTGGATGCGGCGCTGACCATCATCGAGCGGGACGGCGCAGCTGCGCTGACGCTGCGGGCCGTGGCCCGCGAGGCGGGCGTCTCGCCCGCCGCGCCCTACCACCACTTCCAGGACAAGAGCGAGCTGATGCTGGCCGTCTCCAAGGACGGCTTTCGGCGGCTGAACGAGGCGATGGCGCTGGCGGCCGCCGAGCGCGGCGCCGGCGAGGTGGGCCTCGCCTACATCGAGTTCGCGCACGACAACCCGGCGCTCTATCGCGTGATGTACGACTGCGCCCGCGCGGCCGAGATGTTTCCCGAGGACGGCGAGCCCGACAAGCACGACGGGCTGGAGCTGGTGAAGGCCGCCATCAACCGCGCCACGAACGGCAAGGCCGACCCGCTCGACGTCGAGCTCGCCGCGATCGCCGCCTGGGCCTTGGTGCACGGGCTGGCCGAGATCAGCCGCTTCGACAAGTTCACGCCGATGAAGGAGCTGCTCGGCGGGGAACGCTCGTTCATCAAGGCCGTGCTCGAGCACGCGCCGGCGCACGTCGCGCTGCGGAACGAGCACTGAGCCGCACGACGCCGGGCGAGGCGGTCGTCACCCGCTTCGCGCCCTCGCCGACCGGCTACCTGCATCGCGGACACGCATTTTCCGCACTCACCGCCTGCCAAGCCGCCTCAGGCCCATGGGGCCGCTTCCTGCTCCGCATCGAAGACATCGACCGCACGCGCTGGCGGCCGGAGTACGAGCAGGCGATCTACGAAGATCTCGCCTGGCTGGGGCTCAGCTGGGAAACGCCGGTGCGGCGCCAGTCGGAGCACCTGGCCGACTACCTCGCGGCGTTGGAGCGGCTCCGCGCCGACGGCCTCGTCTATCGCTGCTTCAAGACCCGCGCCGAGATCATGGCCGAGATCGGCCAGGCGCCGCACGGCGCCCAGGACGCGTTCGTGGGAGCGCCGCTGCCGGCCGCGGAGGAATCGCGCCGCCTCGACGCCGGCGAGCCGTTCGCCTGGCGGCTGTCGCTGACCGCGGCGACGGCCCTGCTCGGCGCTCGGTCGGATGATCTGGCCTTCGTCGAGGAGGGCCAGGGCCCGCGGGGCGAGCACGGCCGCGTGCGGGCCGAGCTGAGCGGCGTCGGCGACGCCATCGTTGCGCGCAAGGACCTCGGCGTCGCGTATCACCTGGCGGTCGTGGTCGACGACGCCCTGCAAGGTGTCACGCTGGTCGTACGCGGCTGCGACCTGTTCGATTCCGTGCCTGTCCAGCGGCTGCTGCAGGCGCTGCTCGCACTGCCGACGCCGCGATACCGACACCACCGCATCCTCGTCGGTCCGGACGGCAGGCGCTACGCCAAGCGGGACCGCGCGGAGACGCTCCGCGCGCTGCGCGAGCGCGGCGTCGCGCCGGAGGCGCTCAGGGCCGAGCTGGGATTCGGCTGAGCGCTAGACCTGCTTGAGATTGACCGCGGCGATCTTGCCGCGCTCCTCCTGCAATTCGTAGGCGAGGCGCTGGCCCTCGTTCAGGCCGTTCAGGCCCGCCCGCTCCACGGCCGACACATGGACGAACACGTCCTTGCCGCCGTCGGCGGGCTGGATAAAGCCATAGCCTTTGGTGGCGTTGAACCACTTCACGGTGCCGCTGGGCATACTCGCTTCCTCAAAGAAAACCCCCAGTTTCGCCCAAGTCGGCGAAGCCCGGTCCGGCCAAGTGCATTCGCCGCGCCCTAGCGTCAACCTGCGGCCCGTTCACTTCTGCGCCAGCAGAGCTTCCACCACCGCGTGCGCGCCCGCGCCGCTCCAGTCGGCGCCGCCCGCAAGCCGCGCACGCTCGCGCCCCGACCGGTCGTAGAGCACCGTCGTCGGCAGCCCCTCGGTGGGCGGCGCAAGGTCGAACACCAGCTTGGCGCTCGGGTCCTGGTAGAAGGGCAGCGGCGCATAGCGGGCGATGAAGGCGCGCGCCTTCTGGCGGTCCTTGATGTCATCCATGCTGATCGGCACGACGAGGATGCGGCCGGCGTAAGCCGCCTGCAGCTTGGCCAGCGTCGGCATCTCCTTGACGCAAGGCGCGCACCAGGTGGCCCAGAAATTCACCACCACCACCGGGGCCCGCAGCCGCGAAAGGCTGGCCTCCCGCCCGTCCGGCGCGAGGAAGCTCTGGCTGGGCGGCGGCGACCCGTCCTTCGCGACCACCAGGCTCGCCATGTCGCCCCGCGCCAGCGACTTTAGGTCGGCCGCGCTTCCCGGTTGCGGTTTGGCGGTCAGCGCAGCGATGACATATACGAGCGCGGCGAGGCCAACCACGGCAGCGCTCCAGAACGCCACGATCCACAGCCGGCGGCTGGACCCTCCCATCGCTTCGCCCGCACGGGTGTCCGTCATGAGTAAGGCTCCGAAGACCGCTCGCGCGCGGCCGAGTGCGGACAAGGCCAAGGGCCGGTCCGGCGGGCCTGCGCGGGGGCAGTCCATGTGGGGCGGACGGTTCTCCGTCAAGCCGGACGCGCTGATGCAGGCGATCAACGTCTCGATCGGCTTCGACCGGCGGCTGGCGGCTCAGGACCTGGCCGGCTCGCGGGCGCACGCGGCCATGCTGGCCGCCGCGGGCGTCATCGAAAAAGCCGACGCGGCGGCGATCCGGCGCGGATTGGACCGCATCGAGCGGGAGATTGAGGCCGGATCGTTTCCGTTTCGCGACGAGCTCGAAGACATCCACATGAACGTGGAAGGGCGTCTGGCCGAGCTGATCGGACCCGCCGCCGGACGGCTGCACACGGCCCGCTCGCGCAACGACCAGGTGGCGCTGGACCTTCGGCTCTGGGTGCGGGAGGCGTGCGAGCGCACGATCGAAGGGCTGAAGAACCTCCAGCGGGCGCTGCTCGCGAAGGCCGAGACCTATGCGGCGACGATCATGCCCGGCCTTACGCACCTGCAGCCGGCGCAGCCGGTCACGTTCGGCCACCACCTCATGGCCTACGTCGAGATGTTCGCACGCGACGCCGGGCGCTTCGCCGACGCTCGGGATCGCATGAACGAGTCGCCGCTCGGCGCGGCGGCGCTGGCCGGCACCTCCTTCCCCATCGACCGGGTCGCCACCGCCCGCTCGCTGGGATTCGAGCGGCCGATGGCCAATTCGATGGACGCGGTGTCCTCGCGCGACTTCGCCCTCGAGGCGCTGGCGGCGGCGACGATCACCGCCGTGGACCTCTCGCGGCTAGCCGAGGAGATCGTGATCTGGGCTTCGCCGCCGTACGGCTACGTCCGCCTGTCCGACGCCTTCACCACCGGCTCGTCGATCATGCCGCAGAAGCGCAACCCGGACGCCGCCGAACTGGTGCGGGCCAAGGCCGGGCGCGCCCTGGGCGCCTTCACCGCCTTGGCGATGGTGATGAAGGGCCTGCCGCTCGCCTACGGCAAGGACATGCAGGAGGATAAGGAGCCGGTGTTCGCCGCGTTCGACGCGCTTGCGCTTTGCATGGCGGCGATGGCCGGCATGATCGCCGACCTCGAGGCCGACGCGGCGCGCATGGCCGAGGTCGCCGGCGCGGGGTTTTCCACCGCCACCGACCTTGCCGACTGGCTGGTGCGGGTGCTCGGCCTGCCGTTCCGCGAGGCGCACCATCTGACCGGCCGCGCGGTCAAGCGGGCCGAGGCGCTCGGCCTCTCCAGCCTCTCGGAGCTGCCGCTGCACGAGCTGCAGCGCATCGAACCGCGCATCAGCGGCGACGTTTATTCGGTGCTGGCGCCTGGCGCTTCCGTCGCCAGCCGCAGAAGCTATGGCGGGACCGCGCCATCCGCGGTCCGGGCGCAGATCAAGCGCTGGAAGGGAAAGCTCAGATGATGTCTCGCATCGCACTGGCGCTCGTCTTCGCCGCCAGCACCGGCCTTGCCGCCTGCGGCAAGCTGGGGAATCTCGACCAGCCGGCGCCGCTCTTCGGGCAGAAGGCAAAATCCGACTACGAGCAGCACAAGGAAGACGCCGCCCGCGCCAGAGCGCGCGCAGCCTCGGAGCCGCCGCCGCCCAACGACGAGACCGATTCCAGCGCCGAGCCGCTGGCGCAGGCGCCGTACGCGCCGACGATCCCCGGCCGCAACGACACCATGCCGCCGCAGGGGCCGCAGGGCGCGATGCCGCAACCGGGCCAGCCCGGCGCCCCGCAGTGAACCACTTCGAGGCGCGCGATGGCGCGCTGGTCTGCGAGGACGTGCCGCTCGCCCGCATAGCCGAGGCGGTCCGCACCCCGGTCTACGTCTATTCGACCGCGACGCTCGAGCGGCACTTCCAGGTCTTTCGCGACGCCGTGGCGGGGCTCGGCGCCGGCGCTCCCATCGTCGCCTACGCGGTCAAGGCCAACTCCAATCTTTCGGTGCTCAAGACCCTGTTCGAGGCGGGCGCCTGGGCCGACACGGTGTCGCAGGGCGAGATCCGCCGCGCGCTCGCGGCCGGCCTGCCGGCCGAGCGGATCATCGTCTCCGGCGTCGGCAAGAGCGACGAGGAGCTGCGCTTCGCGGTCGCCGCCGGGGTCGCCGAGATCAACGTCGAGGCCGAGCCCGAGCTGGACCGGCTGTCGCGCATCGCCGCCGACGCAGGCGCGCGCCAACCCGTCGCCATCCGCGTAAATCCTGACATCGCCGCCGGCGGGCACGCCAAGATCGCCACCGGCCAGGCGGACGCGAAGTTCGGCGTTTCCCTCGCCGAGGCGGAGCGCCTCTACGCCAAGGCGGCGAACGCCCCGGGTCTGAACGCCGTCGGCGTCGCCTGCCATATCGGCAGCCAGATCACTTCGCTCGAGCCGTTCGCCGAGGCGGCGGCCAAGATGCGCGGCCTGGTCGAGCGGCTGCGCGCGCAGGGCCATGCCGTCGAGCGGCTGGACCTCGGAGGGGGCCTTGGCGTGCCCTACTTCCACCAACCAGACCCGCCGGAGCCGGCCGCCTATGCCGCCGTGCTGCGCCAGGCGCTTGGCGGCCTCGATATTCAGCTGACGTTCGAGCCCGGCCGCCTCATCGTCGCCAACGCCGGCGTCCTCGTCGCGCGCGTGGTCCACGTTCACGAGCGGGCGGAAGGCCGCCGGTTCCTGGTGCTGGACGCGGCGATGAACGACCTCGTCCGGCCGGCGATGTACGAGGCCTATCACGAGCTCCGGCCGGTCGTTGAGGCCCCCGCCGCCGGCGAGCGGTTCGACTACGACATCGTCGGACCGGTCTGCGAGACCGGCGACACCTTCGCCCGCGACCGGAGGCTGCCGGCGCTCCAGGCCGGCGACCTCGTGGCTTTCATGTCGGCCGGCGCCTACGGGGCGGTCATGGCCAGCGAGTACAACAGCCGGCTCCTGGTCCCCGAGGTGCTGGTGCGCGGCGACCGCTTCGCCGTCGTCAGGCCCCGCCCGACCTTCGAGCAGATGCTCGCGGCCGAGCCCCTGGCGCCCTGGCTCTAGCTAGCGCCGGCCCTTCGCGCGCCGCCAATAGATCAGGGCTTCGGCCTGATCGAGCGCGACATCCTGGTCGCGCCGGACGACGTTCATGATGTTCTCGCCAACGCCCATCGCGAGACTGACCGCGAAGCCAAAGAAGCTGGAGCGGCTCATGCCGAGCTCGGCGGCGCGGGCGTCCACCCGCTTGAGCAGGGTCTTGGGCAGGTAAACGTTCACGCGCTCGGACTGGTCGGGCGGGTCGACGCCCAGGGCGACGAGCGCCACGAGGTCGCAACCTGCCGGCAACGCGACCCGGTCGAAAGGGGTCGGCTCGGGCAGCGGTTTGCCCTCGAACGCCAGATCCTCCGCGCCCTCCGCTAGAGCGGTGGTCGCCCTCGCGGTCGCTTCCTCCTGCGAGCGAGCCGCCGCGACGACGCCGGGGAAGTCGGGAAACCAGACGCCGAAGGCGCCGCCTTCGTCGCGTTCCAGCACCGCCGGATAGAACCGCTGCACCATGATCGGCCTCCGCAAGGTGTGCGATATCAGGGACCTATATACGTGCTTGACCCAATCCGAGCTTGGGCGTATATTCGTCTCACTGGAGAGGCGCTCATGTTCAAGACCTTCAAAACCCTTCCGGAATTGTTTGCGGCCTTCCCGACCGAGCAGTCCGCGATTGACCACTTCACGGCGATCCGCTGGAGCTCTGGCGCGTTCTGCCCGCTGTGCGGCAACGCTGATGCGAAGCGGATCGGCACGCTCACCGGCACGAACACTCACAAGTGCTACGTTTGCCGGAAGCGGTTCAGCATCCGCGTCGGGACGATCTTTCAGGACACCAAACTTCCGCTGCGCACTTGGTATGCGGCGATCTGGATGCTCACGAACCACCCGAAGGGCATCGCCAGCACCACGCTCGCGACCGACCTTGGCGTAACGCAGAAGACCGCATGGTTCCTTCTGCATCGCATCCGCCACGCGCAGCGGACCCGGAGCTTCAATGCCCCGCTCAAAGGCGAGGTCGAAGCCGACGAAACGGCGGTCGGCGGCAAGGGAAAGAACATGCACCGCCGCCAGCGCCGGAATCTCGGGACGGGCTTTCAGGGCAAGTCCATCGTGCTCGGAATGGTCGAGCGCGGCGGCGAGCTGCGCACGCAAGTCATTCCCGACGTAACCGGCAAGACGCTGCAAGCCGCCGTTCGCGCCAACGTGCAGCCAGGCGCCACGCTCTACACCGACGCTTGGGCCGGCTATCGCGCCCTGGGCGCCGACTACGCCCATGAGAGCGTCGATCACTCCCGCGACGAATGGGTCCGGGGCGCCGCACACACGAACACGATTGAGAGCGTGTGGGCGCTCTTGAAGCGCCAAATCATCGGCATCCACCACTGGGTGTCGCCGAAGCACCTGCCTCGGTACGTTGGTGAGATGACCTATCGGGTGAACCGCCGCGACGTGCCGCGAGGCGAACGGATCAACAACCTCCTGGCGCAGACCGAAGGCCCGATGCCCTACAAGGTGCTGACTGCATGAAGAAAGCGAAGCGCCACGCCCTTGAAGGCATGCCCTTCGATGAGGCGCTAGAGCGCCTGATCCAGACCAAGCCGGAGGAAGTGAAACCTCCGCCCGGCCAAAAGCGGAAGGTGTCGAAGGCCGCGAAACGGCTCGCGAAGGCGAAGCCGGCGACTTCATCGAACGAACAGCCAAGCCAGAAGAGTTAGCGCGCCGAAGATGAAGGCGCCGATCGCGATGCCCTCGGCGAAGTGGCGGATATTGTTCTCGCCGCGCTTCCGAAAAAGCGTCACCAACGCCAGAGACGGCGTCCTTGAGGACGCGGAAGGCCTAGGCGAAACCCTGGCGTTCCGTAGCGGTGGCATCGTCTTTCTAGGGCTGGCCGTTGAGGTGGGAGTCGCAATCGCTAATCCGCCATATGGCACCTGGCCCGAGCGCGTTTTTCCCGTAATTGCCGACCTAATGGTGGCGGCAGGCGTGTTTTTCGAGGTGTTGCTGAGCGCACGCGCAGGCGCTTGCGGCGGCGAGCTGCGACGCCGATCCAACAAGCGGCTAGCCGACGCCGAGAGGGCCACAGAAGCCGCCAACGTCCGCTCAGCGGAGGCGTACCGCGTATCGACCATAGCTGCGCAAGAGCTAGCGCGGGCTACTGAACGACTAGCCAAGGCCGAGGCCGAGAACACCGCCCTCCGCGAAAGGATGTTGCCTCGCACGATGTCCAGCGAAGCGGCCCAAAGGATCGCGCGAGCGATCTGGGACTTCACGGGGACGCCGTTCACGCTCACCGTAGACGCGGCAATCGAGCCGTACTTCCTGATCGATATTTGGAATGTTCTGACGCGGGGGGGCGGCTGGGTCCGAAAAGACCCCAGCGGTGGGATGCTGGCGAGCACACTATCCTGGGGACCAGGTGCCAAGCTGGGCCTCACCGTGGGCCACATGGGAATCGAGGCACGGGTGCATTCATCGCGCCAGCCCGACCTTGGAAAGGCGGCGATGGCCCTCACAACTAGCCTGTCAGCCGAAGGCGTAGACCAGTGCACCGTCGTGTACGACGAAGGCACGAACCCGCTGGCTTGCTCGCCGGACGCCGTGCACATCACGATCGGCAGGAAGCATGACAACGAAATCGTCCGCGCCACCCTCCACGCGGACGACAAGGAGACGTGAGCGCCGGCCTGTCGGCGTGATTGGTAGCAGGGTGCGCCCTCTGGGTCACGCATGTATATAGGTCCCCGATATCACACACACAGACGCTTGTCGCGCTGACCCCGTCGCGCGAGGCGTTCCCTTTTCGTTTCGGTCGCGCCGGCGTACGACTGGCGAGTCGTGAACGCTGTCGCGTCTGCCCTCGATCTTGCCCCCGCGCTGGTCGTGCTCCCCGGCCCGCGCGCCGCCGTGTGCGACGGCGATGGCGCGCGT
>DATGIN010000213.1:0-9087 GCA_035295705.1 Caulobacteraceae bacterium
GTGTTCCCTGGACACTTGTGCGGCCCTCGCGGCCGCGCCAGTTGTACGGACCCAGCGCGCCGCCGGATCAGGCGAGGGCGGGGAGGGCCTCAGGTTCGAATGGCGAAGCTTGTTCTGAAACGCTGGGACGTCTCGATCGGCGACGGCCAGCCGCTTGTCGTTATCGCCGGTTTGAACGTGCTCGAGGACCTGGGCCTGGCGCTGGAGACAGCGGCGGAACTGAAGGCAAGGGCGGAGGCGCTCGGGCTGCCGTTCATCTTCAAAGCGAGCTTCGACAAAGCCAACCGGTCATCGTTGCAGAGCTACCGCGGCCCCGGCTTCGAATCCGGCTTAAGGCAGCTGGCGGAGGTGAAGTCGCGAGTGGGCGTCCCCATCGCCACGGATATTCATGAGATCGAACAAGCGGAGCCGGTCGCAGACATCGCCGACGTCGTGCAGATTCCGGCCTTCCTCTGCCGGCAGACCGATCTCATCGTCGCCGGCGCGAAGGCAGCCAGCCGCCGCGACGGCTGGCTGCACGTGAAGAAGGGTCAGTTCCTCGCCCCGTCGGACTGCCGCAACATCCTCGACAAGGTGAAGGAGACCGTCGAAGCGGACATCACGATCCTCTGCGAACGCGGCGTTGCGTTCGGCTACCACAACCTGGTGGTCGATATGCTGGGCATTCCGGAGATGCAGCAGATGGGCGCCCCGGTGACCATCGACGCGACCCACGCCGTGCAGCTGCCCGGGGCCAATCCGCTGACCAACGGCGCCTCTGCCGGAGGACGCCGCGAGGGCGTGCCGACCGTGGCCGCCGCAGCCGTGGCGGCCGGGGCTGACGGCGTCTTCCTTGAGTTCCATCCGAACCCCGAGCGCGCGCTCTGCGATGGGCCGAGCTGCCTGCCGCTCGCGTCCGCGGGGGGCTTGTTCAAGCGGCTGAAGGCCGTGCAGGCAGCGGTGCTGGAGGGTTAGTCGTTCCGAGCGCAGCAGCCTCGGAGCGGTCGGGCGGAGCTTGGACGCCGGCCGGGTTTGGAGCATCCTTGGCTGACCGGTGATCCATGCGGGGGGATCTGCATGCAGCGCTACCTGATCGTCTTCGCGGCGGCGGCCATGCTGTTGGCGTGCAAGCCAGGGACCACAAACACCGACTCGTCCGCACAGGCGTCGTCGACGGCTCCGATGACGGTCCAGCAGGCGGCGCAGCAATGGGGTCTGATCGGAACGTGGGCGAGCGACTGCTCGCAGCCGGCCGGACCTGGAAACGAGCACGCCACATACGCTCTGGAAAGCGATGGGACGGTCAGCCTCTCATATGACGATGGCCCCGGTATCGTGCCGAACCGCTACGGCTGGAACCAGGGCCTCATCCTCTCGCCGGACAAGCTGCAGCTGGATGGAACGTTCTACGGCGACAACCAGGCGCAGCACACGGTGCTGCAGAAGAACGAACAGGGGCAAATGCGGGTGTTCGGCAACGTCGACGGAACCGGCAAGGTGCTGGTGCTGAACGGCGCCTTCCCCAGCGGCGGCGCACCGGGATGGGACAACAAGTGCCAATGATGCGGCGGGTGACGAGGAAGGCTTCGGCGGCGGGATGCGCGATCGGCACGATGCTCTGGGCCGGCGGCGCGCTCGCCAGCCCGGTTCAGGACACGATGGGGGCCTTCGGCCTGCTGGGCGTCTGGGCTGACAGTTGCGCCGGGCCGGCGGCGGGAAACAACGAGTACGCCACCTACTCGGCGAGCCCTGACGGGACGGTCAAGCTCGTCTACTCGAACGCGCCGGGGGAACCCGGCAACACGTATCGGTGGGAGGATGCCGAGATCCTCGGCCCCCACTTCATGTGGGTGAAGGGCGTCTTCCTCGGCGACGGGCTCGAGCAGTACAGCATCGTTGAGAGACAGGGCGATCGGCTGCGCGTGTGGAGCAACATCGACTCCTCGGGTCGGGTCCTCGTCGAGCGGGGCGCGTTCCCCGGCGGCGGCGCGCCCGCTTGGTCGGAGAAGTGTGGCGGCTGAGGAGGGGCGCGCCGGCAGGCGGGTTGACCGCGGCGCCGGCAGAGCCGACACCCCGCGCGTCATGGATCTGATCAGCCTGCAATCGCTGCTGGAGGCCGCCGCTTCCGCCAAGGTTGCGTGTGTTGGCGATCTCATGGTCGACCGCTTCGTTTACGGCGACGTCAGCCGCATCTCGGCCGAGGCGCCGATCCCGATCATGAGCCGCGCGCACGAGGTCGTCATGCTGGGCGCGGCCGGCAACGTGGCGCGCAACACCGCCTCGATCGGCGCCGCCACACGGTTGGTCGGCGTGATCGGCGACGACGACGCCGGGCTGGAGGCGCTGCGCCTGCTGCGGGACGAAGGATCCATCGAAGGTTTCCTGGTCACGGACAGCTCGCGGCCGACCACGATCAAGACCCGCTTCGTGTCCGGCGGCCAGCAGCTTCTGCGGGTCGACCACGAGACCCGGGCCCCGATCGCCGGCGAGGTTGAGGCCTCGCTCGTGCGCGCGATCGGCGACGCGACGCAAGGCTGCGGCGCCATCCTGTTGTCCGACTACGGAAAGGGCGTCGTCACGCCGGCGGTGATCGAGGCCTGCCACGCCGCCGCCGCGCGCGAGGGCGCGGTCTTGGTGGTCGACTCGAAGGCACGCTCGTTCGACCGCTACGGCGCCGTTGACGTCATCAAGCCGAACGCCGCCGAGCTGGCTCACGCCACCGACCTGCCCACCGCATCAGACGCCGAGGTCGAGATCGCGCTCGCCCGCGCGCTGGAGGTTTCTCCGTGCAAGGCGGTGTTGGTGACGCGGGCGGCCGACGGGATGTCGCTGGCCGCGCGCGATCGCGGTGTCGTGCATCTCCGCCGGCCGGCGCCGCAGGTGTTCGATACGTCCGGCGCCGGCGACACGGCGCTAGCCGCGCTAGGGGTCGCCTTCGCCAGCGGCGAGACGATCGACGAGGCCATGGGCTTTGCGTTGCTCGCTGCGACCGTCGTGGTGCAGAAGGCGGGAACAGCGACCGCGTCCCCCGACGAGCTCGTCGAGGCCGAGATCGCGGACCATCAGGCGCCGGCCGAGGCGAAGATCGCCACGCCCGAGCGTATGCGCCGCGAGGTGGCGACCTGGCGGCGCATGGGGCTGAAGATCGGCTTCACCAACGGCTGCTTCGACATCATTCATCGTGGCCACGTCGCCTACCTCGCCCAGGCGCGGGCGTGGTGCGATCGATTGATCGTCGGCTTGAACAGCGACCGTTCCGTGCGGGCGTTGAAGGGCGAGGGCAGGCCGGTCAACGATTTGGAGTCGCGCGCCCTGGTGCTGGGCGGGCTAGGCTCGGTCGACCTGGTCGTGCCGTTCGACGAAGACACCCCGCTCGCGCTCATCGACGCCGCGAGGCCGGACGTTCTGATCAAGGGCGCCGACTACGCCAAATCCGAAGTCGTCGGCCACGAGGTGGTCGAGGGGTGGGGCGGCGAAGTGAGGCTCGCCCCTATCGTCGAGGGTTATTCAACGACCGCCGCGATCGCGAAGATGTCCCGCCGCGCGTCCGCCTCCGCCGAAGCGCAGTCAGAGACCTGACAACCGAATGAGCGGTCGCGTCGTTTTCGTCACCGGCGGAGCGGGGTTCATCGGCTCCAACATCGTCGCACGCCTCGCCGAGGATCGCGCGCTGGACGTCGTTGTCTGCGACCGGCTGGGCGACGCTGGACTCGGCAAATGGCGCAACCTCGCCAAGCATCCGATCGCCGATTTCGTCGAGCCCGAGCACCTGTGGTCGTGGCTGGAGAGGCGGCGGCGGGACGTCGAGGTCGTGATCCACATGGGCGCGATCTCGTCGACCACCGAACCGGACATCGACGCCATCATCACCACCAATTTCGGCCTCTCCCGCGACCTCTGGCGCTGGTGCGCCGACCATCAGCGCCGCTTCATCTACGCTTCCTCCGCGGCGACCTACGGCGCCGGTGAACGCGGCTTCGCCGACACCGACGATCCGCAAGCGCTGGCGGCGCTGCGCCCTCTGAACGCCTATGGCTGGTCGAAGGCGCTGTTCGATCTCTTCGCGGCGCGGGAAGCGGCGCGCGACCACGCCCCGCCGCAATGGGCGGGCCTGAAGTTCTTCAATGTCTACGGTCCGAACGAAGCGCACAAAGGGCCGATGCGCTCGGTCGTCGCGCAGATTTGGCCGAAGGTCGCCGCGGGCGAGACCGTCCGGTTGTTCAAGTCCGCCCGCGCCGACGTGGCCGATGGCGAGCAGAAGCGTGACTTCGTGTACGTGCGGGACGCCGCCGACATCGTCGCCTGGCTGGTCGAGAACGATGGCGTCAACGGTCTCTACAACCTCGGCTCCGGGCAGGCGCGCTCGTTCAATGACGTCGCGAAAGCGGCGTTCCGCGGCGCGAACCGCGAGCCGGCGATCGAGTACGTTGAACCCCCGGAGGCCGTGGCGCGTCATTATCAGTACTACACCCAGGCCGATATGAGCCGGCTGCGGGCCGCCGGCTACGCGGCGCCCTTGACCCCCCTCGACGATGGCGTTGGCGACTATGTCAGAGGCTACCTCGCAACCGACGACCCCTACCGCTGAACGGCTGAGCGTCAGGTGCTGCATCGCCGGCGGCGGCCCGGCCGGGATGATGGCCGCCTACCTGTTGGCGCGGGCCGGGGTCGAGGTCCTGGTGCTGGAGAAGCATGCCGACTTCCTGCGCGATTTCCGCGGCGACACCGTTCACCCGTCCACGATGCAGGCCCTGTGCGAGGTCGGCTTGCTGGAGCGGTTCCTCGAGCGCCCTCACGTCGAAGTCAGCCAGGTCGTGGGGCAGGTCGGTCCGGACACCCTGCATCTGGCCGACCTCAGCCATCTGCCGACGGCCGCGAAGTTCGTGGCGCTGATGCCGCAGTGGGACTTCCTCGACTTTCTCTCCGGCGAAGCGAAACGGTTTGCGGAGTTCGCGCTTCGCATGTCCACCGAAGCGCGCGAGCTGCTCGAGGAAGGCGGCGAGGTGGTCGGGCTCTTGGCCCAGTCCGCAACCGGTCCGCTGGAGATCCGCGCCGACCTCGTGATCGTCGCCGACGGCCGAGACTCGCGCTTTCGGGCGAAGGCCGGCTTTCCGGTCGAGGACATCGCCGCGCCGATCGACGTGCTCTGGATGCGGCTGCCCCGTCACCGCGACGACCGCCAGGCCGTGCTCGGCCGGATCGGCCCTGGCTACGTGCTCGTGCTGATCGATCGCGGCGACTACTACCAATCGGCGTTCGTCGTGCAGAAGGGCGGCTACGACGCCATCAGGAGCGAGGGGCTGGATGCGTTCAGGCAGCGGCTTGCCCGGGCCGACCCGCTGCTGGCCGATCGCACGGACGCGCTGAAGAGCTGGGACGACGTCAAGCTGTTGACCGTCACCGTCGACCGGCTCGCGCAATGGTCCCGCCCAGGTCTGCTGGCCATAGGGGACGCCGCGCATGCGATGTCGCCGGTGGGGGGTGTCGGCATCAACCTGGCGATCCAGGACGCTGTCGCGGCGGCGAACCTGCTGGCCGCCCCGCTCGGGCGCGGGCGCCCGACGCCGCAGGACTTGGCGCGCGTGCAGCACCGGCGGCTCGGGCCCGTGCGCGCGATGCAGGCGGTGCAGGTCGCCGTGCATCGCTTCGTGCTCTCGGCCGCGCTGACCAGCACCAGGCCGTTCCGCGCGCCCTTGCCGGCGCGCATGTTCAACTGGTTTCCGATCCTTCGGCGCATCCCCGCCCACGTGATCGGCATGGGTTTCCGCATGGAGCACGTCAGGACCCCGGACGTGCACGCGGGGTAGCGGGCTCTCGCGAGCGGCGGCTCGGCGGTGTAGCACGCCGGCATGGCGTCGCATGGCCTGAGCGCGAGGGAATGGGGGTGGCTGCTCGGCCTTGTGGGCTTGGCGCTGGTGTTTACCGCGGTGCTCCGCTGGCGGACCGACATCCTGCAGACGACGCTCGACCCCAAGGTGCCGTTCCAGACGTACCAACCGCCGCCCGCGCCTGACTACGCCGCGCCCGGCGCCTGGGCGCTCTTGCCGCCGCACCCAGAGAGCCCGGCGGCGGACGATCCTCGCGCTGACGTCTTCTTTGTGCATCCCACGACCTACGAAGGCGGCCGCGACTGGAACGGCCCGATCGACGATGCGAAATCGAGCAGGTTCCTGACCCGCGTGATTCTGCCGAACTATGCGGGGCCGTTCGTGCGCGTCGGACGGCTGTTCGCGCCGCGCTACCGTCAGGCCTCGGTCTACACCGAGCTGACGCTGCGCGACGACGCGCTTGACGCTCGCCAATTCGCCTACGGCGACGTCCGGCGGGCGTTCGACGTCTTTCTCGCTCGTTTCAACCAGGGCCGGCCGCTCGTCGTCGTCGGCGTGGAGCAGGGCGGCACGCTGGTCGACCGGCTGATGCGCGAGGAACTGGGCGTGCATCCAGAGCTTAGGCGACGCTTGGCCGTCGCCTACGTGATCGACGCGACCGTGCTCGCCGCCGACCATGGGCCGGGCGCCGCGCTTCCCGCGTGCACCCGGCGCGCCGAGCCGGGGTGCCTCATGGCGTGGAACCAGGAGTTCTCCTTCGATGCGGCCGACATCCGGGCGGTCTTCGAGCGCTCCCTGGTCTGGAGCCCGGGGGATGAACTGGTGCTGGTGCGAGGCCGCCCGATCCTGTGCGCCAATCCACTCCTGGGCGGCGTCGGCGACGCGCGCGCGCCGGCCAGCCTGAACCGCGGCGCGGTTGCGGCGTCCGACCTGGAGTGGGGCGTCCGCCCCGCGTTTCTCAGTCACCAGGTTTCGGCGCAGTGCGTCTCGGGCGTGCTGCGCGTGTCGTCCCCACGCTCGCCGTCGCTGAAGGAACAGGGCGGCTGGCTGGACCGCCTGAAGGAGCCCGGCTTCAATCTCTTCTACGCAGACGAGGAAGCCGACGCCCTGGAGCGGGTCGCGGCGCTCGCTTCGACGCCGCCCGCTCGCTGACGCCTTGCTGGCGAGCGCCATTGCGGCCATATCGGCCCGCTCAGGCGTCGGCGCGGATGTGGCGGAACTGGTAGACGCACTGGATTTAGGTTCCAGCGGGGTGACCCGTGGAGGTTCGAGTCCTCTCATCCGCACCATGACTCTTGAGGCGCGCCGCGCGTGCGTGACATAAGGGCGCTCCTTCCTCCGCCGCCGCTCCGTCCGGCGGCGGTCTGGTTTTGAAGCGGGTTGCGGCCGGACGGCGTTCGGACTTCCAAAATGTCGATGCAGGTTACTGAAAAATCAGGCGAAGGCTTGAGCCGTGTCTATGGCGTGCGCGTTCCGCGCACGGACCTTGGCGAGCGGCTGGAGGCGCGCATCGCCGAGATTGCGCCGCAGCTGAACCTGCGCGGGTTCCGGCCGGGCAAAGTGCCCGCCGCGCACGTCAAGCGCGTCTACGGCCGTGCGCTGATGGGCGAAGTGGTCGAGCAGACGCTGAACGAAACGAGCCAGCAGGTGCTTGACGACAATCAGCTGCGCGTCGCCTCGCAGCCTGACCTTCGGCCCGAATCCGACATGGAGAAGGTCCTGTCAGGCCAGGAGGATCTCGCCTACGAGCTTGCGGTCGAGGTGATGCCGGAGTTTGAGCCGGTCGACCCGGCGGCCTTGAAGCTCACGCGCCTCGTCCACGAACCGACGGCGAAAGAGGTAGACGACGCGCTCGCAGGGATCGCCGAGCAGAGCCGCACCTACGAGCCGCGCACTGGCAAGAGCGTGCAGGCGAAGAATGGCGACCAGCTGGTCATCGACTTCGTCGGACGCATCGATGGCGAGCCATTCGAAGGCGGAACGGCGACCGACGCCCGCCTGGTGCTGGGCTCGGGCCAATTCATCCCGGGCTTCGAAGAACAGCTCGTTGGCGCCAAGCCCGACGCCGAGGTCGTGGTCAAGACCAGCTTTCCGGCCGAGTATCCGGTGGCCAACCTGCGCGGCAAAGACGCCGAGTTCACCGTCACCGTGAAGGCGGTGGAAGCGCCGGTCGAGGCCCCGCTAGACGACGAATTCGCCAAGCGCATGGGCATGGGCGACCTGGCCGCCCTCAAGGAGGCTATCAAGGGGCAGCTGGAGAACGAGCTTGCCCAGACCTCGCGCTACCGGCTGAAGCGGGCGCTCCTTGATGCGCTGGACGCACAGCACGACTTTGCGCTCCCGCCGCGCATGGTGGAGGCCGAGTTCGAGGTGATCTGGCGCCAGGTGCTGGCCGATCAGGCCGAGGGCGGCGTCGCACCCGAGGACGAGGGCAAGAGCGAGGACGAGCTGAAGGCCGAGTACCGCCGGATCGCCGAGCGCCGCGTGCGGCTCGGGCTGGTGCTGGCTGAGATCGGACGCAAGCACAACGTCACCGTCAGCGACGACGAGCTGACCCAGGCGATGCGCACGGAAGCGATGCGCTACCGCGGGCGCGAGCAGGAGGTCTTCGACCAATTGCGGCAGAGCCCGAACGCGCAGGCGAGCCTGCGTGCGCCGGTCTACGAGGAGAAGGTCGTCGACCTGATCTTCGAGCAGGCGCAGATCGCCGATCGCAAGGTCTCGCGCGACGAGCTGCTGAAGGAAGACGAACTGCCGGAAGGCTACGGGGTCGCCGCCGAGAAGCCCTCGAAGAGCAAGGGCGGCAAGGCCAAGAGCGCCAAGACCGAGGCGGCGACGCCGAAAGCGAAAGCCGCGCCAAAGGCGAGCGCCGACAAGGCGCCTGCGAAGAAGTCCGCCGCGCCGAAGGCCGTCGCCAAGGCGGCGCCCGGCAAGGCCGCCGCCCCGAAGAAGCCGGCCAAGGCAAAGGCGTAGCGCGACCGGAGGATCGCCCGTTCAGGGGCTTGCTTCAAAGCGCCGCTGGGCCGCCTTGCAACATGGCGGACGCCACGCGATATGCAGGGCCTCGAATTTCAAGGGCGAGTCCCGTCCGGTCTAAGAAAAGGGCAGTCAAACCATGGGCGATCGCGATCATCCGGCCATGAACCTCGTGCCTATGGTGGTCGAGCAGTCGAGCCGGGGCGAGCGGGCGTTCGACATCTTCTCCAGGCTGCTGCGCGAGCGCGTCGTCTTCCTGAATGGACCCATCGATGATGGCGTTTCGGCGCTGATCTGCGCGCAG
>DATGIN010000214.1:0-2089 GCA_035295705.1 Caulobacteraceae bacterium
GGTCGTGCCGCCCGAACTTGCGGAGCGCAATCTCGACCTGGGCGCCTATCCGGCCGAGACCCAGTTCTCCAACGCGTTCTTTGAGGCGGATTGCGACGCGTTCGTCCTCTCGCTCCAGCCAAGCGTGAAGATGTCGCTCTGGCGCCATCGTCGGGATGGCTGGATGTTCATGCCTGAAAACCGCAGCCTATGGTCGGCGGCGGACAAGGCATGGCTGCATGAGAACTTCGATGACCTCGGGCCGCTCGGAGTGGAACAGGCGATGCGTGACTTAAGGGAGCTTGTCGCCCGCAGGCGCGAAACCAGCGCAGCACCGTTCCTGATCTATGATCTCTGCACGGCTTTGCCCGGTGAGCGCTTGCATGTTCACACCGGAATGGAAGACATCCTCTCGACCCGGCTCCGCCGGTTCAACCTCGGCCTCGTTGAGCTCTCGCAAGCGACAGGGATATCGGTCATTGACGTGGACGCCATCCTCTCGCGCGAAGGGGCGGATCGGTTGAGGTACGACGCGATGCACCTCAACGCCGCGGGCTGCAGGCTGGTAGCGCAGGAAGTCGCCGATGTCCTGGAAGATCTCGGGCTATTCGACCGCGGCTCGGCGGAATGACGTTAAGCGTTGTCATCCGCTCGCGTGACGAGGCCGATCGCCTCCGCCTGGTCTTGGCGTCGCTGGCGCGGCAGCGCGGTCTGAGCGAGGTCGTGGTGGTCGACGACGGGTCGACCGATCACACCCAGGCTGTGCTGGCGGAGGCGGCGTCGGTGCTGCCGCTTGTCGCCATAAGGCATGCCGACTCCCGCGGGCGCTCGGCCGCCTCGAACGGGGGCGCCGCCGCGGCGTCGGGGGATGTTCTTCTTTTCCTTGACGGCGACACGCTCGCCGGTCCGGAGCTTGTTCAGCGCCATCTGGCCGCCCACGCAGGAGAGGCGGGGACGATTGGGCGCGGCGAGGTCTTTCACCTGCGCTGCACCCGGTTCCTTAAGAATCCGGAGACTGCCTCGCCAATGCCGGGGCAGGAGGCGCGTCTCGCCGCCACGTCCGCGAACGAGCTCGACAAGATCCGCGTGACCCGCCAGCAGGTGCTCGACGATTTCTCATCCATCGAGCGGCGGGCCGAGCCTGGCATTTATCCCGGAGCCGGTCCGCGGCTGCTCGGCGCCCTCGAGGCGGAAGCGCTACGCGCCCAGCCAGGCCTTGGCGTGCTCTGGGCCGCGGCCAGCGGGGCCAATCTCTCCGTTTCGCGAGCCGCCTTCCTGGCCGCGGGCGGCTTCGATGAGGGCCTGGATCTGAACGAGCATCGCGAGCTTGCCTTCCGCCTTTGTCAGGCCGGCTTGCGGATGCGCCTGGTTGAGGGGGCGAGGAGCTATCACCTCACGCATCGAACGGGGTGGCGCGATCCGTTGACCGAGAGGGGCTGGGAGGCCGTCTTTTGGCGCAAGCATCCGGTAAGAGCGGTCAAACTGCTGTCGGTGTTCTGGGCCAGCCTCGCGCCGCGCTCGCCGCTCCCGGCCCGGGCGCGGATCGGCACCTTGGCCGAACTCGAGGCCGCCGCGCTCGCTGACAATGGCATCGACTACGATGCGGCGCGCCGAGCCCTCGGCCTGCCCGACCTTCCCGCGACGGCCTGACCAGGCGAACCGATGAGCCGCGCGCTTCTGGACACCATGATGCTGATCCGCGCGTTCGAAACCGCGCTGGCGGAGCGGCCCGACCATGGGTTCCAGCTCTTCTCCAGCGGGCAGGAGGCGACCGCTGTCGGCGTCTGCGCTGCGCTCAGGCGAGACGACCCTCTGCTGGCCAGCGGACGGGCCATCGCGCCGGCGCTCGCGCGCGGCCTCGCCCCCGATCGTGTGATGGCGGAGATCCTAGGGAAAACGGCCGGTCCGAACCGGGGCAGGGCGGGCCGCGGCCATCTGGCGAGCCCGGAGGAAGGGTTCTTCGGCGCCCATGCCGTGGTGGGCGGGAACATCGGAATAGCCGCCGGCGTCGCCCTGGCCGAGCAGCTGAAAGGGGAAGGGCGCGTCGTCGCCTGCATTTTCGGTGACGGCGCCTGCGGCGCGGGGTCGCTGCACGAGGCGCTCAACATAG
>DATGIN010000215.1:0-22371 GCA_035295705.1 Caulobacteraceae bacterium
TTCATGGGCTGCTCGTACAGCCCCGGCCGCAGGCCCTCGGCATCGGCCTTTCGCCGGCAGTGGTCGAGCATGTCGCCTGAGAGGTCGCAGCCGTCGATGTCCACCCCGGCGCGGGCCAACGGCAAGAGCAGGCGTCCCACCCCACAGGCAAGGTCCAGGACGGGCTGGCCGAAGCGTGTGACCGCAGCCTCGAGGTACGCCAGCTGGGGCGTATCGGTGACGAACTCGGCCCAACGCTCGGCCATCAGGCCGTAGTGCCAGACGAGGGGCGTCCCGCTCAGCGTGACCTCCTAGTGATACTCGAACGTCACCTGGCCGCCGCCGCCGCCGCCGCTCTCGTCGCCCGGCGTGGTGTTGCCGGCGCCGCCGCCGCCGCCCGGCGAGTCGCCGCGAGCGCCGTTGCCGCCGTCCATCCCCTCGCCGGCCGCGCCGCCGCCGGCGGCTCCGCCGTGCAGCCCCGCGGCGGGGCTCCCCGGAGTATTCGTGTCGCCCCCCAAGGCCGCGCCGCCGGCGCCGCCGCGGCCGGACGGCGAGCCCCCGTAACCGCCGCCGCCGACCAGGTCCACGGCGCCGCCGGCGACGTGCCCGGTGACCTGGGAGTCGCCGCCGGCCCTGCCGGGGGCGGGAGCGCCGGAGCCGACGATGGCGGCGCCCCCCTGGCCGACCGTGAAGGTGAACGTGTCGCCGGCGACCACGGGGATTGTCTTCACCGCGCGGGCGCCGCCGCCGCCTCCGGTCTGCGTCCTGACGCCGGTCGCTCCCGACCCGCCGCCGCCATCGACGGTGATGGTCACCTCGTGGGCATGGAACGGGACGACCTCGGTCTGGGCCGCGCCGCTCGTATAGATATGCGTGATGGGGCCGAGGAACTGCGCCTGGTCCGCGGTCGGGCCGGCGCCGGCCGCGGGCGCGGCCGACGTGGGGGGCGCCGTGGGCGCGTTGGTCGCGACCACCGGACCGGGGCCGTTTCCGCCAGCGGGCGGGCTCGCAGGCGCCGCCGGAGGGCTCGCAGAAGGGGTTTCGCTCGGCGCGCTCGTCGCGGCGAGTGGGGCCGGCGCCGCGGGAGCATTGGCCGGCGCCGGCGTCTCGGTCGGCGGGGTCGGCGGGGCGAGGGGGTTGACCGTGATCGAGACGGTCGCCGGTCGCGAGGTCCCGGCTGCGTTGGTGGCGGTGTAGCTGAAGCTGTCCGGGCCGGAGTAGCCTTCGATCGGCACGTAGTCGATCGTGGTCCCGGTTGCGGTCGCGATCCCGTGCTCGGCAGGGTCCGCGACAGCCACGCTGGAGGCGTTCCCTTTGATCGCCAGCCGGATGGTCTGGCTGCCGGCGTTCTCGCTCAGCGTCGCGCTGACCGCCGAAACAATCGGCGGCGTCGCCCGGATGGCGCGGCTGACGGTGATCGAGACCGTTGCCGGCGATGAGGCCCCGGTCGCGTTGGTCGCGGTGTAGGTGAAGCTGTCGGGGCCGACGTAGCCGCCGACAGGCGCGTAAGCGATCGTCGTCCCGTTCGCCGTCGCCACGCCGTGCCGCGGCCGCCTCGCCACCGCCACGCTTGTCGCTTCGCCCCGGATGGCGAGGTCGATCGGCTGGCTCTCCGCGTTCTGAGGCACTGTGGCGCTGACGGCGGAGACGGTCGGAGCCGGCGGGCTCACGATGATCGAGACGGTCGCCGGCGACGAGGTCCCGGTCGCGTTGGTCGCCGTGTAGCTGAAGCTGTCCTGCCCTGCGTAGCCGCCGAAGGGGGTGTAGGAGATCCTCGTTCCGTCGACCGCCGCCGCGCCGTGGCTCGGCTGGCTGCTCACGGCAACGTTGGTCGCCAGACCGGTGATGGCGAGCGGGATCGGCCGGCTCACGGCATTTTCGGGGACGGTCGCGATGACCGCCGCGACGGTCGGGGCCAGCGGCGTGACCGTGATCGAGACGGTCGCCGGCGATGACGTGCCGGTCGCGTTGGTCGCCGTGTAGGTGAAGCTGTCGACGCCCGCGTAGCCGCTCGCCGGGGCGTAGGCGATGGTGGTTCCGTCGACCGTCGCGGCGCCGTGCATCGGCTGGCTGCTCACCGCCACGCTGGCCGCCTGCCCGGCGATGGCCAGCGGCACCGGCTGGCTCCCCGCGTTCTCGGCGACCGTCGCGCTGACGGCCGCGACGGTGGGGGCGAGCGGGTTGACGGTGATCGAGACGGTGGCCGGCGCGGACGTCCCGGTCGTGTTCGTCGCTGTGTAGGTGAAGCTGTCGGGGCCGGCGTAGCCTTCGGCTGGCGTGTACGTGATCGTCGTCCGATCGGCTGTCGCCACGCCGTGGGCGGGCTGGGCGGCGATCGCGACGCTGGCCGCCTGGCCGGCGATGGCGAGCGGGACCGGCTGGGTAGGTGCGTTGCCGCCCACCGTGGCGCTGACGTCGGCGACGGTCGGCGCCAGCGGGCTCACCAGGATCGAGACGGTCGCCGGGTCGGAGGTCCCGCCCATGTTGGTCGCGGTGTAGGTGAAGCTGTCGGGCCCTGAGTAACCCTGGTCGGGCGCGTACAGGATCGTCGTTCCCTCGGCCGTCGCCTCGCCGTGGCTGGGCTCGGCGGTGACCGAGACGCTGGCCGCCTGGCCGGCGATGGCGAGCGGGACCGGCTGGGTAGGCGCGTTCTCGGCGAAGGTTGCGCTGACGGCCGCCACCGTCGGCGCCCTCGGGTTGACCGTGATCGACACCAGCCCCGGCGAAGACGTCCCGGTGGCGTTCGCCGCCGTGTAGGCGAAGCTGTCAAGCCCGGTGTAGCCGGCGTCCGGCGCGTAGAGGATCGCGGTTCCGCTCGCCCTGGCGACGCCGTGACGCGG
This sequence comes from Caulobacteraceae bacterium, assembly GCA_035295705.1. GTDB lineage: Bacteria > Pseudomonadota > Alphaproteobacteria > Caulobacterales > Caulobacteraceae > Poindextera. The sequence continues at coordinate 2,820 of DATGIN010000215.1, forward strand.
CGCGCTGGTCACCGACACGCGCGTCGGCTCGCCGGTGACGGCGAGGTTGATCGGCTGGGTCGGCGCGTCCTCGGCGATGGTCGCGCTGACGTCGCCGGCGGTGGGCGCCAGCGCCCTGACCGTGATCGACGCCACGGCCGGATCCGAGGTCCCGGTCACGTTGGCGGCCGTGTAGGTGAAGCTGTCGGGACCCGAATAGCCCTCGGCCGGGGCGTAGGCGATCGTCGTTCCCTCGACCGTCGCGGTTCCGTGGCTGGGCGGTGTCGCGACCGCGACGCTGGTCGCCTCGCCGCGGATGGCGAGGCTGACAGGTTGGGCGGCGCTGTTTTCGCTGACCGTGGCGTTGACCGCCATCGCGGCCGGGGCCAACGGGTTCACCGTGACCGACACGGTCGCCTGTTGCGAGGCGCCGGTCTCGTTGGCGGCGGCGTAGCCGAAGCTGTCCGGACCGGCGTATCCCCTGTCCGGCGCGTAGACGATCGTGGTTCCGAGCACCCTCGCGGCGCCGTGGCTTGGGGCCCTGGTTATGGCGATGCGGTCGGCCGCGCCGGCGACCGCCAGGGGGATCGGCTGGCTGTCCGTGTTCTCGAGGACCGTGGCGCTGACGTCGGCGACGCTTGGCGCGAGCGGGCGGACCAGGATGGAGACGCTCGCCGGCGACGAGGTCCCCGTACCGTTGCTCGCCGTGTACGTGAAGGTGTCGGGGCCTGAGTAGCCGGCCGCGGGGGCGTAGCTGATCGTCTGGCCGCTCACGATCGCGGCGCCGTGGGCCGGGGGATCGGCCACCGCGACGCTGGCGACTTCGCCGGTAAGCAGCAGCGGTATCTGTTGGCTGGGCGAGTTCTCGTCAAGGACCGTGCGCACCGGCGCGACGGTCGGGGCCAGCGGGTTCACCATGATCGCCACGGCCGCCGGCGACGACGTCCGCGTCAGGTTGCTCGCCGTGTAGGCGAAGCTGTCGGGGCCAAAATAGCCCCTGGCCGGCGTATAGAGGATCCTCGTTCCATCCGCCCTCGCGGTCCCGTGGGTCGGCGCGATGGCGACGCTTACGCCGGTGGCCTGGCCGGTGATGCCGAGCCCGATGGACTGGGCCGCCGCGTTTTCGAGGACGGCCGCGCTGACGTCGGCGACGGCCGGGGCGACGGGATTGACCGTGACCGACACCATCGCCGGGGACGACGTCCCTGTCTGGTTCGCCGCCGTGTAGGTGAAGCTGTCGGCGCCGACGTAGCCCGGCTCCGGCGCGTAGGCGATCGTCGTTCCGGTCGCCGTTGCGGTCCCGTGCGCGGGCGCGCGGACCACGCCCACACTGACCGCCTCGCCGCTGACGGCAAGCGGGATCGGCCGGCTGGGCGTGTTCTCGTCGATCGTGGCGGCGACGGCTTCGACCGTCGGCGCGAGCGGGTTCACGGTGATCGAGACGGTGGCCGGCGCCGAGGTGCCCGAAGTGTTGGTCGCCGTGTAGGCGAAACTGTCGGGCCCGTGGTAGCCGCGCTCCGGCGCGTAAGCGATCGTGGCGCCCTTGATGATGAGGGTCCCATGGGCGGGCTGGCCAACCACGGACACCATCGCCGCATCGCCATCGATGGCCAGCGGGATCGGCTGCGCGCGCGCGTTCTCGGCGATGCTCGCCGTGACCGGCTGCGCCGCCGGGGCGCCGGGCGCCGTCGGAGCCGTCGCGCGGGCTGGCGGGGCCGGGGCGGGCGCCGAGGGGGCGGCAAACGCTGCGGCGGGCGGGGCCGAGGGCGCGGCATTGGCCGCGATGCTAGGCTCGGACGGGGCCGTGGCTGCGCCGGCCGCGGCGGATGGGGCCGCAACGGCGGCCGCAGTCACGGCCGCGGCGCGGGCCGCGGGATGCGCCGCGAGCCACCTTTGCGCCGCACCGTCGCCGTCGGCGGCGGCCTTGGCGTAGAGAGCGCGGGCGCGATCGGGGTCCTGCGGGACCCCCCAGCCCAGCTCGGTCATGCGCGCGAGGTTGTTCTCGGCCGCCGCGTTCCCCTGCGCCGCCGCACGGCCGAACCAGTCGGCGGCCTGGGCGAAGTCCTGCGGGACGCCGAAGCCCTGCATGTAGAGGATTCCGATGTCGTTCTCCGCTGCAGCGTCGCCCTGGGCCGCCGCGTTGTGCAGGAACACCATCGCTTGCTGATAGTCTTGCTCGACGCCTTCGCCTTTGAAGTAGAGGCTGCCGATCTCTTCTTCAGCCGCCGCCGAACCCTGCGCTGCAGCCTGTTGATACCACTTCATGGCCTGAGCGTAGTCTTGCCCGACGCCCCAGCCATGCTTGTAGAGGAGGCCAATGTTGTATTGAGCCGCGGCGTCACCCTCCGACGCCGCCTTGCGAAACCAGGTCATGGCCTGGCCGTAGTCCTTCCGGACGCCCAGGCCACGCTCGTACAGAAGGCCGATGTTCGTCCTCGCCTCGGAGTCGCCCTGCTGCGCGGCGACGGTCCACCACCGCAAAGCCCCGGCGTAGTCCTGCTTGGCGAACGCCTCCTGAGCCTGCTGCTCAGGTTCCTGGCCGGTCCCGATCGGCGTGTCGCGGGTCAGGCGGTCGCGGGCGAGCGCAGGCGCCGCGATCATGGCCGAGAGGACTACGATGGCCAGGATCTTGTGCAGCAGCGTCGTCCCCCCGCAGCGACGGCATACTGTTGCGCGGTGAGCCGGCGCAGCGCAACATGACACTGTTACGCAACCTGGGGCCGATATGAACCGAGTTGCACGCGCCGGGCTGGCGATCGCCCTGGCCGGGTTGGCGGCCTCTGCCGCGAACGCCCAGACGCCGAGCGACGCGAATGCCCGTGGCGACAGCTTCGTGGCCGCGAACGACTATGGCCAGGCGCTGGCCTGGTACCGTTACAGCGCCGCGCGCGGGAATGCCCCGGCGCAGGTGGAGGTTGCGTACTTCTACCAACACGGTCTTGGCGGGCCGCAGGACTACGGCGAGGCCGTGCATTGGTACCGGCTGGCCGCCGACCAGGGCAATCCGATCGCGCAAAACCAGCTGGGCTACATGTTCGAGCACGGGCTGGGCGTTGGTCAGGACTATGACGCCGCGGCGCGGTGGTTCGCGCTTGCGGCCGCGCAAGGCTGGCCCGCGGCGCAGCACAACCTGGCCTGGATGGCTTCGCAAGGGCGATGCCCTACCGCCCTTCTGCTCGAGGCGCGCGGTTGGATGATCGACGCCAAGACTGCCCGGAATGAAGGGGATCGGCCTTTCGCGACCGCGGCGCGCGCAAGTCTGAGCTTGCGGGGCCGCCTGCGTCCCTGAGCGCTTCGAGCGGGACTGCGCCGAGCGGGCGGGGCATGCGCTGGCCCGCGGATGGACGATGCGTGGGCGCAGCGATCGCTCTGATCGCAGCGCTGCAGGCGGCGCCGGCGACGGCCGCCCCAAACGACGCCGCGTGGAACCGCTGTCTGAGCTCCGAGGCCCAGGCCGCCATCACCGGCTGCACCGCGGTCATCGGACGCGCCAAGGCGCCGGACGATCTGGCGGCCGCGTACAACAGCCGCGGCATCGCCTATAGCGCCAGGAAGCAGTTCGATGAGGCGATCCGCGATTTCAGCCGCGCGATCGAGCTCAGGCCGACGCAAGCTGAGATCTACTTCAACCGGGGCGTCGCCTTCGAGGGCAGAAGCCAGGACGACCGCGCGCTCGGCGACTTCGACCGGGCGCTGGCGTTGAAGCCCACCGACGCCGACGCGCTGGTCCGGCGCGCCGGAATCTACCGCCGACGCGGCCTCTTGGATCGCGCGATCGCGGACGACACCGACGCCCTTGCGATCAACACCAGCGACGCCGACGCCTATCTCGACCGCAGCGCAGCGTTCGCCGCCAAGGGACTCGACCAGCTGGCCGCCGATGACGCCACGCAGGCGATCTTCCTAAGGCCGGATCTGGTCGAAGCGTATCTCGCCCGCTCAGCGGCGTACGCCCACGCCGGCCGCTACGACCAGGCGATCGCCGACGCCACCCAGGCCATCACGCTCGATCCGGAGGCGGCGGCCGCTTACGCAGCCAGGGGTGCGGCCTATGAAGCCAAGGGCCTCCGCGACCAGGCGATCGCCGACTATCGCGCGGCGCTCAAGCTTGATCGGCAGTTGCCGGCAGCGATCGAAGGCCTGGGCCGACTCCGAGCCGGCCCTTAGTCGATGATCTGGCGCTCGTCGGCGCGGGGAGCGCGGCGACCCGCCGCTCGACTCGCGCGCGTGCGCTCGGCTAAGCAGTGCCGCCGATGTCTGGGGAGGAAGACGCCATGGCGCGCTGGTTTTCGTTCCTGCTCGTGGGGCTCGCGGCGGCTGTCGTGGTCGGTGTGACGTCCGTGAGCGCTCAGCCGCCCGCCGCAGCGCCGGCCGTCTGCAAGTGCCACGGCTACGACGGACAGGGCGGTCCCTGCTACGCCGGGCTGGGCGGACCGGCGTACGCTGGGCCGGGCGGTCCGGCGTACCGGGGCGTTGGCGGGCCTTGCTACGACGGTCCTGGGGGGCCGATGTACAACGGTCCGGGCGGCCCTCAGTACGACGGACCCGGCGGCCCCATGTACGACGGGCCGGGCGGGCCCGCGTACCGCGGCGCCGGCGGTCCGGCGTATGACGGGCCGGGAGGCCCGTGTTTCAGCGGGCTGGGCGGCCCCTGTTACAACGGCCCAGGCGGCACCGGGGAGGGCTGTCTCAGCGTTTGTCCGCCGCGACCGAGCAGCTAAGCTAAGCCCTAGGTCTATGCCGACGGGGTTGCCGACGGCGCCGCCGCGGCGCAACATGCCTTGCCGATGGAGGGGCCCCTGATGAAACGACGAGCAAGCTCCGCCGTGTTTGCGATTGCTTTGGCCGCGTCGGCCGTATCCGGCGTCGCGGCGACGGCGCAGCCCGCTGACTCGGTCGCGCCAGCCGACGCCAACCTGCAGGGCGACCAGTCGGTCGCCGCGAACGACTATGGGCGTGCGCTCGACTGGTATCGCTACAGCGGCGGGCGCGGAAACGCCGCCGCCGAGGTCGAGGTGGGCTACTTCTACCAGCACGGCATCGGCGCGCCGCAGGACTATGCGGAAGCGCTCCGGTGGTACCGCATGGCCGCCGACAAGGGCGACCCGCTGGCCGAGAACCAGCTGGGCTATATGTTCGCGCACGGGCTCGGCGTCGGGCCGGACTGCCGTTTGGCGGCGCGTTGGTTCCACTTGGCGGCGGCGCAGGGATCGCCCGCGGCCAAGTTCAATCTCGCGGCGTTAGCGCACAACGGCCGCTGTTCGTGGGGTTTCCTGCTGGAGGCTCGGGGCTGGCTGATCGACCAGGAGACCGCCCAAGCAAACCCGCCGTCCGGGCCGCCGCTACGCCCCGTTCTGCCGCCGCCGCCGTTACCCGCCCGGCCGTAGAAGTTTGAACCGTGGCCGGACGCCCCGGGAAGGCCGGGCGGCGTCGCGGCCGGGTAGTCCGAGTGGTGTAATTTATGGCTAGGCCTTTTGGCGTTTTTTCAACTCGGCCCCTGCGAAGCATGTCGTTGAGCGCGATTGGTCTGATCCTGGCGATGCACGCCGCGCAGGCGACGTCGGCGCCGGTCGACAAAGCATGGGAGCGGTGCGCCGCCAGCGATCCGGACCAAGCCATCGCCGGATGCACCGAGCTCATCAACCAAGGGGTGGCGCCCGCGTCCGACCTTGCCGTGGCCTACAACAACCGGGGCATGGCCTACGCGCAGCAAAGGCAGTTCGATCTCGCGATCGGTGACTTTGACAAGGCCATCGACGCCAAGCCCACCCAGGCTGAGCTCTACTTCAATCGCGGCGTCGCCTACGAGGGCAAGGGGGAGGACGACCAGGCCATCAACGACTTCACCCGGGCGATCGAACTTAAGCGCGACGACGCGGACGCGCTCGTGCATCGGGCGGCGATCTACAGTCGCAAGGGCCTTTTCGACCAGGCGATCGCTGACGCTACCGACGCCCTTTCGCTCAACGCCGGCAACGCTGCGGCCTATGTCGAGCGGGGCTCGGCATACTACGCCAAGGGGCGCCTCCACGAGGCGATCGCGGACGCAACCAGCGCGATCAACCTGAAGCCTGACCTCAGCCGCGCCTACCTCGTGCGGGGCGCCGCTTTCGACGACACCGGCGACTTTGACCACGCTATCGCCGACGACACGGTGGCCATCCGGCTAAGCCCCAATACCGCAAAGGGATTCGTCTTCCGGGCGGCCGCCTACGAGGACAAGCGTCAGCACGACCAGGCGATCGCCGACGCCACCCACGCGATTGCCTTGCAACCCGACGCGCGCGCCTACGTCATCCGCTCCTGGGCGTACGTCGGCGAGCAGGCTTACGATCTCGCCATCGCCGACGCCAGCGAGGCGCTGAAGCTGCAGCCCGACTTCGCGATGGCCTACCACAACCGCGCTGTCGCCTACGAGCGCAAGGGCCTGCGCGACCAGGCGATCGCCGACTTCCGCGCCGCGCTGAGGGCCGATCCTGGACTCAAGCTGGCCGCTCAAGGGCTTACACGGCTCGGCGTCACGCCCTAGCGCCGACTCGGCGTTTCCGCCTGCGGCGGCAAGCGTCAGCGCGCGGTCGCAAGCGAGGGGTCTCGAGGGCGCACTCAGGTAGCCGAATACAGGCCTCGCGCGTGTATTTTGGCCAAGCAAAGCTGCCAGTCGTCGGGAGACTGATCTCGGTTGGCGGTCGGCAAACCTGCTTTCGCCGCGGGCGTTTCTTCTGTGCGGCGAGTCTCGTTGTGGCCCAAGCGCCACATTTCTGCCGGATTTCGTCCACAGGCGGTGGAGCTCATACCTCTGAAAAGATTGCGCTTTTGTCAGACACACGCGTCCTGGCGCCGCAGTACTGTCATTAACAATTCCTAAACAGCGGCTTGACTCCTTACCCTGTAAGCGGTTTGCTCACAAAGCCGCCTAGCTTCAAGGGCTTTGCGGCCTCGACGGTGATGGGGGGCGTCCCAAACCCAGCGAGCAGTTCGCGTAGTCGGATCGGGGGAGCGGATCGCGTCGAACACCGACGCGAGTTCTCTTCGTCGATACTCCGAGTACGGATGAAAGCGCCGCCCATAGTGGGCGGAGGGTGAGCGCGCGCCCTGAATTTCCCGCGCACGGAGGTATAGCATGCGTCTATTCACACTTTTGGCGACCACCGCCGTGGCGCTTGGGGTTGCTGGCACAGCGGCGGCCGTTAGCGGCACGAACGGCGGCAGTGCGTCGTCGTCTTCGTCCGCTTCGTCGAGCGCCGGCGGCGGCTCGCACAACGGCGGCTTTGGCGTCGGCTTCTCGGGGGCGGGCAACGCCTCTGTTGGCGCCGTCGGCACCACGGAAGGGATCGGCACCAACGGCCTGACCACGGCCAACGTGGCGACCGTCTCGGGCTCGACCGGCTTCGCGTTCGGCGGCGGCGCCTCCGCCAACCACGGCGGCGGCGGCGGCGGCGGCAGCCAGACCGGGTCCGGCTCGGGCAGCGGCACGGCTTGCGGCCCGCATCCGTTCCCGACCACGAACTGCATCCCGTAGGAATCGGTTCGTTAGAGTTCCCGCCAGGAGGAAGCGCGAAAGCGGCTTCCTCCTGGCGGTGCTTACCAGGGGATTTTGGCGCGCAATCGGGAAAACGATGATGAAAAGCTTCTTAGCCGGGATCGCGATGAGCGTCCTCCTGGGGTCCGCCGCAATGGCGCAGACCGCGACTTCCAACGCCAATTCTACGTCGAACGGGGTGGGGATTTCGTCTAACGATTCGACGCAGACCTCGACGCAGACCTCGACCTCGAACTCGAACTCGAGCTCGCTCGGGATCGGCAAATCCTCGGCGGACAACGCGTCGAACAATCAGAACATCACCTTCAACAGCCCTCCAACGCCATCGACCCAAACGCTGCGGGCCGCGCCGTCTGCCATTGCACCAGCGCTGACGACCACGCTGACCGAAACGTGCATGGGCTCGAGCACCCTTGGCGTGTCGGGCCTGGGTTGGGGGGCCAGCGGCGGGACGACCTGGCGCGACGGTGAATGCGTTCGCCGCCTGAACGCCCGCGAGCTGGCGCAGACGCTCGGCGACCGCGAGGCCGCCCGCGAAGTGCTCTGCGGCAACGAAGAGGTCTTCCGCGTCTACAATGCGCTCGGGCGGCCCTGCCGCTTGACGCCCGCGGGGCTGCCTAACCCGGCGTTCGCCGGAGAGATCGCGGCTGCGCCGCCTCCTCCGCCGCCACCGCCTCCTCCGCCACCGCCTCCTCCGCCACCACCGCCTCCGCCGCCTCCGCCGCCGCCGACCACGGTAGCGCCGCCGGCCGGTGAGCGCGGCGCCGCGGACGCTCCGGCTCCGGATGCGCGGGCTTTCCGCCAGCTCAGCAGCAGCAGCGATCACCCGACCGTGCAGCTCGCGGAGTGGAGCGAGTCCTAAACCCGCGGCGGCTAGAGCGCCGCTGACAAGTCGGGCCCACGGAGCGCGGCTCCGTGGGCCCTTTCGTTTGCACGCGCTTTGCCGGCCGCCCGGAGCGCCGAAGCTGCTGACGTGCGCTTCGGTCGTGGCCTTGACGCCTTGCCGCGGGCGCGATCCCGCATCCGTAGCCGGGCCGGCGGCTTTTAGCTGAAGGTGCGGCCAAGGTCGCGCCGTCGCAGCGCTTTCGTGGGAGGTCAGAGTCCGGGCTCGGCGCCGGCGCCATAGCCTGCCCGGCGAGGGCTTCGACCATCGACCCCTCGCGCTAGTAACGGGACGCTGCGGTGGAAGGATGGAGCTCGTCGAGCAGGGGCTTGAGGAACGGCTCGTACATCCGCCAGCGTCCAACCGAACCGTCATAGATGGGCTGGCGCACTTGGATGGCGCTGGATGTGCGCACCGCGCGCTCGGTCAGGTGAAACTCCAGGCAACGCGGATCCCAATCAAGACCGCAATGCGCGATGATGCGCCGGGCCTGCCCCTCGAGATCGGCGATGACGTCCTCGTATTGGACATCGATCATTACGTCTTCTGGCAGCAACGCGCGCCAATGCGCCATGATCGCCTCGTAGGCTCGGTAGTAGCGTCCCAGCTCTCCGAGGTCGTAGGTGTACGGGAGGTTCCCCTCGAACAACTTCGAAAAGCAGGACAGACACGTATCGAGGGGGTCTCGACGGGCGTGGATGATGCGCGCATTGGGCAGCGCCAGGTGGATAAGGCCAGCGCACAGGAAGTTGTGCAGCGTTTTGTCGGTGACTCGCTGCGCCAAGGACGCAGAAGCATCGAGACCGGCGAGGTAGCTTTGGCCGAGTCGTCTCAGCTCACGCGCGGACATGCGGGGCACCGCTTCCGGAAAGCGCCAGCCTGCCGTCTCGTCGGCTTCGAGCGCCGTTATGGTCCTGGGAAAGCGCTCGGTCTCGCCGGCTGCGAAAACCTTGGGGTGGCTCGCTAGGATTTGCTCGGCCAACGTGGTCCCCGACCGCGGCATACCCAGGACGAACACGGGCCGATCCGATGGATCTCCGCAACCCGCATGGGCCGAGATCAGCCCGGGCGTGAAGACCGCCCGGATACGCTCGAAAAGGCCGAGGTCTGCCGTTTCGTCGTAGGCGGTCTTGCTCCGTTTCATGGCGTTGGCGGGCAACAGGCGCTGAAACGATGCGGCCGGATCGCCGTTCTCGGCGAACACCTTCGCCAAGGCGAACTGAAGTTCGATCTGGTCATCGAAGGCGAGCGAGGGCAGATCACGCTCCAGCGCTTGCATGGCCCGGACGTGGGGATCGCCGAGCGCCAGCCGTTTGGACTGCGCCAGGTGGTAGTAGGAGCGAACCCTCGTCGGGGCGAGCGCGATCGCCTGCTCGACGGCGTCGTTCGCCTCGCTGAAACGTCCGAGCTCCGTCAACAGGACGCTCTTGTTGTCATACGCCTCGGCATAGTCTGGCTGGAGTCCGATCGCCCTGTCGTAGCTCGCCAGCGCGTCAGCTGCCCGACCGAGCTCGTACAGGGTCACGCCCCGACCGCTGTAGGCGGCCGCAAAGTCCGGCTTCACCGCGATCGCGGTGTCGTAGCTTGCCAACGCTTCGTCGAACCGGTTGAGTTCGTGGAGCGCCAGCGCGCGGTTGTTGTGAGCTTCTGCGTGATCAGGCTGGAGCGCGATCGCCCGGTCGTAGCTGGCCAAGGCTTCCTCAAGCTCGCTGAGCTCGTAAAGCGCGAGGCCGCGGTTGTAGTGAACGCCGGCACGGCCCGGGTCGAGCGAGGCGGCCACATCGAAGCCGGCCACAGCTTCCATCGGCCGCCCGAGCTTTCTTAGAGCGATCGCGCGGTTTACGTGCGCATCGACATAGTCGGGCCTGAGCGCGATCGCTCTGTCGCAGCTGGCGACGGATTCCGCATCCCGCTCCAGCCCGGCGAGCGCGACCCCGCGATTGTTGTACGCGTCCGCCAGGTCCGGCTTGAGGGTGATCGCGGCGTCATAGCCGGCGACGGCTTCATCGCGACGTTCGAGCCGAAGCAGCGTGTTGGCGCGGTTATAATGCGCGCCCACGTAGTCGGGGTTGAGCGCGAGCGCGTTTGTGTAGCGGACGAGCGCCTCCTCGAGGCGACCGCCCATCTGCAAGGCGTTGCCACAGCCGTTGTGGAGACTGGCGTTGTTGGGATCGAGGTCGATCGCCTGGTCGTAGCACCGCACCGCCTCGTCGAGGCGGCCGAGCCCGTTGAGGGCGTTGGCCAACGCGGCATGCAGCTCGGCGGAGGCGCCGTTGGCCGCCACGGCGATGGAGAGTCGCTCGACCGCCGCCTCCGGCGTCTCGTTTCCAGGCTGGCCGGCCAGCTGGTCCGCCATCCGGTCGCATTCCTCGTCGCCACGACAGCCGCGGGTACAAGCGCGCGCCTGCCCGCTCGGCGCAGACTAGCGCAGCTTGAGGCGAGGCCGAAATCGCCGCCGCCCCTCAGTTTCCGCAGGCGCCGCTTCTCCCGGCCCCGCTTTCTGAGGCCGCCGGGCTGCGCTGCCGGCGCCAGGGCGGACCGCGGTCCAGCCCGCTAGAAGAAGCGCGCCGCGAGCTCGTCTCTCACCCGAGCGACGACGGAAGGCCAGTCACCGGGACGCGGCTGGCGGAAGAGTCGCGCGCTGGGATACCAGGGGCAGTCTTCGCCTTCCCGAAACCAGCGGAAGTCCGGCAGGAAGGCCAGGAGGACCCAGACAGGCTTGCCGAGGGCGCCGGCCAGGTGGGCCACGCTGGTATCCGAGGTGACGACCAGATCCATCTGGTCGATCGCCGCGGCTGCCTCGGCGAAGTCGTCGAGCATCGGACCCAAGACATTCAGCTGGCTGAACCGTGCGAGGGTCTCGGCGTCGCGCTCGCGAACGTCCTTCTGGAGCGAGAACCACTCCACGTCCGCCGACAATAGCGGCGCAAGCTGTTCCAGCTTCATCGAGCGGCGCATATCGCCCTTGAACTTCGGATTGCCGCTCCACACCAGGCCGACACGAGGCCGGGTCCGTGGAGGCAGACGATCGGCCCAGCGCGCGACCAGCTGTGGGTCAGCCTCGAGATAGCGCGGCCGTGCAGGGATCGACTCCATCGTCGTCCGGAAGGCGAGCGGCAGGCTGAGGAGCGCGGCGTGAAAATCGAATGCCTGCGGCGCCTCTTTGCCGCCAATGATCTCGATCTCCGGCTCCCACTGCCGCAGCAGCCGGACCAGGGCGTCCTGCGCCGAGATGACCACCCGCGCGCCTCGGTCCCGAACCATCCATGCGTAGCGGCAGAACTGCAGCGTGTCGCCAAACCCCTGCTCCCAGTGCAGGAACACGGTCTTGCCGCCGATGTCTTCGCCGCCCATCCAGTGCGGCTGCGCATAGGTTTCGCTCCCCAACGGCTCCCTTTTTCGCTTCCGGGCTTCGTAGAGCGGCCACCCCTCGTCGAAGCGGCCAAGGGTCAGCAACGTGAGGCTCTTGTTGAAGGCCGCATCGGCGAGGTCTGGGTCGCGCTTGAGGGCCTCGTCAAAGCTGGCCAACGCTTCCTCTAGTCGGCTTTGGTCGTGCACCGCCCATCTACGGTTGTCGAGCCCGCCAACGAGATCGGGCTTCACGGCGACCGCCTTTTCGTAGCTGGCGAGCGCCTCTTCGGTCCGCCCGAGTGCGTGCAAAGTCACTCCGCGACCGCTGTGCGCCTCCGCGAGGTCCGGATTCAGTGCAATCGCTGTCTCGAAGACCGCCAGCGCGGCGTCTAGCTGGCCGAGGTCGTGAAGGACCATGGCTCGGTTGTTATGGGCCTCGGCGAGGCCGGGCTGGAGCACGATCGCCCTATCGTAGCTGGCCATCGCCTCATCGACCCGACCGAGCTCGTGCAGGGTTGCGCCCCGACCGCTGTAAGCGCCTCCAAAATCCGGCTTGAGCGCGATCGCCGTGTCGTAACTCGCGAGCGCCTCCTCGAACCGGCCGAGATCATGAAGCGCCAAGGCCATGTTGAGTCGGGCTTCGGGGTGGTCCGGCCTCAGCGCAATCGCCTGCTCGTAGCTGGCGACAGCCTCTGCCGGCCGCCCGAGCTTGGCCAGAGCGACGCCACGATTGTTGTGCGCGTCGAACAGATCAGGCTGCAGCCGAATCGCGGCGCTGTAGCCATCGACGGCCTCTTCGAGGCGCTCGAGCTTGAGCATCGTGTTGGCGCGATTGTGGTGAGCGCCCATGTAGTCAGGGTCGAGGGCGAGCGCGTTTGCGTAGCTGACAAGCGCTTCCGCCAGGCGGCCGAGCATCTGCAACGCATTGCCGCAACCGTTGTGAGCTTTCGCGTTGTTGGGGTCGAGCGCGATCGCCCGGTCGTAGCTGCGCACCGCCTCGTCGAAGCGGCCCAGCGCGTTGAGGGCGGTGGCCAGCGCAGCCTGGGTGGCCGCCGTCGCTCCTTTCGCTGCGGCGGCGGCGCCAAGCAGCCCGACCGCCAGGTCAGGTCGCCCGGCCTGCTGCGCCATCAGCCCAAGCTCCAGCGCGGCCTCGGCGTGGTGCGGGTCGCGCGCCAGTACCTGCTGGTAGAGGTTTTGAGCGGCCGTGAGATGCTGTTGCGCGCGCAACTCGGAAGCGAGCTGGAGCATCGCGTGCAGGTCAGCCGCCTCGGCGACGGCTTCAGTTGCGTGGTGTGGCGCGGCTGCGGCAGACGACATCGCGAAGCGTGACCGCAGTTCGTCCCGGACCTTCGCTATGACCGGAGACCAGTCTCCGAGGCTGGCTTGGCGGAAGAGGCGGGCGCTGGGATACCAGGGGCTGTCCTCTCTCTGCCGCAACCACCGGAAGTCGGGGCCGTACGGCAGCAGGACCCAGACAGGCTTGCCCAAGGCCCCGGCCAGGTGCGCGATGCTGGTGTCGACCGTGAGGACGAGGTCCAGCTCGTCGATGAGGGCCGCCGTGTCCGCGAAGTCGCCCAGTTCCGGGCCGAGCGCGTAGATGCGGCCGAGCCGCGAGAGGGTCTCTGCATCGCCCTCGCGGACCTCCTTCTGCAGCGACACCCATTCCGCGTCGAGGGAGAGCAGCGGCTCGAGCTCGCCCAACGCGATCGAGCGATTGCGGTCGTTCTTGTGCTTGGGGTTGCCGCTCCAGACGAGCCCGATGCGCGGCCGGGTGCGGGGCGGCAGACGGTCACGCCAGCGCGCCTTCAGCGTGGGATCGCCGGCCAGATACCGAGGCTCTGCCGGTACGGTCTCGACGGTCGTGCCAAACGCGTGCGGCAGGCTCATCAGGGGCGCATACAGATCGAACGCCGCCGGCATCTCCCGCTCGCCGATAATCTCGATCTGCGGCTCGAGCTGCTTCAGCAGGCGCACGAGCGGGTCCTGGACGGACATCACCACCCGCGCGCCGCGGGCGTGAGCCAGTTTGGCGTAGCGACAGAATTGTAGCGTGTCGCCCAGGCCCTGCTCATAGCGCAGGAAGACCGTCTTCCCAGAGATGTCCTCGGCGCCGAGCCACTCCGCCTGCGGGTAGGCCACGTACCCCTTCGCGTCCTTCATCCGCTTGCGCCACTCGTAAAGGCGCCAGCCCTCGTCGAAGCGTCCGAGTGTCAGGAGCGCGAGGCTCTTGTTGAACAGGGCTTCCGCGTGATCCGGTTTTGACGAAAGCGCTCGCTCGTAGCAGGCCATCGCCTCCGTCAAACGCCCGAGGGTGGCGAATGCAGCGCCACGATTGCTGTGAATCTCCGCCAAGCGATCCGGGCCTGGCGCTGCGACGCCCTGGGGCAGCCGAAGCGCGTGGTCATAGCTCGCGATGGCGTCGTCCAGACGTCCGAGGGCCGCAAGCGCGACGCCCCGGGCATTGTAGGCTTCGGCATTGCCGGGCCTGAGCGCGATCGCCCGTTCGCAGCTGACCAGGGCTTCGTCGGGGCGATCGAGCGAATGGAGGGCGCGGCCGCGGTTTGCGTGCGCGTCATCGAACGCCGGTTGCAGTGCGATCGCCAGGTCCAGGCTGGCCAGGGCCTCCTCCGGGCGGTTCAGGTCGCACAGGACCGCCCCACGGTTGTTGTGCGCCGGCGCGTAGTCCGGCTCGAGCGCGATAGCCCTATCGGCGCTATCAAGGGCGGCTTCCAGCTGGCCGGCGGCCTTGAACGCTAAGCTTCGGTCGGCATAGGTGCGCCCGTTTTCAGGGTCGAGCGCGATCGCTGCATCGAGGCTCGCGATCGCCTCGTCGAAGCGGCGCAGGTTGTGAAGCGCGGCGCCGCGGTTGCTGAGCGCCTCGGGGCTGTCGGGCTTAAGCTTCAGCGCCTGATCCGACAGCCCCAGCGCGAGCTCAAAGCGGCCCTTCTGCAAAGCGATGGAGGCGAGGTTCCGGAGTGCTTCCGCGTTTTCGGGGTCGAGGTCGAGTATCTGCTCGTAGAGCGCGGCCGCGTCGGCGAGCCGGTCGGCGCGGTGAAGCTCGAGCGCTCGCGCAAGCATGGCCTCGGGCGCTTCCGGCATCTCCCGTGCAGGCTGGCTGGCCAGATCGTCCGCCATCCGGTCGCCTTCCTCGTCACACACCAACAAACCGGCGGTGCGCAAGCGCATCGCCCAGCCAGCGCAAATTAGCGCAGCTTGAATTTTAAGTCGAAATCACCAGCGCACCGGCCGCGCTTTCGAGGCGAATTCTAGGCCCCAGTCACGAGGCCGGGCCCCGCCGCGTCAGTGTGCGACGGAGACAGAGACGCCGTTCGAAGTGCTGCTCGTGTGGGCGCCGCCTGTCGTGCTTGCCGAACTCGTGGATCCCGCCGTGGCCGTGTGGCTGGTGGAATGCGAGATCACCATCCCATAGGCGCCGGTCGTCACTGACGCGCTTGCCGCGCCCGAGGTCGACACAACGCCGCCGGGCGGAAGCGCGCTCGCAGGAAATGCCGCCGCAGAGAGGGCGGTGACGCCGGCTGCGATGAGGATCTTCCGAAGACCGATGAGATGCATAGGGTCCCCCGCGCATCAACGCGTCCAAGAATGTGCTGCTCGGGAAGGCGAACCTTCACGGGCGATCCCACTCTACCCCAACGCTTGTCGTCTGTAAGCGCTCTTAGGAAGTCTTGGCGCTGGGGCCCTGCGAGCGCTCTCAGAGCGCTGGGCAGGCGCCACCACGGCCGCGCTCGCGCGTTCAAGCTGCAACGCGCTGCTGGCGCGGCCGTTGACGGGTGAGGCGAGCGATCGTTTACTTGCGGTTAAGGTTTCGGGGGCGGCGGCCTGCGGCTTGCAGCCAAGCCACCGATTGGTGAGGTCGTTACGGTCGGTGGTTCGGTCAGGGACAAGGCTTTCGGTGCTCCTGGCGGCGCTCTTGCTGGGCGTCCCCGCCTACGCCAGTCCGCGACTCGCGACCGCCACCGCGGTCGCGGTGGAAGCCGCTCCGCCGAGTGCGCCGGCCAATCCGATCGCGGCGGGCCTGCAGGCGGCGTTGGACGACTTGCATGCCGGCCGCGTTGGACCGGGCGCCTTCGCGGCGCTGAAGACCACGCGGGCCGCGTACGAGCAGCGCCTGGAGCTGAACCTTCGCCGCGCGGCCGAGCTGCCCTCGACCTTCCCGCGCCGCTACATCATCGTCGACATCCCGGCCCAGATGCTGTGGCTGTACGAAGATGGACGCCTTGCGCTGTCGATGCCGGTGGTGGTCGGCAAGCCGACGGAGCCGACGCCGACCCTCATCACCGAGGTCAAGTCGGCGGTCTTCAATCCCTATTGGAACGTGCCGTGGGACCTGGCGCGGAACACCTGGGCGCCGCGCATCGTCAAGCAGGGCGTCAAGTACCTGAAGACGGTCAACATGCAGGTGCTGGCGCCTGATAACTCGCCCGAGGGACGCGTCGTCGCCCCCGACTCGGTGAACTGGAACGACGTCGCCGCCGGCCGCATCTGGGCGCGTCTGCGCCAGCTGCCGGGGCCGAACAACATGATGGGCGCGGTTAAGTTCGAGATGCCCAACGAGCAGGGCATCTATCTGCACGACACGCCGCTCAAGCAGTTCTTCCGGGCCTCACAGCGGACGCTCAGCGCGGGCTGCGTTCGGCTTTCGCATGCCGAGGAGCTCGCGAAGGCGTTGTTGGGGGCTGCGGCGCCGGCGGGCGACACACCACCTGAGACTCGCGTGGACCTCCCGGAACCGGTCGCTGTCTACATAACTTACCTCACAGCGACGCCGGTGGATGGCGTGCTGCGCTTTTTTCCGGACGTCTATCGCCGCGACAAGTCCAGGAACTGAGGCGCGGCGCGCGACCAAGACCGAACGGTGTAGGCCGCTTCGTTAGTCGCGCCGCGCGGCGCTAGCGATGTGGCCGGTCCGGCTGGTCGGGACGCCGTGCGAACCCAAGCTCGACGAGGAAGCGCCGAGGGAATCGCGAGGTTTGGACTGGACTGCTCGCCCATTTGGAGCGTCAGTGTCTGTGCTCGCCCGGCCGTGTCCGGGCTCGCGCTGGTGGGAGGCCAGCGGTGATCGCTGGCGGTTTGGAGCCCTGCCGGAGCGATGCGAGCACGCAGGCGAGGGGAGCATGCGAGGGATGGCGCAAGCCTCGAAGGGGCGAGCCTTTTTGCGCTGATTGAGCGGACGCTGGCGGATCCGACCTGCGACTTGGATCGACTGGACCGGGTGGCGGCGCTCTTGGAGCGCACGCTGGCCCGCCAGGCCGAGCAGCGGTTCGCAGCCGCCCTGATCCAGATGCAACGGCGGCTGCCGGTCTTGGACGAGCTCGCCGAGGTCACGGATGCGACGGGCGCGGTCGCCTACACCTACGCCGCCTGGGAAGACACGGTTGAGACGATCCGCCCGATCCTCTTTCGGCACGGTTTTGCGCTCAGCTTCAAGCCGGAGGTTTCGGCGCGCGGCGAGCCGGTGATCGTCGGCGTGCTGCGCCACGAAGCGGGCCACAAGGAAGAAGCCGAGCTTGTGCTGCCGGCGGACGTCAGCGGCGGCAAGAACCCGGTGCAGGCGGTGGGCTCGAGCCTGAGCTACGGCCAGCGCTACGTGACCAAGCTTCTGTTGAACCTCGCCAGCCGCAAGCTCGATGACGACGACGGGGCGCGCGCCGGCGAGAGCGCCGCCGAGCGCGACGCCATCGTCGAGATCAACGCGCTTCGCTGCGAAGCGGAGTTTGCCGCGTGGAAGCGTGCGAAGCGCAAGGCGCTGGGCGAGATGGCGCCGGCGGCCTTTCGGCGGGTGATCGGCTGCTACAACGCAAGACTCTCCCGCATCCGCGCCGAAGGGGCCGACGCGTGAGGGTCATTCAGCAGCGCACGGCCGAGTGGGAGAAGGCGAGACTCGGTAAGGCCACCGCCTCGCGCATCGCCGACGTCATCGCCCGCACCAAGAGCGGCTATGGCGCCTCCAGAGCCAACTACGCCGCCCAGCTCATCTCCGAGCGGCTGACCGGGACCAAGGCCGAGAGCTTCGAGAGCCCCGCCATGCGCTGGGGCCAGGAGAAGGAGGTCGAGGCGCTCGAACTCTACGCCTTCGAAGCGGACGCCGAAGTGGTCCAGGTCGGCTTCCTTGCGCATCCCAGGATCGCCATGGCCGGCGCCAGCCCCGATGGCCTGGCCGGCGAGGCGGGGTTGGTCGAGGTCAAGTGCCCGCTCACCGCCACCCACATCGAGACGCTTCTGGGCCAGGCGCCGCCCGCCCGCTACCTGGCGCAGATGCAGTTCCAGATGGCGGTCACCGGCCGCGCCTGGTGCGACTTCGTCTCCTATGATCCGAGGCTTCCGCTGCCGATGCGCCTCTTCATCCGCCGGCTCGAGCGCGACGAGCGGCTGATCGGTGAGCTCGAGCGCGAGGTCGAGCGCTTCCTCTTTGAGATCGATCAGGTGATCGGCAAGCTTCAGAGCCTGGCGCCGCCGCAGGCGCAAGCGGCGTGAGAACCCTGCAACTCGCCTGGGACGGAGAGGCGTTCTGGCCGCTGTCCTCGCAGAGGTCCCAGGCGAAGCAGGCGTACGGTCCAGGCGAGATCGTCGCCTTCGCCGAAGCGAAGGACCGCTCCTCACCCAGCCACCGACACTACTTCGCCGCACTGCGCGAAGCATGGGTGAACCTGCCGGAAGGCTACGCCGAGCGCTTCGCGACCGACGAGCACCTAAGGAAGTGGGCGCTGATCCGCACCGGCTTCTGCCATGCGCGCTCCATCGTCTGCCGCACGAGAGCCGAAGCCCGAGCGATCGCCGCCATCGTCCGCTCCAACGACGCCTACGCGCTCGTCTCCATCGAGGGGCGCACGATCTGGCATCTGACCGCGATGTCGCAGTCCACGCGGGCGATGGATCATGCGACCTTCCAGGCGAGCAAGCGCGCGGTGCTCGAGCTGCTCGCCGACATCCTGGGCGTCGCACCGCAAGCGCTCATGCTCGCCGGCGCCGAGCCCGCCGCATGATCCGCTACTCAAGGGAAGAGCGCGAACAGCGGGCCGCCGTGCAGGCGATGGAGAAGCGCAAGCGCCGCGAGGCCGCCGAGCAACGCGGCAGACCGCTCCACCCGATCGCCAAGGGCCAGCGCCAGCCCCGCCGGCGCGACCACGGCTACCTCGCCTGGCTCCGCCGCGCGCCCTGTCTTGCGGGGCTGATCGAAGGCGGCTGCGAGGGGCCGGTGCAGGCCTGCCACCTTCGCATGTCCATCCCCGGGCGGCCCAACCCTGGCCTCGCCAACAAGCCCGACGACGGCTTCGCCTGGCCAGGCTGCGCCCATCACCACCTCGACGACCAGCACCGCGCCTCCGAGGCCGCCTTCTTCCGCAGGCTCGGCGTCGACCCCTTCGCGCTCTGCCGAGGTCTCTACGGCGCCTTCAAGGCGGGCGAGGAGCCAGCGGCCGCCCTCCTCGGATGCCTCGCCGAAGCGGGCCTGCTCTAGGTCAGCAGGCCCCGCGGCAGGCGCGCAAGCGGCCGACGCGCGACCTTCCCGTTACGCACCTGATCCTTCCCTGTTACGCACCTGATCGTTCCCTGTTCTTAAGCCCTGTTATTTCCCTGTTCTTGTGCGCCGGGAAGCCTGGCTCGTAGCCGGATAAGGTTCTGATTACGCTGCAAAAATTGATCGCTGCAGGTCCTGGCGGGAAGGCAAAATCGCGCAAATTCCCTGTTAAATTCCCTGTTAGCAGGGAAATGGCAGCTTCGGGCTCCCTCCACCTTGCGGGCCCTGGCGTGACCGGATTTTATGCGCGCTGCATTGGCCG
>DATGIN010000216.1:0-3799 GCA_035295705.1 Caulobacteraceae bacterium
GCTCGTGAACCTCGAGTTCGGTTTCTTCCATGGTGACGCGGCCCTAGGCTGGAGCCCCGTTCCCTAAACGCTTCCAGGCGCGCTCGTTTCCCGCCGCCGCACGGGCCGGAACCTGTCAGCAGCCTGGCTTCGGTCACTCCCCAATCGGCGCCGACCTGCCTAGCCGAACCTGCATGGATGGGGCTCGTGCCGCAGGAGATCGCGACGGACTCCTCCGAGTCGGTGAACGGCTGCGGGCGCGACGCGCAAGTCCACGCGGCGAGCGGACTAGGCACCGATGCCGTTTCGGACATAAGCGAGGAATTCCTGCCGCGTGCGGGGGTCATCGCGGACCACGCCGAGGAGCGTGCTGGTGGTGAGGTGCGAGCCCGGCGTGTTCACGCCCCGCATGGTCATGCAGGTGTGCTCCGAACTGATCACGACGCCCACGCCGCGCGGGCTGAGCACCTCCTGGATCGCCTCGGCGATCTCGGCTGTGAGCTTCTCCTGGATCTGCAGGCGGCGCGCGAAGCCCTGCACCACGCGCGCGAGTTTCGAGATGCCCACCACGCGCTGATCAGGCAGGTACCCAACGTGCGCGCGGCCGAGGAACGGCAGCATGTGGTGCTCGCAGAAGCTCACAACCGGGATGTCGGTCAGCACCACGAGCTCGTCGTATCCGCCCACCTCCTCGAATGTCCGTTGCAGATAGGCCCGCGGGTCCCTGCGATAGCCGCCGAACAGCTCCTCGTAGGCGCGGATGACCCGCGCGGGGGTCTCGCGCAGCCCCTCCCGCTCGGGATCGTCGCCTGCCCAACGGATCAGGGTGCGAATCGCCGCTTCGGCGTCCTCGCGTGTGACTTGATCGCTCGTCTCGGCCATGGCGGCCACAACGCCCGAGCGAGCGCCGCCGTCAAGCCTGCCCTGCGATTGACAACGCGGCGGCCGCATCGATGGCCTGGCCTAGATCGGTCAGCTGATACGGCTTGGCGAGAACCGGGAACTCGTCCCCGATGGCCTCCGCCTCGCGGCTGTAGCCGGTCACCAGGAGGATCGGCAGCGACGGGTGCTTCGCGCGCAGCCGCCTCGCCAGGCCGAGGCCGTTCAGGTCGCCAGCCATGACGATGTCGCTGAACACCAGGTCGACGGGTCCCCTCTCATCCAGGAACCGATCGGCCGCGGACGCGGAATTGACCACATGCACGCCGTGCCCGAGCTGCTCGAGCATGCCGGCGGCGACGTCGGCGACTTCCGGATTGTCCTCCACGCAAAGGATGCTCAGCCGGCGCGGCCCACCGCTCTCGACCGGCTGGACGGCGGCCGCCGGCTCGCCGCCCGACCGCGGCAAGAGGATGCGGATCGTCGTGCCGTGACCGAGGTCGCTCTCGATCGTCATGCGACCCCCCGACTGCTGAACGAAGCCGTCGACCTGCGACAGGCCAAGGCCGGTGCCTTTGTCGATATCCTTGGTGGTGAAGAAGGGCTCGGCGACCTTGGCGATGATGTCCGCCGGAATGCCCGCGCCTGTGTCTGAGACGGTTAGCTCGACGAACTCGCCCTCGAGCGCCTCGCCCTCGGCGTGGGCGGCGTTTCGGGCGGCGATGCGAAGCCGTCCCCCGTCGGGCATGGCGTCGCGCGCGTTGACGGCCATGTTCAGGATGGCGACTTCGAGCGCATTGGCGTCCACGTCCACCTTCCAGAGCTCTTCACCGCAATCCACCTCGAGGCTGACGGAACGGCCGAGGCTGGATTCCAACAGTGGTTTGAGCTCGGCCATGCGCGCGTTCAACGCGACCGGTTCGGGCTTCAGCCGCTGGCGCCGCGCGAAGGCCAGGAGATGGCTCGTGAGCTCCTTCCCGCGCTTGGCGGCGGTCGAGATGGCCTCCAGCGAGCGCACGGCGCGCTCGTCGTGGGCAAGCCGCTGGCGCAGCAGCTCCGCCTGGCCGCCCATGACCATCAGCAGGTTGTTGAAATCGTGCGCGACGCCGCCCGTGAGCTGCCCAAGCGCCTCCATCTTCTGCGACTGGGCCAGGCGCTGGTTGGTGCGCTCCAGCTCGAGCTGCGCGGTGCGGCGCTCCGTGACGTCGCGGGTGATCTTCGCGAACCCCAGCAGCTCGCCATCCGCGCCGCGGATCGCGTCGATGATGACGCTGGCCCAAAACAGCGTGCCATCCTTGCGGACGCGCCAGCTCTCGGCCTCGAAGCGACCCTGTTCGACCGCGGTCTTCAGCGCGCGCTGCGGGACCCCGGCGGCGCGATCGGACTCGGTATAGAAGACCGACATGTGGCGGCCGATGATCTCGTCCGCAGCGTATCCCTTGATGCGCTCCGCGCCGGTGTTCCAGCGCGTGATGATCCCTTCGGGACTGAGCATGATCAGCGCGTAGTCGATGACGCCGGCGGTGAAGAGCCGCAGCTCCCGCTCGCTGCGCTCCAACTCCTGGCGGTCGAGCTTCTCGCGGGTCACGTCCCGGGCGCTGGCGTAGATGAGGTCGCCCTCGCGCACGATGTTCCAGGACAGCCAGACGAGCCCGCCGTCCGAGCGCAGGTAGCGGTTCTCGAAGCCGAAGTATGCGCGCTCGGCGACGTGGGTCCGGCGCATGTCCAGGGTCCGCTTCCGGTCGTCCGGATGCACGAGATCCATCAGGCGCGTCGAAAGGATCTTGGCTTCCGGGTACCCCAGCGTCGCTTCCCACGCCCGGGTGTTGATGAACCGCGGTATCCCGTCGGCGCTGGAGATGATCGCGAAGAGGTCGCCGGAAGCGTCCCAGAAATGCTCGAGCTGGCGCTCCGCTTCCTTGGCGCGCGCGGTCTGCTCGCGCACCAGCGAGGTCAGCGCCTGCCGCTCGGCCGCCTCAGCCATTCGCCGCAGCGACACATCGCGTGCGACCCCGATGCGGCGGCCGTCCGAGAGGCGGCGGCTCGAGACCTCGATGTCGAGAAAGGTCCCGTCCTTGCGTTTGAGCCGCCAGTCGCGGAACGAAGCCTCGCGGTTGCGCGCGTCGGCCAGCGCATCGTGCTCGCCTCGATCTATGATGTCCCACACCGAGGCCGCCAGCATCTCGGCATGCGTCCGCTGGCTCATGGCGCAGGCGGCGTCGTTGGCCTCCAAGAGACGACCCTCGGGATCGGTGACGAAGATGCCGTCGCCGGCGCGATCGAACACCTCGCGCCATTGCTCTTCGCTGGCGCGCAGCCGGGCTTCGGTCGCCGACTGATCCGAGATGTCGGTGTTGGTGCCGAACCAGCGGGTTACCTGACCTTTTGCGTCGCGCAGCGGCACCACGCGGGTGCGGAACAGCCGGAAGCAGCCGTCGCGGCCCTTGAGCGGAAAGTCCATCTCGGCCGCCTCGCCGGCGGACTTGATCTGCATCCAGCGCCGCACGACGTCACCGTAGATCGCTGGATCGTGCAGAGATTTCAGGCCCTTGGCCTGGATTGTGGCGACGTCCGCCCCGGTGAAGCGGAGCCACGCGTCATTCACCCAGACGATCTGCCCCTCCGCGTCGGAGATCCAGCAGGGGGTCGCGAGGTGCTGGGCGAGCTGGCGGAATGGCAGCTCGGCGTCTTCGTGGCCCGTAGGTTCTCCGGTCATAAGCCCCAACCCACTGTCAAGCTTACCGAAAACGCAGGCCCCCAAGGGGTTGTTTCAAATTTCTGGCGGCATGGGAAGGGCGACGCCTGCGGGCGTGCTAGGGAATGGGCCCATGCCGGATGCTCGTCCAGCGGTTCGCGGCCTTGCTCTCGACGACGAGACGCGCTGCGCCCATTGGCGCTCGCCGCTGGACATCGTGGCGATCAAGATGCGCTGCTGCGGGAC
>DATGIN010000217.1:0-6813 GCA_035295705.1 Caulobacteraceae bacterium
CTCGGACGATGAAATGGCGTTCTTTTCCACGTTCGACGACCTCGTGGGCCTGATCGACCGCCTTTCGAAGGATCCGTCGCGCCGTATGGCGATGGCGGCAGCGGGCCGCACCCGCTACCACGCCCTCTTCAACGAACGGCGCATCGCCGCTTACCTCTTGGACGTGGCATTCGACCGGCTCGACTCCTCTCATCCCTGGCCAACCCTCTACGAGGGCGGTGCATGAGTGCGCCGAGAGCGCTCAACCTCATGCTTGCGGCCGGCGCCGGCGGCCTTGAAGCGATGGCGCTCAACTACCACCAGGCGCTCGTGGCAGAGGGCGTCGAGGCGCTTTCGGTGGGTCTGTGGGACAGCTGGTTCGCGCGGGCGCTTGCCGAACAGGGATACGCGGTCTCGTCGGTTCCCCCGGCCGCCCCGATCGACCCACGGACCGGATGGCGCCTGCGTCGGATCGCACAGGCCTTCCGGCCGGACGTCATCGTCGCGCATGGCTCGCGGGGCGCCGCCGTCGCCATCCCGGCTCTCGGCAGGCGCGCGCCGATCGCGGTCGTCATGCACAACTTCCGTGCACGGTCGATGGTGTCGAGTGCGGATCTGGTGATCGCCGTCAGCGAGTCCGTCGCGGCTGACCTGCGCGCGAGACTGCCAAGGGCGCCGGTCGCCGCGGTCGCTAACTTCGCACCCCTGATGCGGGCGCCTCTCCGTTCTCGACCTCAAGAACCCCCGCGCATTGGCAGCCTCGGCCGGTTGCACGAGGAGAAGGGCTTCGACCTCTTGCTCGATGCAGCGGCTCAGCTCCATCGCGAGGGCCGGGCGTTTCGCCTGACGATCGCCGGGGAGGGGCCCGCGGCGCGCGCTCTGAAGGCCCAGGCGGCGCAACTTGGCCTGGGCGCCGCCGTCGACTTCCCGGGCTGGACAAGTCCGCCTGGACCTTTCCTCGCTGAGCTCGACCTCTTCGTCTGCTCCTCGCGCACCGAGTCATTCGGCCTCGTCGTCGTCGAGGCGATGGCGGCAGGTGCGCCGGTGGTCGCGACCGACATCGAGGGGCCGCGCGACATTCTCCGCCGGGGTCGCTATGGCCGACTGGTGGCCGCGGACTCGGCCCGCGCGCTCGCGGATGGGATCAGGGCGTCGCTCGACGATGCCGAGGGCGCCCTTGCCATGGCCGGGCTCGCCCAGATCGAGGCAGTCGACTTCTACGACATGGCGGCCGGCGCCGAGCGCCTATGGGCCGCGCTGGCGCCGCTGACCTCCGCCTGAATCAGGAGCGCGGCCACCCGATCGGCCGCCTGCTCCAGATCCGCCTCCGCCAACCCCTGCAGCGCGATCGCCGCCAGCCGCGGACGCTCGTCCTTGCGGTTCGTACGGTCGTAGGCCGGGTCATAGTGGTTCTCGGTCAGGTCGGCGGCGATGGCGACGAGATCATCGGCGTCCGCGAGTGTGCGCCAATGCGCGATCGCTTTTCTGCCTGGGAACGCCGGAAGGCGGGCAAGCGCAAGCTCGAAGGCGTCCCGGTTGGCGATCACGCCGCCATAGCGAGTGGCAAGATATTCCGCCCGCGCCGCCAGCGGCGCCTCGATCGCGATGCGCCTGGCCGAGTGCATGGCCCTCCACGGCCCCGGCGGGATCATGCGGTCGCCCACCTTGCTCGACTCCGCCTCGAAGACGACCGGCAGCGCGGGGTCCAGGGCCTCCATCGTAGCGAGCAGGCGCGACTCGAACATCTTCTGGCTCGGCTGTTCGCCCAGCCCGATGCCGCCGAACACAGAGCCGCGATGGTTGGCCAGCGCCTCGAGATCCACGATCTGCACCCCGCGCGCCGCGAGCTTGTGCAGGATCTCGGTCTTGCCGGTCCCGGTCCGGCCCTCGAGCAGGATCGCCTCGAGCGGCCAGTCGTGGTCGTACAGCCGCTCGCGGACGTGGCGGCGATAGGTCTTGTAGCCGCCGGCGATGACGCCCGTCCGCCATCCGACCTGCGAGAGGATCGTCGCCATCGCGCCCGAGCGCTGGCCGCCTCGCCAGCAGTAGATCAGCGGCCGGAAGTCGCCGCCCCGGTCCGCCAGCTCGCGCTCCAGGTAGCCGGCGATGTTGCGAGCAATCAGCGCGGCCCCGATCCGCCGCGCCCGAAAGCGGGATTCCTGCACGTAGATGGTCCCGACCGTCGCCCGCTCGGCGTCGCTCAGCACAGGCAAGCTGATCGCGCCGGGGATATGGTCCTCGGCAAACTCGGACGGGCTGCGCACGTCGATGATCGCATCGTAGCCGGCAAGCGCGGCAGGGTCGGCCGTCTTGAGGATCTCGATGTCCGACATGGGTCAGGCGCCTGGCGTCTCTGTTATACCGGCGGGTCGAAACCCTAAGCCCGAGGAGGTCCGCCGATGCAAGACGTCGCCGAGAGCGCACCGGTCCGCCTGACCGACCTTGCGCATGGCGGCGGCTGCGGCTGCAAGCTCGCGCCGGGGGTCCTGGCCGAGATCCTTCGCGACATGCCCGCCGCCGGCCCGTTCGCCAACCTCTTGGTCGGAACCGAGACCAGCGACGACGCGGCGGTCTGGCGGCTGAACGACGAACAGGCGCTGGTCGCCACGACCGACTTCTTCATGCCAGTGGTGGACGATCCGTTCGACTTCGGGCGCATCGCCGCCACCAACGCCCTCTCCGACGTTTACGCCATGGGGGCGCGGCCGATGCTGGCGCTCGCGATCGTCGGCATGCCGGTCGATCGGCTGTCGCCGGAGGTGATCCGCGCCGTCCTCGCCGGCGGCGCGGCGGTGTGCGCGGAGGCGGGCGCGCCGATCGCCGGCGGCCACTCGATCGACAGCGTCGAGCCGATTTACGGCCTTGTGGCGCTCGGCCTCGTGCACCCGGACAAGGTGCTGACCAACCGCGGCGCGCGGCCCGGGGACGTGCTGATCCTGACGAAGGCGCTCGGCGTTGGCGTCCTCAGCGCCGCGGCCAAGCAGGGCCGGCTGAGCGATGCGGGCTACGCCGCGCTGATGGGCTCCACCACGCAGCTGAACGTGCTGGGCGCGGAGCTCTCGAGCCTCCGCGGCGTCAGCGCCGTGACGGACGTCACCGGTTTCGGCCTTATCGGCCATGCGCTCGAGATGGCGCGCGGCGCCGGCGCTGCGATCGAGATCGAGGCCGAAGCGCCTGCGGTCCTGCCCGGCGTCGAGGCGCTGCTTCAGGCCGGCGTGCGCACCGGAGCCTCCGCGCGGAACTGGGCGAGCTATGGCGGGGCGGTGCGCATCGAAGCCCCGCTCGGAGACTGGCGCCGCGACCTCCTGACCGATCCGCAGACCAGCGGCGGCTTGCTGATTGCGGTCGCCGAGCCTGGGGCCGAGACGGCGCTTGCGTTGGCGCGCCAGCAGGGGTTCACGGCGAGCCGCATCGTCGGCCGCGTGTGCGCTGGACCGCCCGAGATTCGCGTCAGGCTCGCTTCCCGCGTGTGATTTGATAGACCGCCTCTACAACCGAGAAGGAGCGCCGGCATGGCGGACGAGACTCCCCTGATCGAACGCCGGCGGCTGTTCGGCAATCCTACGCGCGCCGGCGCGCAGATCAGCCCGGACGGCCGTTGGCTGTCCTGGCATGCGCCGCGCGACGAGGTGCTGAACATCTGGGTTGCGCCGGTCGGCGACCCGGGGGCGGCCAAACCCGTCACCGACGAGCGCGTTCGCCCCATCCGCGCGCACTTCTGGGCGCCCGACTCCGGCCAGGTCCTGTTCATCAACGACCAGGGTGGCGACGAGAACTTCAAGCTCTACGGCGTGGCGCCGACCGGCGGCGAAACCCGTACGCTGACCCCGTTCGACAAGACGCAGGCGCGCATCGAGTCCATGAGTCGCCTGGTGAAGGACCGCATCCTGCTCGCCCTGAACAACCGCGATCCGCGCTGGCACGATCTGCACACGCTGGATCTGGCGACCGGCGCGCTCAGCCTGGTGTTCCAGAACGAAGGCTATGCCGAGTTCCTGATCGACCGGCAGCTGGTGCTGCGCGGCGTAGCGCGGCCGCGCGCGGACGGCGGGGTGGACTACCATCACGTCAAAGCCGGCGCGGTCGAGCCCGAGCCCTTCGCCCACGTCGACCTGGACGACACGCTGGCCACCAGTCCCTTGCGCTACACGACGGACGGCAAGACCTTGTACTGGGCCGACGGGCGCGGGCGGGACACCGCCGCGCTGTTCGCCGAGGATGTCGCCACCGGTGCGCGCACGCAGGTGGCCGAGGACCCGCGCGTCGATATCGGAGGCGCGCTGTTCAACCCTGAAACCGGCATCGCCGAGGCCTATCCGGTCAACTATCTGCGCAGCCAGTGGAAGGCGCTCGACGCCCGCGTCGGCGAGGACCTGGCGTTTCTCGAGAGCGCGCTCGAAGGCGACATCAGCATCAACTCCCGAACCGACGCAGACGACGTTTGGGTGGTAGGCGTCGACCCGGTCACGTCGCCGCCGGCGGCGTACCTGTACGACCGCAGTGCCCGCAGGGTGACCCTGCTGTTCGTCACGCGGCCCGAGCTCGAGGGCGCGCCGCTCGCCGCCATGCGTCCGATCGAGATCAAGTCGCGCGACGGGATGGTCCAGCCGTCCTACCTCACGCTGCCGGCCGCCTCGGCTGCGGACGCGGACGGGCGCCCCAGCCGACCCGTGCCGATGGTGCTCTTCCCGCACGGCGGCCCATGGGCGCGCGACGTCTACGGCTACAACCCCTTCCACCAATTCCTGGCCAACCGCGGCTACGCCGTGCTGTCGCCGAACTTCCGCGGCTCGACCGGCTTCGGGAAATCCTTCCTGGCGGCCGGCAATCTCGAGTGGGGGGCTGCGATGCACGACGATCTGCTCGACGCCGTCGATTGGGCGGTGCGGGAGGGCGTGACCACCGCCGACCAGGTCGCCATCATGGGCGGCTCGTACGGCGGCTACTGCGTTCTGGCTGGGCTGGCCTTCACGCCGGAGACGTTCGCCTGCGGCGTCGACATCGTGGGGCCGTCGAACCTCAACACGCTCTTGTCGACGATCCCCGAGTATTGGGAGGCGATGCGCGTGCAGCTCTACAAACGGGTTGGCGATCCGCGCACAGTGGAAGGGGCGGAGCTCCTGAAGGAGCGTTCGCCGCTGACCTGCGCCGAGGACATCAGGCGCCCGTTGCTCATCGGCCAGGGCGCCAACGACCCCAGGGTCAAGCAGGCGGAGTCCGATCAGATCGTGCAGGCGATGGAGGCCAGGCAGATCCCGGTGACGTACGTGCTGTTTCCCGATGAGGGCCACGGCTTCGCGCGGCCGGAGAACAACATCGCCTTCATCGCCATCGCCGAGCATTTCCTCGCCGCCCGACTGGGCGGCCGCGCCGAGGCCTATGGCGACGACCTGAGGGGGTCCTCCATGACAGTTCCGCACGGCGCGGGCTTCGCCCCAGGCCTGAGCGAGGCGATGACAGAGGCCGCCTGAGGCGTCTGGCAGCCCGGAAGGGACTCGAACCCCTGACCTTCGGTTTAGGAAACCGACGATATACCGGTTTCATCCGTTTTCTCGCATTTGCATCCGAGCCCAAACCTCATTGATATATAACAGATATTGTCTTTCTCCGCGTTTCAGCCATCATCGTCCTGCTTCGGGGCATTGTGCCCCGGGCGTGCCCCGTTGATGCTCCGTACAGAGGAGGGGAACGATGGCGACACTTCTGTTGAATGATAAAGCCGCGAGGGCGGCCCGCGCTCCGAAGGGATCTCGGCTCGAGTTCTGGGACACCAAAGTCGCCAATCTCTGCCTTCGGGTCTCCGACACCGGCCACAAAGTGTGGGTGATCCGCTATCGGTCACTCGACGGGCGACAGCCTCGATTGATCTTGGGTGACTTTACAGACCGCCAGGGCGTTAGGTGGGCCCGCGAGCAGGCCGAGGACATAAGGACGGCCGTGCGCCGCGGCGCCGATCCGGCTGCCGAGCGGAAGGCGAAGAAGGCTGCTGAGCGCTCGAGAACGCTTCGCACCTTCGATGACCTTGCCGATACTTATCTAGCTGCGTGCCGCGGCGGCGATTGGATGCCTAAGGGCAAGCGGCAGAGCCCCCGCACTATCCGAGACGCAGAAGGCATTTTGAAGCGGCATATCCGGCCCGTGATCGGCGCTGTGCGGCTTGAAGACGTGAGTCGCACCGGGGTTCGGCAGCTACTGCGCGATATGCGGGACTCCGGCATCCGTACACAGGTCAACCGCGCCCAGGCCACAATCCGACAAGTCTTCGCGTTCGGTATCAGCGAGTTCGAGGGCCGGTTGGTAACCGTGAATCCGGCGATCGGCGCGCCGATAGTGGCGGAGACCAGCCGTCGGCGCATTTTCTCTGATGAGGAGCTTCGGCAGCTCTGGGCGGCGCTCAAGACGCCGTCGACGCTCCGAGCGGGTCAGGGCCGGCCCCTATATGTCTCACGAGCCCGGGCGATCGCCCTCCAGCTAGCGATGCTTCTTCTGCAGCGCCGTGGAGAAATATCGGGCATCAGGGAGTCCGAGATCAACGAAACTGAGCGTACTTGGACGGTGGCACCTGACCGAATGAAGAACCGGCGTCCTCACGTCGTGCCGCTGCCGGCCCGCGCCCTTGAGCTTATTGCGGAGGCGCGCGAGCTTGCGCTGGCAGCCAGGGAACGGAAGGCGATGGACACCCACGGGGCAGCGAATGACTGGCCGCTGTTCCCCTCATCGTGGGATGCGACCAAGCCCATGCACCCCGACAGCATGACGCATGCCTTGGCGAGGGTTCTGGCCGCCTTAGGCATCGGCGGCGCCTCGACGCACGACCTGCGGCGTACCGGCAGT
>DATGIN010000218.1:0-8807 GCA_035295705.1 Caulobacteraceae bacterium
CCGAGCTCCACGGTGTCGCCGTCGCCCAGCCAGCGGTCGGGCGTGAAGCTCCGCGCATACGGCATCCCATGGCGTTGGCCGCTCTCTGCGATGCGATCGATCCAGAACTGATCGTCCGGGTGCGGCCCTTCGATCGGCGCACCGGTCGCGTCTTTCAGCGCCGCCGTGCCGCCGGCGTGATCCATATGCCCGTGCGTGACCCAGATCTTCTCGACCGTCAGACCTTGCTTGCGGACCGCGCCCAGGAGGCGCTCGACCTCTCCGCCGGGATCGATGACCGCGGCCTTCAGCGTCTTCACGCACCAGACGATCGTGCAATTCTGCTGCAGCGGCGTGACCGGCGCGATCACGGCGCGGATGGGCAGAGTCTGAGGGTCGGCTGCGGTCACGGTGTCCCTGGCGTTGACGCCCGCTAGATTAGGGACGCGCGGGCGACTTTCAAACCGTCCGGCCGTTTCTGGCGGCGCCTGGACTTACGAGGCATGTGCTTGCGGAGCTGGCGTTTCAGCCCCACCCGTCACTCCTCGCCGCGAACGGCGGAGGGGACCGGCTTGCTGCACAAATGACGTCGCTGCCGATCGAGGAAGCCCTGCCGCGGATCAGGGCGGCGCTGGCGGAACGGAACTGCGCGGTCGTCGTGGCGCCGCCGGGCGCGGGGAAGACGACGCTCGCCCCGCTCGCGCTGATCGAAGAGCGGTGGGTGGCCGGCGGCAAGCTCGTCGTGCTCGAGCCGCGCCGGCTGGCCGCGCGGGCGGCTGCGACGCGCATGGCCGAGACCCTCGGCGAGGCGGTCGGCGACACCGTCGGCTATCGCGTGCGGCTGGAGTCGCGGGTCTCGGCGCGGACCCGCATCGAGGTGGTCACGGAAGGTGTCTTCACCCGGATGATCCTTGACGATCCGGGGCTGGATGGCGTGGCTGGCGTGCTGTTCGACGAGTTCCACGAGCGTAGCCTCGACGCTGACCTCGGCCTCGCGTTTGCGCGCGACTGCCAGGCGCTCGTTCGGCCCGATCTCAGGCTGGTCGTCATGTCCGCGACGCTCGATGGCGCCCGGGTCGCGGCGCTGCTCGACGATGCGCCGGTCATCGAGAGCCTGGGCCGCGCCTGGCCGGTCGAGACCCGCTACCTCGGCCGCGACCCGGCGCTCGGCATCGAAGACCAGACCGTGCGGGCGGCAGGGCGGGCCCTGGCGGAAACCCGTGGCGGAGTCCTTGTCTTCCTGCCCGGCCAGGCCGAGATCCAGCGCGCCGCCGCGCGGCTGGCGGAGGCCGTCGCCGAACCTTCGATCGAGATCGCGCCGCTCTACGCCGCGCTCGACGTCCGCGACCAGGATCGGGCGCTGGCGCCGGCGGCGCCCGGCCGGCGCAAGGTGGTGCTGGCGACGTCGATCGCCGAGACCAGCCTGACGCTGCCGGACATCGCCGCGGTGGTCGATTGCGGCCTCTCGCGCGTCCCACGGTTCGACGCGGCGAGCGGGCTCACGCGCCTCGCCACGGTGCGGGTCAGCCGCGCCTCGGCCGACCAGCGTCGGGGGAGGGCGGGGCGGCTGGGACCCGGGGTGTGCTACCGCCTTTGGGCCGAGGCCGAGACGCGCGCGCTTGTCCCCTATCTGCGGCCGGAGATCCTCGAGACCGACCTTTCGCGCTTTGCGCTCGACCTGGCCCGGTGGGGCGCACGCGAGGCCGAGCAGCTGACGTTCCTGGACCGTCCTCCGGCGTCCGGGATGGCCGAAGCCAAGGCGCTGCTCGTCCGGTTGGCCGCGATCGATGCGGCCGGCGCCCTGACCGCGCACGGCCGCGCGCTGGGAGAGCTTCCGCTGCCGCCGCGCCTCGCCCACATGCTGCTGAAAGGCGCCGAGCGCGGCGAAGCCCGCCGCGCCGCGCTGATCGCTGTGCTGCTCAGCGAGCGCGGCCTGGGCGGCCGCGGCGTCGACATCTCCGCCAGGCTGGACGACTTCGCGCGCGACCGCTCGCCGCGCGCCCGCCAGGCGCGAGGACTGGCCGAGCGCTGGAGCCGGCTGGCCGGCGGGGGCATTGGCGAAGCGCCGGGGGACGACGGGCTCCTCCTCGCCGAGGCGTTCCCGGAGCGCATCGCCAAGGCGCGGGGCCCGGCGGGCCAGTACCAGCTGGCGAGCGGGCGCGGCGTCACCCTCGATACGGCCGAGCCCCTGGCGCGCGAGCCGTGGCTCGCGGTGGCCGAGCTGGGCGGCGGCGAACGGCGCGACCGGATCCTGACCGCCGCACGGTTGGACCAACAGGCGCTGGGCGGCGCTTTCGCCGATCGCATGCGCCGTGAAGAGCGGCTGGAGGTGGGCGCAGATGGCCGCGTGCGAGCGAAGGAAACGCTCTGGCTCGGTCGGCTCGCGGTCGACGTGCGGGTGATCGCGAACCCGCCGTCGGCGCTTGTCGAAGCGGCGCTCCTGGATCAGGTGCGCCGCGAAGGGCTCGGCGCCCTGGCCTGGGGCGAGGCGGCGACGGGTTTGCGCGCCCGCCTCGCCTTCCTCCGCGCCCAGGGCGGCGATTGGCCGGACCTCGGCGACGCGGCGCTGACGGCGCGCCTGGACGAATGGCTGCCGCCGCTGCTGGCCGGCAGGACCTCCCTCCGCGAGGTCGGCGACGCGGCGCTGGAGCAGGGCCTGCGTACGCTCATCCCCTGGGCCCTGCAGCGGCGGCTCGAGGCGGAGGCGCCGCTCCGTTGGACCGCGCCGACCGGGACGGCTGCGCGCATCGACTACGCGGCGGATGGCGGCCCGCGCATCGACATCCGCGTGCAGGAGCTGTTCGGCCTCGCCGAGCATCCGCACGTCGCCGGCGTTCCCCTGACGCTTGCGCTGCTCTCGCCTGCACAACGGCCGATCCAACTGACAAAGGATCTGCCAGGCTTCTGGGCGGGCTCGTGGGCCGAGGTGCGCAGGGCGATGCGCGGGCGCTATCCGAAGCATCCCTGGCCGGAGAACCCCGCGGACGCGGCGCCCACGCGGCGCGCTAAACCGAGGGTTTAGCCTCGCGATCACGCCGCATTGCCAAGAGCGCGCCGCTGCCGCTAGCGTGCCGCCCAAGTCGGGGTCGCCTGAGTCATCAAGGGGCGCCTCAAGGGAGGAACCCAATGACCGGCGTCGCTATCCGACCGAACCTGCTCGGGCGCATCTTTCAGCGCAAGCCGGTCGAGCTGATCCATGCAGAGACCGCCCACACCGAGCTGAAGCGCAGCCTGGGCGCGCTCAACCTCGTGCTCCTGGGCATCGGCTGCATCATCGGCACCGGCATCTTCGTCCTGACGGGCCATGCCGCCGCCGAGTGGGCGGGCCCGGGCATCATGATCTCGTTCGTTATCACCGGGATCCTCTGCGCGTTCGTCGCCCTCTGCTACGCCGAGCTGGCCTCGGCGCTGCCGGTCTCGGGCTCGGCCTATTCCTACAGCTACGCATCGACCGGCGAGATCGTCGCCTGGATCATGGGCGTGCTGCTGTTGCTCGAGTATGGCCTCGCCGCCTCGACGGTCGCGGTCGGCTGGTCCGGCTATTTCGTGAGCTTGATGGGCGATCTCGGTTGGCACATCCCACAACAGTTCACCGTCGCGCCGGCCGTTGCGATGAAGGACGCGACGGGCGCAGTCATCGGCCACGGCCTGATGAACCTGCCGGCGATCATCGCGATCGGCGTCGTGACGTCGCTGCTGGTGATCGGCGTCTCGGAATCGGCGACGGTCAACAACATTATCGTCGCCATCAAGGTGACTGTCGTTGTGGCCTTCATCGCCATCGGCGCACGTTACGTGCATCCGTCGCTGTGGCACCCGCTGGTCCCGCCGGAACAGCCGGCTCCGCCTCCGGGCACGCCGATGGACATCGGCCACCAGATCCTGCGGGCGCTCGGCGACATCCTCTTCGGCGGCAAGGCCTCGCAATACGGCCTGACCGGCGTCGTGCACGGGGCGGCGGTGATCTTCTTCGCCTACATCGGCTTCGAGGCGGTCTCGACGGCCGGCGCGGAGTCGAAGAACCCAGCCAAGGACATGCCGATCGGCATCCTGGGCGCGCTCTTCATCTGCACCATTCTCTACATCGCGACCTGCGCCGTCCTGGTCGGCATCGTGCCCTACGCCCAGCTGGACGGACCGGCGCCGATCGCGACCGCGGTCGACCACATCGGCATCACCTGGTTCGCGGAGGCGGTGAAAGTAGGCGCAATCGCCGGGCTCTCCAGCGTCATGCTGGTCCTGCTCTACGGCCAGACGCGCATCTTCTACACGATGAGCCACGACGGGCTTTTGCCGTCGCAGCTCGCCACGGTGCACAAGCGGTTCAAGACGCCCTGGATCAACACGATCATCGTGGGCGCGATCGCGGCGGCGTGCGCGGGCTTCCTGTCGCTGAGCACGCTGTCGGAAGTCACCAATGTCGGCACGCTCGCGGCCTTCGCGATCGTTTGCGGCACGGTGATCTATCTGCGCGTCACCCATCCGCACATGGCCAGGCCCTTCCGCACGCCGCTCTTCCCGATCACGCCGATCCTGGGCGTCATCATGTGCATCATGCTGCTCATGAGCCTGATGCACGTGCCCGACACGCGGAACTTCTTCATCTGGTACATGGCAGGCGGCGTGGTGGTCTATTTCCTCTACGGCCTGTGGAACTCCAAGCTTGGGCGCGGCGTGGCGACGGCGCCGGACGCGATGGCGCCGATGGAGGCCCCGCACCCGGAGCCCTAGCCAATCGCCGCGTAGAGCATCACGCCGGTCGCGACCGCCAGGTTCAGGCTGTCGGCGCGGCCGCGCATGGGAATCTTGACCGTGACGTCGCAGAGGGCCGCCAGCCCTGGGCTGAGGCCTGCCTGCTCGGGCCCCATGAGGACGAGGCTCGGCGGGCGATATGCAGCCTCGCGATAGTCCGTCGTCGCCGAGAGCAGCGTGCCGACCACCGAGCCCGGCCAGGCGCCGCGCCAAGCGACGAACGCCTCGGCCGTCGCCCGGTAGATCGGGACGGCGAAGATCGAGCCCATCGTCGCGCGAACGGCTTCCACCGAGTAGGGATCGCAGGTCTCGCCGATCAGGATGACCCCGCCGGCGCCGGCGGCGTCGACGGTCCGCACGATGGTCCCGAGGTTGCCGGGATCGCGCACGCCTTCCAGCGCCACCCACGCCGGCGCGGCGCCTGGATCGAGCGCCGCGAGCGACGGGCGCGACTGGGCGAAGGTGGCCACGACGGCTTGCGGGTTTTCGCGGCGCGAGACCTTCGCCAGCACCGCCGGACTGACCTCGACCACGTCTCCGCCGGCGCGGCGCGTTGCGTCGGCGACCGGCCGGAAGGCGGGGAGGGCCGCGGCCTCGGCGGCGAACAGCAGCGTCATTGGCGCCTGCCCAAGGGCGACGGCTTCGGCGACCAGTTTCAGGCCCTCGGCCAGGAAGAGGCCCGTCTCCGCCCGCGCCTTGCGCATGTGCAGCGCCCGCGCCGCCTTGACGAGCGGGTTGGTCAGCGAAGTGACCTGGCGCGCGCTCACCGAGGCGCGCTCCAGCGCGCGAAGAAAGAAAGGCCGACGCCCCGCTCGCCCGTCTGCTCCATGAGCGCCAGCTCGCCCCAGTCGATGCGCCCGCCGCGCCCGGCCATCGCGTCGCGGAGCAGTGCGGCCAGCGCAACGCCGGAGATACGCTCCGCATAAGCGTTCAGGAGGAGAAAATCGGCATCGTCCGATAGCAACGCCACGCAGCTCCCGAGGAGCTCGGGCAGCCCCTCGTACAGGCGCCAGACCTCGCCCTTCGGCCCGCGGCCGTACTTCGGCGGGTCGAGGATGATCCCCTCGTACCGCGACCCGCGCCTGACCTCGCGGGCGGCGTAGCGGGCGGCGTCCTCGCAGAGCCAGCGGACCGGCCTGGCCTCGAGCCCCGCGAGCTTCGCGTTCTCGCGCGCCCAGCCGATCGCCTTCGGCGAGGCGTCGACGTGGGTCACGGCCGCTCCGGCCGCCGCCGAGACCAGGGAGGCGACGCCCGTGTAGCCGAAGAGGTTCAGGACGCGCTTGTCGCCGCTTCCGCGCAGGCGCTCGTCCAGCCACGCCCAGTTCGCCGACTGTTCGGGGAAGAAGCCGAGGTGGCGAAAGGCGGTGAAGCGCCCCGCAAACCGCACATCCCGCCAGCCCATCGGCCATGTGTCTGGCGCCTCGGCGCGGAACGTCCACCGGCCGGCTTCGTCCTCGTCCGCAGGCTCGAAGACGGCGTCCGCAGCCTCCCAGGCCGATGCCCCCAGCCGGGGCGTCCAGAGGCACTGCGGCTCCGGCCTGACGACCGTGAAGGGCCCGCAGCGCTCCAGCTTGCGGCCGGCGCCAGAGTCGAGCAGCGCATAGCCGTCCCAGCCGCCGGCCCTCAGCACCAGCGGCTCCTCGGCGATCTCAGGCGAGGCGTTTGCGCCCATCGTCTCTCGCTTACGTGGCGCAGCCTTGAAGCGCAAAGGCGCACGCGGACCGCCGACTTGCGGTTGTCGGGTGATTGCCGTTTAGTAATGCCGAGTCTTTCCGTAGGGGGAATGTTCGCCGGTGACGACAACGACGCTGACGAAACCGCCGCGCTCGGCGCGCAAGGCCAAAGGGGACGGGCATCTCCGCCGCGCCGAGATCCTAGAAGCCGCCGAGCGGATTTTCATACGCGACGGCTATCAAGGCGCCACCATCCGCAAGATCGCCGAGGAAGTGGGCGTCTCCTCGACGGCGCTCTACATGCACTTTCGCGACAAGGACGAGATCCTGCTGGAGATCTGCGGCGGCGCCATCTCCACCTTGCTCGCCTCCAACAGCGAAATCTCCGAGCGGCCGATAGACCCGGTGGCGCGCGTTCGGATGATGCTGGATGCCTACATGCGCTTCGGCCTGGAGAACCCGAACACCTATCGGCTGGCCTTCTGCGCCGCGCCGGTCGAGGTCGCCGCCCAGCGCCGCGAGGTGACCGCCGAGCTCGGTGCGCGCTGCTATGACCGGTTCCGCGGCGCCGTGGCGGAGATCGCCGCGCAGGGACGCCTGCGGCTGGGCGACGCGAACGCGGCGGCGTTTACGCTGTGGGCCGCCTGCCACGGCCTGGTGGCGCTCGCCATCGGCGAAAAGCATCCCGGTCCGACCGACCGCGAGAAGCTGATGGCGCTGATGCTCGACACGGTGTTCCAGGGCCTGGTGATCGATTGAGCTTCTGGCGCGGGGGCTGGGCGCCGGGGCTCCTCCTCGCGGCGGCGCTGGCCGCCAGCGCGCCGGTCGCAGCTGGCGCCGCGCCAATACGGGTCGCCTCGCTGGACTCATGCGCCGACCAGTTCGTGCTGGCGCTGGCGCCGCGGGGCGAGATCGTCAGCCTTTCCAAGCGCGCGACGAGCACTGACTCCTACGAGCGCGCCGCCGCCATCGGACTGCCCGAACGCCGCGCCAGCCTGGAGACCCTGCTGGCCGAGCACGCCACCGTCGCCGTGCGCTACTGGACGCCCGACGCCAGCCTGCCACAGGCGCTGGCCAAGCGCGGCGTTCGGGTCATCCAGCTGAACGAGGCGAACGACTTCGCCGCGGTGCGCGCCAACGTGCGGGAGGTGGCGGCCGGCCTCGGCCGCGGCGCCGCCGGCGAAGCGCTTATCGCCCAGATGGACGCCAAGCTTGCCAGTGCAAACCATGCCTGGGGCGGGCGCAGCGCGGCCTATCTGACGTCGCTCGGCTTCACGGCCGGAGATGGCACGCTCGTCGGGGCGGTCATGCGTGCGGCGGGGCTGACCCCGGAAGCGAAGGGACCGGGCTATGGCCCGCTGCCGCTCGAGAGCCTGGTGCTGAACCCGCCGGCGGCGCTCGTTCTCGCCTTCTTCGATCAACTGGCCGGCGGTCGCCAGCACTGGGCGATCGGCGACGCCGCCCGCGTTCAGGCGCTCAGCGGGCGACCGACGATCGCCGCCTTGCCGGCCGCTGTGCTCGGCTGCCCGGCCTGGTTCGCCGCCGACGGCGCGACGATCCTCGCCAGCGCGGCGCGGAAGCCTTGAGCGGCATGCGGCTCGCGCTCGCGCTCGGCCTGGGTCTGATCGCAGCGCTGGCGGTCTCGATCGCGTTTGGCGAAACCAGCCTCAGCGCCGCGCAGTACGCTGACGGTTTCGCTCACCCCGCGGGACCGATCGGCGAGATCCTGTTTCGCATCCGCGCGCCCCGCGCCGTCTGCGCCGCGCTCGTGGGCGCAGCCCTCGGCCTCGCCGGCGCGGTCATGCAGGGGCTGTTGCGCAACCCCCTGGCCGAGCCCGGCGTGCTCGGGGTCTCCGCCGGCGGCGCGTTCGTCGCGGCTCTCGCGATTGCGTTTGGCCTCGGCGCGATCCCAGGCGCCCTGCAGGCCGCGGCGCTCGTGGGCGCGCTCGGCGCCGGCGCGATCGTGGCCGTGCTCGCCGCCCGCTTCCGCGAGCCGGAGACGCTCATCCTGTTCGGCGTGGCGCTGGCCGCTTTCGGGGGCGCGCTGACCGCGCTGGTGTTCAACCTCTCGCCTTCGCCGGTGACGATCGCCGACATGCTTTCCTGGCTGCAGGGTTCGGTCGCCAACCGCGCGTGGGGCGACATGGGCTGGGCCCTGGTCCCGATGGCGATCGGATGTGGCCTTTGCGCTTACGCAGCCGTGGGCCTGAGGATGCTGACGCTCGGCGAGGAGAGCGCCGCGCTCTCAGGGCTGCCCATGGCGCGCCTGCGGGTCGCGGCGGTTGCGGGCGCCGCCGTGCTGACCGGGGCGTCGGTGGCGCTTGCAGGCGTCATCGGGTTCGTGGGCCTTGCCGCCCCGCACATGGTGCGCGGCGCGGTGAACGACGACCCGGCTCGCACGCT
>DATGIN010000219.1:0-33239 GCA_035295705.1 Caulobacteraceae bacterium
TCGTCCTTGACCACGAAACAGATCTGGCCGCCCTCGGCTTTGCTGACGGAGAGGGAGACGGCCCCCGCGGCGGTGAACTTCACCGCGTTGCTGAGCAGGTTGCCGACGATCTGCTTGATGCGCACCTTGTCGCCCGTCACGAAGTGAGCGACATCGCCGGCGATGCGGACATTCAGCGCCAGGCCTTTCTCCTCGGCCTTGGCCCGGAAAAGCGCCGCGAGGCTTTCGATCGCGCCCGGCAGGTCGAACGGTTCCGGTGCGATCTCGAGTCGGCCGGCTTCCACCCGCGCCAGGTCGAGGATGTCGGCCAACAGCACCTGCAGGGACTCTGCCGAGTCCTCGATCACCGAGACCATCTCGGCCTGCCGCTCGTCGAGGTCGGCGCGGCGCAGCGCGCTCGCCACCCCCATCACCCCGTTCAGCGGCGTGCGGATCTCGTGGCTCATGTTGGCCAGGAACTCGCTCTTCGCGCGGCTCGCCGCCTCGGCCTGGTCACGCGCCGCTTCCAGCGCGTGCTCCAGCGCCTTGCGCTCTGAGATGTCGACGGTGGTGCCGACTAGGCGCCAGGGCTCGCCGGCTTCGGTGCGCGCGACCAGACGCGAGCGCCAGAGCACCCACTTGAGCGAGCCGTCCTTGCACAGCATGCGGATTTCCGAGCTCGCGTAGGGCGCTTCGCCCCGATAGTGGGCGGCGTTCTTCTCCATCACCCGTTCGATGTCGTCGGGGTGGACGAAGCGGCGCCAGCTGCGCGCATCGCCGTCGAACGCGTCGGGCGCATAGCCCAGCATCTGAAGCCAGTTGGGGCTGACCGTCATGGTTCCGGCGATCAGATCGACCTCGAACAGGCCGTCGCCCGAAGCCTCTATCGCCACGGAGAGCTTTCCCTCCGCCTCGGCGAACGCCATCTGCCGGTCGGCCAGCTGGGCGACCACGGCGCCGTGGTCGGCGGAGAACCGTTGTGAGGCAAGGCCGGAGAGCCCGACCAAGGCGGGCATCAGGAACGCTCGCCAATCCCAGCCGTAAGCGATGAACGGCCCGACCACGGAAAAGAGGGCGCACGGCAGCAGCGAGAGCACCAGCAGGAGCCGGGTGCCGCTCGAGTAGACGAAGTTGTTCAGGATGGCGCCGGTAATCCAGGCCAGTCCGATCGCAACGCCGAGCGGCGAGCCGTTCATCAGGCACATGAGCGCCAGCGCGTTGTAGAGCGCCGAGCCCGGCAGGGTGAGCCAGGCATAGGCGAGGCGCTGGGCGCGCTCGTCCCGCATCCGCAAGACCAGCCGCTCGAGCCTCGGCGCGATCCCCCACTCCCAGACGGCGATGGCGGCTATCCAGGCGATGCAGGCGAAGGCGGGCAGCACCGCGATGCCGATCACGGCGAAGACGGCCGCGAACGCCATGCGGTCGAAGAGGCCGCGATCGGAGATCTCTATCGCCGTCTTGACGTCCAGCTCGGACGCCGCGGCGCCCGAAACGCCGCGCGGCTCAGCGACTGCCATCGGCGCTCCGCTGGAACACTTAGCGGCGGGCAGCCTAGCCTTGCACGCCTCATCGTCTCGTTAACGGAGGATCTGAAGCCCTTGCGCCGCGCCCCGCGGCGCCCGCTCCTCTGGCGTCTCGAGACGGCCGCGCCGCCCGCGCGGCGTTGAGTGCGTTTCCCGCTCGGAGTAGGTTCGGGGCCTCGACCCCAGCATCGAAAGGGTGACGCGATGGCGACGATCAAGGGCGGCTGTCTCTGTGGCGCGGTGACCTATGAGGTCACGGGCGATCCGATGTTCGTCGGCCACTGCGCCTGCGCGAACTGCCAGAAGTCCAGCGGCACGGGCCACAGCACCGTCGCGGCCTATCCCGAGGGCCAGGTCGTGATCCACGGCAAGATGAGCGCGTACACCGGCAAGGGCGACTCCGGGCAGCCAACGACCCACGAGTTCTGCCCGACGTGCGGCTCGCCGCTGTTCAGCCGCGCCTCGATGATGCCGGGCGTCGTCATGATCGCCGTCGGCACCATGGACGCCGACGCCGCGCCCGAGCCGTCGATGATGATCTACGGCAAGCGTCGCCGGTCGTGGGACCACGTCCCGGAAGGGTTCGCCGTCTTCGAAGGCATGCCTGCCGGACCGCCCAACTAGCCGGCGGCCGCGCAGTGGAAGCGAGGCGACGTTAGTCGGACGTTTCCTTGCGGTCGGTCGGGGTTCCCGCCGACACCTTCATGCTCTTCAGCCCGTCGAACGTGGTCTCGTCGGAGGGGGTCAGGTGCGGCCGGCCCACCATGATGCCCATGCCGATGGTCTGCTTGACGTAATAGGTTTCGCCGGCGTCGACCTCGACGTGCAGCGTGTCGGTCGCTTCCGACTGCACCGTGAAGGTGTGCTGTCCGGGATCGGCGACGTACACGGCGTAAGTGCCCGGGCCCAGCTTCGCCACGCCCTTGTCTGCGTCGCGGATCGAGAAGCTGAGCGCCATCCCGGCGAGCGAGAACGGCCGGAAGAACACGACCTGACCCTTGCCGGCCGGCGGCGTGGAAACCCGCCCGCTCGGCGCCGCCGGCGCTTCCGCGGCAGGCGGCGCGCCCGAGGCGGGTTGTGCCGACCCGGTGTCGCCCTGCGCCATGGCGCCCGGCGCCGCGACGAGCGCGGCAAGGAGCAGCGACGCGGAGAGCAGCGGGCGGCTGAGCTTGATGGTCAAGGCTGGTGTCCTCCTGTTGTGGGGGTCTCGGGCGGCGAAGCCGGGGCAGGCGTGGGAGTTGGGGCCGCGGCGGCCTGCGCGGTCGTCTGCTCAACCGCCCCGTCTGCGGCCGGAGCGGGGACGGGAAGGTCCGCGGAGAGCTTCGCCGCGGCCAGCGATCCGGCCGGGATCTCGACCTCGCCGCCGTGCATGAACATGGCCAGGACCCCCACGTAGGGCACGAAGCTGGCGGCGAGCACCGTCATGCTCTGGTCCTGGCCGGTCGAGCCGAACGCCATGCCGTGCAAGGGCACATGCGTTCCGTCGACGCCGATGTAGCGCGCGGCCAAGAGGAGCTTCGCCGGCGTCCCCAGCGCGTGCGAAGGCGCGGCGTCGACCACCTGTCCCTGCCCCTCGGCGCCGGCAGGAACGACGACCCGGCCCTCGAAGGTGATCGGCGCGGCCAGCCGAATCGCGAACATGTCGCCGCGCTTAATCGTCTTGCTGCTGAGCGGATTGACGATCTCGACGATCACGCGCGTGCCGGCCGGGACCACCGCGCCCGCCGTGCGCGCCGGCGCAGGGGCGCTGGCCGATGCCTCCGTTTGCACGGCCGGCGCCGCCGGGGTCGCCCCGACGGCCGCGGACGCTGTCGCCTGCGCCAGGACGCCCGATGGCGCCAGACATGACAACGCTGCGGCGACCGCCGCGCGCGCCAGCAACGATGGCATGCTGTCCTCCCCCCCCCGCCACTATAGGAGCCAGCTTGACCGTAGGGCAATCGCCGCGTGCATGCGCCCGGCCGAGGCGGCCGCGCCAGGTCGAAGCGAGCGACCGCGGCCGCTCTAACGCTCGGTCGCTATGCAGCCTAGGTCGGCTGCGGCAGTCGCTTGATGCAGTGCCAGGGGCCGTACTTCGTGCACAGCTTGTGGTGTTTGCCGCACGCGACCAGCGTTGAGTTCCGGCCCCAGTACGAGCCTTTCGGGCACCGGTGCTGGGCGCTCGCGCTCCCCGCCGGCAGCAAGACGGCCACCAGCGCGACGGCGCAGGCGATTGATCCAAACGAGAAACGGGCCGTTGAAATCGCCATGGCATCCTCCTCGGATCGGCAATCGGCGGCGCCGATCGCCTACAGGGTCTTTATCATGCCGTGATTGGGGCCGCGGCAACGCTCGCAAGGGGCAGCCGCGCGCTGCGTCGAAATCTCATTCGCGTCCCAGGCGCCCTTCGCGGTTAAATGACCGCGAGCCTTGAGGGAGGAGCGCCGCATGTCCGCAACCGTCACCGACGAGCTGATCGAGCTCAGGGGCCTGCGTTTCCACTACCGTGACTGGCCCTCGACCAAGCCCGACGCCAAGGACCTCGTCCTCCTGCACGGCTTCACCGGCCACGCCCGCTCGTGGGACGCTTTCGCCGAAGCCATGCGCGACCGCTACCGAATCCTCGCTCTGGACCAGCGCGGTCATGGCGAGAGCGGCTGGGCGGCGGCCGACAAGTACGGCAACGACGAGATGACCGATGACCTCGCCGCCTTCGTCGGCGCGCTCGGCCTGAAGGATTTCGCCCTGCTCGGCCTTTCCATGGGCGGCATCGTGGCGATGAACTACGCCGGCCGCGCGCCGAAGGCGCTCGCCCGCCTCGTCATCGTCGACATCGGCCCCGAGATCGTCGCCTCCGGCGGCGCGCGCATCCGCGAGGGCGTCCAGCAGAGCGACGTGTTCGCAAGTCCCGACGAGGCCTTCGCCCGCGCTCGCGCCGCCAACCCGCGCCCGCCGGAAGCCCACCATCGCCAGCGGATAAACGCCAACCTGATGCGCACCGAGGACGGCCGTTTCACCTGGCGCTACGACCGCGCGCTGCGCTCGCCGACCAACGTCCGCGCCCGCCAGCCCGACGCGCTCTGGGCCGCCTGCGCCGCGATCAGCGTCCCGACCCTGATCATCCGCGGCGCCGAGAGCGACATCCTCGCCCCCGAAACCGCCCAGCGCATGCTGGAGGTGATCAAGGGCGCGACGCTGACCACCGTCCCCGACAGCGGCCACTCGGTGCCGCTGGACGCCCCGGAAGGGTTCCTGAACGCGGCGCGGCCGTTTCTGACGGGGTGAGGCGGACTACGGCCTGAATCCGAACCGCCTGGGCTGCAGCGCGTCCGGTCCGGTGGCGATGCGCCAGACCACGTCCAGCCATTCGCAGATCAATCGCCGGGTGTCGCGGGGGTCGATCATCTCTTCCATCTGGAAACGGTTTAAGGGGCCGATCGGGCCTCTGGCGCTTTCGATGCGGGCGTTGATCTCGGCGCGCAGGGCGGCGGGGTCGGCGGCTTCGGCCAGCTGGCGGCGGTAGGCGGCTTCGATGCCCCCTTCGGGCGGGATGCCGCCGACGTCAGCGGCCGGCCAGACGACGCGGGCGTGCACGCCGCTGCGCGGGGTCGCGTAGTTGTTGCCGGCGACGCCGAAGCTGCGGCGCATGATGACGGTGAAGATCGGCACGCTCGCTTGCGCCGAGGCGATCATCCACTCGCCGCCCTTGCGTATGGTGGCGGTGCGCTCGTGCTCCAGGCCCACGGCGAAGCCGGGGTTGTCGCAGAGGTTGACCAGGGGCAGGTGGAAGAGGTCGCAGACGTCAAGCAGGCGGGTGAGCTTGTCGCTGCCGTCGGCGGTCAGCGCACCGCCGTTCACGTGCCGGCTGTCCGACGCCATCACGCCGACCGGATAGCCGCCAAAGCGGGCGAAGCCGGTGATCTGGTCCGCGCCCCACAAGGGGCCGATCTCGAAGAAGGAGTCGCGGTCGGCCATCAGGCGGATGGCGCGGCGCATGTCGAAGGTGGTCGTCCGCTTGCGCGGGACGATGGTGAACAGCTCCTCCTCGCGCCGGTCGGCCGGGTCGTCGGCGGCGGGCGCTGTGAGCGGCGGCGCCTCGTAGACCGAGGAGGGCAGGTAGGAGAGGAAGCGGCGGGTCTGCGCGACGGCGTCGGCCTCGGTCTCGGCCAAGTTGTCGACCGCGCCGTTGCGGCAGTGGATGCGCCAGTCGCCCAGGTCCTCCTTGGTGATGTCGTAGCCCATGGCGTGGGCGACCACCGGCGGGCCGGCGACGAACAGCTGGGCGATGTCGCGCACCATCACCGAGAAATGGCCGAGCACCGCCTTGGCGGCGCCGATCCCGACCACCGACCCCAGCAGCACGTTCACCACCGGCACCGTGGCGATCTGCTCGGCGAACATCGACGAGCCCAGGTGGCCGGGCAGGAAGGAGCCGCCGCCGCCGGTGACGCGCGGGCGCC
The DNA here is from genome assembly GCA_035295705.1 of Caulobacteraceae bacterium. Lineage (GTDB taxonomy): Bacteria > Pseudomonadota > Alphaproteobacteria > Caulobacterales > Caulobacteraceae > Poindextera. The sequence goes on from DATGIN010000219.1 coordinate 5,942, forward strand.
CTGCGGTGATGGCCCCGCGGCTCTCCTGCGCCGTGCTTTCGCCCGCCGCGCGCTGTTGCGGCACCATCGAGGCGACGCTGCCGCCGCCCGACGAGCCGTCCAGCAGGCGGATGGAGGGGCAGCGCAGGGTAAGCGAGAGGCGGTCGAGATGGGCGCTCTTGCCGCCGATCGCGCCGTCGGAGTGGCCGCCGCGGGAGGTGAAGTCGTCGGCGCAGACGACCGCCGGCCGGCTCTCGATCTTCCCCGTCCCGCCGACGTGGTTGGCGGGCGTGAAGTCGGCGATCCGGCCCTCCTCGTCGTAGCTTGCGAAACCGGCCAGGCTGCCGATCTCGCGGAAGGACCCCGGGTCGAGCAGGAGGTCTATGCGCTCGCGGCAGGTGAGCTTGCCGCGGTCGCGCTGGCGAACGACGCCCGGGTCGGTCGAGCCGGGCGCGAAGCGGGCGTGGGCGATGTCCTGCAGGGCTTTGACGTCCGCGAGCGTCGGCGCCCAGCTGTCCTCGCCGTAGGCGCGCAGGCGGGCGGGGGAGGCGCCCTCCGCCGGCGCGATGGTGGCGACGATCTGGCCCGCCTGCACGGCGGCGCCGGCTTCCCCAGGCTCGATGGCGTTGACGACGCCGGCGCACGGGGCGGTGACGGCGGTCTCCATCTTCATGGCGCTGACCACCATGAGGACATCCCCGGCCTCGACGGCCTGGCCGGCGGCGACCGAGACCTCGACCACGGCGCCGGCCATGGGCGCCTCGACGCCGGCCTCGCCGTGCGCGACCGGCAACGAGGCGAGGGAGAACTGCGGCAGCGCCGGCTCGCGCCGCGGGCCGGCGTGCTCGTCGAGGAGGGCAAGGACAGGGGAGGGGGCCGGCGCGGCGGCTGCCATGAGCTCCGGATGCTCGGTGAGCAGGGTCGTGCGGGCGTCGCCGGCGCGCACGTCGGGATGCGCCAGGATGGCGGAAAGCGCGGCGAGGTTGGTCGGCAGGCCGGCGATCTGGAACTCGTCCAGCGCACGGGCGGCGCGATCGAGGGCGGCGCCAAGCGGCTGGCCCTGGCTCGAGGTCGCGATCACCTTGGCGAACATCGGGTCGAACTGCGGCGGGGGCGCAAGGCCCGCATAGCCGCAAGCGTCGACGCGCACGCCAGGGCCTGAAGGCTCCTTGTAGGCGGTAATGGTCCCCGCCCCGGTGGCGGTGACGCGCACTTGCACGGCGTAGCGCCGCGCCGGCGGCGGCGAGGCGAGTCCGAGGTCGGCCAGCGTCTCGCCGGCGGCGAGGCGGAACTGGGCCTCGACCAGGTCGACGCCGGTGACCTCTTCGGTGATCGTGTGCTCGACCTGGATGCGCGGATTGCACTCGATGAAGAAGTGCTGGCCAGCCTCGGGGTCGACCAGGAACTCGACGGTGCCGGCGTTGGCATAGCCGGCGGCCTTCGCCAGCGTCAGCGCGTCGCCGAGGATCCGCTCGCGCAGCGCCTGATCGAGGTTGGGCGGCGGGGCGATCTCGACGACCTTCTGGTTCCGGAGCTGAATCGAGCAGTCGCGGGCCCAGAGGTGGGTGAGGCCGCCGGCGGCGTCGGCCAGAACCTGCACCTCGATATGGCGGGGGCGGGAAACGAGCTTCTCGAGGAAGACAGCGCCGTCGCCGAACGCCGCCTTCGCCTCGCTCTCGCAGCGGGCGAACGCCTGTGCGAGGTCGCCGGCATCGCCCGCGGCGCGCATGCCGCGCCCGCCGCCGCCGGCGGCGGCCTTCAGCATCACCGGGTAGCCGAGGCGTTGTGCGACGTCGGCGGCCGCCTCGGCCGAGGCCAAAGGCCCGTCGCTGCCGGGCACGGTGGGGACGCCGACCGACTTGGCGAGCGCTCGCGCCCGGGTCTTCTCGCCGAACAGGGAAAGGGTCTCGGGCGAGGGGCCGATGAACGTCAGGCCCGCTTCGCCGCAGGCTTCGGCGAAGGCGGCGCTCTCGGAAAGGAAGCCGTAGCCCGGGTGGACGCAGTCGCAGCCCGTCTCCGCCGCCGCCTCGATCAGGGCGTGGATGTCGAGGTAGGCGGAGACGGGATCGCGCGGATTGCCTGGCAACTCGCGCGCCTGATCGGCGACGCGCACATGCAGCCCGAGCGCGTCGGCGGCCGCATAGACCGCCACGCTCTCGACGCCCAGCCCGCGCGCGGCGCGCGCGATCCGGATGGCGATCTCCCCGCGGTTGGCGATGAGGACGCGCTTGAACAAGGGCCTTAGCTCCTCTTTGCCGTCACGTTGCCTTGCCGGATGCGCCAAGCGCAAGCGCGCGCAGTCCAGGCCCCTCCCTTGGAGAGAAATGTGCGATCAGCCAAATCCTGAGCGGGGTCGCGGGTGTGTTTTAGTGCTCGCACCTAGGTGAGACGAACGCGAAGCTTGGCGACGGAGCACGCCCCCGCAATCAGCAGAAAGCAGAAAGCAGAAAGCAGCCAGCCTCCTTTGCTGGAGCGCATTTCGAAGTCCGAGCTTTGGTTCGTCTCGCCTCAGGCCCCTTAGGCCGACGGCGTCCCCCTTGCCGACCCCCGCGGCCCCTCTCGCCGGCGGGCGCTGAGGCGCGTTTGCGCTACCGCTTCTCGGAGGCGGACGCGGCGCCGCGCGCTTCGCGGGTGGCGCGCTTGGGCTTGGCCGGGCCGGCCGCGGCCCGCGGCGCGGTCTTCCGACGCTTGGCGAGCTCCGCCTGTTGCCGCTGGGTGTCCGGCGGCGTCCAGGGCCGGGTTTCGACGGCGACCTGATGCGGGTAGGCGAACGTCAGTCCGGCGGCCTGCAGCGCGGCCTTGGCGTCCTTGATCAGGTCGAAGCGGGTGTCGCGGTAGCCGACCGGCGAGGTCCACGCGCGCAGCGTGATGGTGACGGCGCTGTCGCCGAGCTCGGTCACCTTCGCCCAGGGGGCCGGGTTGTCGACGATGCGCGCGTCGGCGCGGGCGGTCTCGCGCAGCACCTCGAGCGCCAGGTCGACGTCGTCGGCGTAGTCGATGTGGAAGTCCATGGCGATGCGGCGGTTTTCCGGCAGCGAGTAGTTGATCATCACATCGCCGAACGCCTTGCTGTTGGGAATGAACACAGCCGAGTTGTCGAGGTCCTGGAGGCGGGTCACGAAGAGGTCCAGCCCATGCACGCGGCCCACCACGCCGGCGATGCAGACCCGGTCGCCGACCCGGTAGGGCCGGAGGATCAGGATCATCAGCCCGGCGGCGACGTTGCTTAAGCCCCCCTGCAGCGCGAGGCCGACGGCGAGCGAGGCCGCGCCCAGCACGGCGAGAACCGAGGTCGTGCGCACGCCCAACTGCTCGAGCACGGCGATGACGCCAATGGTGATCACCACGTAGCGGGCCAGCGAGCCGACGAAGCCCTGCAGCACCGCGTCCGGGTGGCGTCCGTGCAGGCGGCCCGCAGCCCGCCGGGCCAGCCGCGCGGCCCAGCCGGCCACCCAGAACGTGACCACCAGCATCCCGGCGCCGAGCGCCAGGTTGGCCAGGAACTGGGCCGCCCCCTCCATGATCGGCAGCCAGGCCTGCGGGCCGCCGAGGATGGCGGCGTCGATCGGGTTGACCGCGGCGTGCGGCGCGGGGGCGAGCGTTGCCATGCCCCGCTAAACGCGGGTGGTCCGCATTTGGCTCAACGTCCGCGCCCGAGCGGCGCGCCTCGTCCCCGCGTCAGCGCCGACTCACGAGCGGAGCGCCGCCTCGCGGCTCAACCGAACTCGAAGTGCTTGGCGAGATCGGCGCGGATGTCCTGCATGTGGCTGTAGTAGTTGTAGAAGCCGCCGTTGTAGTTGCCGTCCTGGCGGCGGTTGAACTCGCCCTCGAAGTTGTAATAGCCGGGCGTGCAGTCGTGATTGCGGCTGGTCTTGCCGCGGTGGGCGATCACCTCCTGCACCCACCATTCCTCGGTCTCGGGGGTGACGTCGATCGTCTCGGCGCCACGGTCGCGGGCGAGCGCGATGCACTCGGCGATGTGATCGCCCTGGCACTGCAGCATGAACGTCAGGTTGAACTGGAACGAGGCCTGGTAGCCGCCCATGATAAAGAGGTTCGGATACCCGTGCGTGTGCACGCCAAAGAGCGTGCGCATCCCCTCGGCGTAGGTCTCGTTGATCTCGCGCCCGTCGCTGCCGCGGATCTCGTTGTAGATGCCTGTCTTCTGCACTTCGAAGCCGGTCGCGTAGATCAAGAGGTCGAGCGGGTAGGTCTTGCCTTCGAAGACCGGCCCCTCCGGCCCGATCTCGGTGATCCCTTTGCCTCTGGTGTCGACCAGGTGGACGTTCGGCCGGTTGAAGGCCGGCAGGTACTCGTCGTCGAAGCACGGCCGCTTGCACATGAACATGTACCAGGGCTTGAGCGCCTCGGCGGTCGCCCTGTCCCCGACGATCTCGTCGATGCGCCGGTGGATGCGCATCATGTGGTCGATGTTTTCGTTCTCCTGCCGGCGGATCTTCTCCTCGCGCGGCATGGCGTCGAGCTCGGCCTTGCGGGCCAGGTCCGGCTCGCGGCCGCGGATGTTGCGCATGCGGCGGGCCTCCTGCCAGCCCTTCGGCTGCCGGGCGACCCACTCGGGGTCGGTGGGGCGGTCGTTGCGGGGGTCGATCCCGGAGGGCGTGCGCTGGAAGACGTAGAGTTGCTTGGCCGCCTTCGCGAGGCGGGGGATGGCCTGAACGGCGCTCGCGCCCGTGCCGATGATGCCGACCACCTTGTCGGAGAGATTCTCCAGGTCCTCGCCGGTCCAGGCGTAGTCCCAGCGCGAGGTGTGGAACGAATGACCGGCGAAAGTCTCCATGCCGGCGATCTTGGAGAGCTTGGGCTTCGAGAGAGTGCCGTTGGCGCAGATGACGAACTTGGCGCGCATCGTATCGCCGCGGTCGGTCCTGAGCACCCAGCGTTTGGCCGCCTTGTCCCAGGTGGTCGAGGTGATGGTCGTCCCGAACACCGCCAGCTCGTAAAGGTCGTAGCGCCGCGCGATCGCCTGGCAGTGGGCGTAAATCTCCGGGCCCTTGGCGTAGAGCCGCGAGGGCATCACCTCCATCTCGTCGAGCAGCGGCAGGTAGTCGTAGGACGGGACGTCGCAGGCCGCGCCCGGATATCGGTTCCAGAACCAGGTGCCGCCGACGTCGGCGCCGCGCTCGACGATGCGGATCGACTTGAAGCCCCGCTCGCGTAGCCGCGCCGCCGTGAGGAGGGCCGAGAAGCCCCCGCCGATGAAGAGGATCTCGACCTCGTCCTCGATGGGGTCGCGCGGCGGAACGAGGTCTGCGTGCGGATCGATGGCGTACCTGGCTAGCGCACCGGTGAACTCGGAGGTGTACTGCTGCGTCCCCTCCGGCCGGTACTTCAGGCGCAGGTCGCGCGCCTCGGCGAACCTCTGCTTGATGTCGTCGTAGTAGGCCTGCGGCTTAACCTCGATCCCCACGTCGTCGGCCATCGAAGGCGTTCCCTCTCCAATCCTCTTGTCGCCCAAGTTGCCGGGTGACCGCCGATCAGGCAAGCGCCGACAACGGCTCTGCGAACGCGGGGAGCGGTGTGTCTGGGGTCGCTCGGAGCTTGTGGGAAACGACGAATGCCTGTACCAGCCCCGCCGATGGCGATTGCCCGCGGACTTATTCTGCTCGGCCTTACCAGCCCCTGGACGCTCTAGGGGCCGCGTCCGCGCGGCCGGGGCGTGCAGGGGACATTCGATCCCGCCGCCCCATCAGCCAAGCCAAGCAGACGAGCCACTCAAGATGACCACCGAAGCCAAGACCGACGAACACGACCGCGTCGTCGTCTTCGACACCACCATGCGCGACGGCGAACAGTCGCCGGGCGCCTCCATGACGCTGGAGGAGAAGCTCGAGCTCGCCAAGATCCTCGAGGAGATGGGGGTCGACGTGATCGAGGCCGGCTTCCCGATCGCCTCCAATGGCGACTTCGAGGCCGTGCGCGCCATCGCCCAGATCGTAACCGAATCCACCGTATGCGGCCTTGCGCGCGCCGGCCCGATGGACATCGAGCGCTGTGGCGAGGCGATCCGGCCCGCACGCCGCGGCCGCATCCACACCTTCATCGCCACCAGCCCGGTGCACATGAAGTTCAAGCTGATGATGGAGCCGGAGGCGGTGCTCGAGGCGGTGACCAGCTCGGTCACGCTCGCCCGCAACCTCTGCGACGACGTCGAGTGGTCGGCCGAGGACGCTACCCGCTCGGAGCGCGACTTCCTGAAGCGCTGCGTCGAGGCGGCGATCAAGGCGGGCGCCGGGACCATCAATCTGCCCGACACGGTCGGCTACAGCTACCCGGACGAATACGCCGAGATGTTCCGCGACCTGATCGGCACGGTTCCGGGCGCCGAGCGGGTCGTGTTCTCCACCCACTGCCACAATGACCTCGGGCTGGCGGTGGCCAACTCGATCGCCGGCGTCCAGGCCGGGGCCCGGCAGGTCGAGTGCGCCATGAACGGGCTCGGCGAGCGGGCCGGCAACGCGGCGCTGGAAGAGATCGTGATGGCGCTCCGAGTCCGTAACGACAAGCTCGCCTACGACACGCGCATCGCGACCGAGCACATCACCAGGGCGAGCCGCTACGTTTCGGCCATCACCGGCTTTCCGGTGCAGTTCAACAAGGCGATCGTGGGCAAGAACGCCTTTGCGCACGAGGCCGGCATCCATCAGGACGGGATGCTGAAGAACGCCTCGACCTACGAGATCATGCGGCCTGAGGACGTCGGGCAGGGCGCGACCAACCTCGTGATGGGCAAGCACTCGGGGCGGCACGCCTTCAACGAGAAGCTGAAGGCGCTGGGCTACGAGCTTGGCCAGAACGCGTTGAACGACGCCTTCGTCCGCTTCAAGGCGCTCGCCGACAAGAAGAAGGACATCTTCGACGACGACATCGTGGCCCTCGTCGACGACGAGCTCGCCAAGGGCGCCGAGCGGGTGAAGCTCTTGAAGCTGCGCGTGATCGCCGGCACCGAAGGGCCGCCGCTCGCGACGCTGGTCGCGTCGGTGGACGGCGCCGAGAAGGTCACCGAGGCAACCGGCGACGGGCCGGTGGATGCGGTCTTCAACGCCATCCGCGAGGTCGCGCCGCACGCCGCTGCGCTTCGCCTCTATCAGGTGCACGCGGTGACAGAGGGGACCGACGCGCAGGCGCAGGTGACGGTGCGGCTCGAAGAGGACGGCTCGATCGCGACCGGCACGGCGTCGGACACCGACACGATGACCGCGAGCTGCAAGGCCTACGTGAACGCACTCAACAACCTCCAGGCCCGCCGCGAAAAGGGCCGGCCGCCCGAGGCGCTGGCGAGCTAGCGCTCTCCATCTCTCCGGAAGGAGAGGGGGGCGCTCGCGACGCGGGTCGCCAATCCTCTCCTCTCGCGGGAAGGTCGCGTTGGCGCGCCCACGGCTGCTGAAATGCCCACGTTGCTCTGGATACCGGCGACCGTGCTCGCCTCCGGGTTTCAGGTGGCGCGCAACGGGCTGCAGCGCTCGATCCTGCCCACGGCGGGGCCGTGGGGCGCGACGCTGGTCCGCTTCCTGTTCGGCCTGCCGTTCTCGATCGTCTTCACCGCGTTGGCGCTCGCGGCGACGCCAGGCGCGCGGCCGCACCTGAGCGGCGCGTTCTGGTTTGCCGCTACGACGGGCGCGATGACCCAGATGCTGGCGACGGCCTCGTTGCTGGTCGCCATGCGGCGCGCCGGATTCGCCGTCGGCACGGCGCTGCAGCAGAGCTCGCTGCCGCTCGCGGCCATCCTTGGACTGATCATTTTTCACGATCGCTTGAACGGCGTCGCCTGGATTGGAGTCGGCGTCACTACGGTCGGGCTTGCGGTGCTGACCTGGCCGCGAGGTGCGCTGGGCGATCAGCCGGTGTCGGGCGCAGCGTTCGGGCTCGGCTCGGGTCTCTGCTTCGGCTTCTCGTTGAATGCGTTCCGGCACGCGACGCTGGCGCTGGATCCCCGTCACGCGCTGTTCGCGGCGGTCGCCTGCGTCACGGTCGCGCAGGCGATCCAGTCTATCGTGCTGCTTGTTTTCATTAGCTTTCGTCACCCGCATGCCCTGGCCGCCATTCGCCGCAGCTGGCGCGGATCGCTCGCGGCGGGCTTCTGCGGAGCGGTCGCCTCGGCGTTGTGGTTCCTGGCTTTGGGGCTCGAGGCGGCTGCGCCCGTCCGCGCCGTCGGCGTCGTCGAGGCGCCGATCGCCGCCGTCGCCGGGCGGCGCTTTTTCGCCGAGCGCCTGCACCCCCGGCAACTCGTGGCGGGCCTCGCCGTCATCGCGGGCGTGGTGATGACCTCGATCGGCTGAAACGGCGCGTTAGCCTAACCGCTTTAGACCCTTGAAAAGCCGCCCGACACAGTTCACCTGAGGTCAGTTTTCGTCGAGCCGTGGACGGGTTCGCGGGGGTCGCTGGGGAGGGCCGCCGCAATTGCGCCCCATCTGCTCTGCGAGTGTCGCAGCGTCGTCCGATTCCCACCGCAATTCGCCCAAGGCCCTGAATGTTCCCGTCCCTCTTCGGCGTCATCTCGAACGACATCGCGATCGACCTCGGCACGGCCAACACGCTCGTCTACATGAAGGGGAAGGGCATCGTCCTGAACGAGCCTTCCGTGGTCGCCCTAAGGCAGGTCGGCGGGCGCAAGATCGTCCACGCGGTGGGCATCGAAGCCAAGCAGATGCTGGGGCGCACCCCCGGCCACATCGAAGCCATCCGCCCCATGCGCGACGGGGTGATCGCCGACTTCGAAGTCGCCGAGGAGATGATCAAGTACTTCATCCGCAAGGTGCACAACCGCAAAGCCTTCACCAATCCGAAGGTGATCGTCTGTGTCCCGTCGGGCGCGACTGCGGTCGAGAGGCGGGCCATCAACGACAGCTGTCTGAACGCCGGCGCCCGCCGCGTGGCGCTGATCGACGAGCCGATGGCGGCGGCGATCGGCGCCGGGCTGCCGATCCACGAGCCGACCGGCTCGATGGTGGTCGACATCGGCGGCGGAACGACCGAGGTGGCCGTGCTCTCCCTCTCCGGCATCGTCTATTCGCGCAGCGTCCGCGTCGGCGGCGACAAGATGGACGAGGCCATCATCAGCTACATGCGCCGCCACCATAACCTCCTGATCGGCGAGACCACCGCCGAGCGGATCAAGAAGGAGATCGGCACCGCCCGCGCGCCGGCGGACGGGGAGGGCATGGCCATCGAGGTCAAGGGCCGCGACCTGATGCAAGGCGTGCCGCGCGAGGTGCGCATCTCGGAAAAGCAGGCGTCCGACGCGCTCACCGAGCCGGTCACCCAGATCGTCGAGGCGGTGAAGATCGCGCTGGAAGCGACGCCCCCGGAGCTTGCCGCCGACATCGCGGACAAGGGCATCATGCTGACCGGCGGCGGCGCCCTGCTTCGCGGGCTCGACTCCGAGATCCGCGACCACACCGGCCTGCCGGTCACGGTGGCCGACGACCCCCTAAGTTGCGTCGCGCTCGGCTGCGGCAAAGTGCTCGAGCATCCGAAGTGGATGCGCGCAGCCCTCGAATCGTCGATGTCGTAGACTACTTAGAGGCTTGCAGGCGAGAGCGGCTGGAGGCGACTCTAAGTGTCCTTAAGGGACGGCCCGTTTCAGGACATCAAGGTCCCGCTGACCTGGACGGCGGCTGTCGCCGTGGTCGTGGCGGCGGTCGTGGGCCTGGCGCTGGTGCTGGGCGACCGCCGCGCGACAGTGCAGGGCCAGGCGATCGAGACCGCGCGTGACGCCTTCGACCGCGTGGCGCGGCCGGTTTCCGGCGTGCTCGCCACGCCCGTACGCTGGGCCGGCGACGGCATCGACGGGGTCAGGCAATACTTCTTCGCCGTTTCGGAGAACCGGCGGCTGCACGCCGAGGTGGCCGACCTGGAGCACTGGCGCGACGAGGCCGTCGCGCTCCGGCACGACAATGCCCGCTACGAAGCGCTCCTGGGTCTGAAGACCGATCCGCCGATGTCGATGGTGAGCGCCCGGATCGTCGCCGACGCGCACGGGCCCTTTGCGCAGACGCGGCTCGCCGACGTCGGCGTGGAAGCGGGGGTGCGGCCGGGCAACCCGGTGATGACCGAGCACGGACTGGTCGGCCGCGTGTTGGGCGTCGCGACCGGGGTCAGCCGCGTCCTTCTGCTGACCGATGTCTCCAGCCGCGTTCCGGTCATGGACGAACGGACGGACTCGCGCGGCATCCTGACCGGCGACGGCAGTGGATCGCCCACGATCGAGTACCTGCGCGGCGAAGACCCGATCAAGACCGGCGACCGCATCCTCACCTCCGGCGACGGGGGCCTCTTCCCTCGCGGGCTGCCGGTCGGCGTGGTCTACCAGGCCGTCGACGGCAACTGGCGGGTGCGGCTCGACTCCGACGACGGCCCCATCGACAACGTCCGCATCCTGCTGTTCCACGATGCGAGCCAGCTCCTGGCCCGCGCTCCGGGGCTCAACCAGAACAACTTGCCGCCGCTCGCGCCCGCCGACGCGGCGCAGGTGCAGGCGCAGGCGAACGCCGCCGCGGCATCGTCGGCTCCGCCGACCGCCGCGCAGGCCGCGCAGCTGGCCCAGACCGCCACGGCCCGCGCCACGGCCACCGCGACCCACCCGGCCACGGCGGCCGCCAACACCACGGCTGCGACGTCGTCGCACGCCGCGCCGATGACGGTGCACGTCGAAACGCCGCACGCGCCAAGGCCAAGGCGGGTCACCGTTCCTGAAGAGCCGCCGCCTCCGCCGCCGCCGGCGGACGACAACGGGCCGCCGGTATGACGTTCGTTCCGGCCAAGCGACCGCTGGAGCCGCAGGGCTGGCTGGGCGTACCCTTCGTTGTCGTGGTGGCGGCCAGCGTGCTGCTGACCATCCCGGTCCGCGTGTTCGACGTCGGCCTGCCGGAGCCGGTGCTGCCGCTGATCCCCGCTTTCGCCTGGGCGGTGATCCGCCCTTCGGTGCTGGCCCCGTTCCTCCTGATCCTGCTCGGGGTGTTCCTCGACTTCCTGTGGGGCGGGCCGGCGGGCCTGTGGGGCCTGTCGCTGCTCGCCGCCTACGCCGCGATCCTGGCGGCGCGGCCGATGCTGACCGGCCGCGGTCCGCTGATGCTGTGGCTGTGGTACGCGGTGGCTTGCCTGCTCGCGTTCTCCGTCGGCGTGCTGCTCACCTGGTCGCGGACGAGCCAGATTCCTAACCTGCTGGCGCTGGGCTGGCAGGCCGGCATCACCATCCTGCTTTATCCCTTCGCCGGCCGGCTGATCGCGCGATATGAAGACGCGGACGTGCGCTTCCGATGAGCGAACCCGCAATCTTCTACAACGAGGTCAACGAGCGGCAGTCGGTGTTCAATCGCCGCGCCGTTCTCATGGGCGGCCTCGCCTCGCTGGGCCTGACCGCGCTCGGCGGTCGCCTCGTGCAGCTGCAGATTGTCGAGAACAACCGCTATACGTCGCTGGCGCTCTCGAACCAGTACAACTTCCGCATCGTGCCGCCGCCGCGCGGCCTCATCGTCGATCGGAACGGCGTGGCGCTGGCCTCCAATCGGCCGAGCTTCCGGCTGCTCCTGCTCAAGGACGAGGTCACCAACCCATCGGCCACCATCGACGCGGCGGCCGAGCTGATCCCCATTTCGCCGCAGCACAAGCGCGAGATCCTGCGCGACATCAACCAGGGCCCGCGCTTCATCCCGGTCGCGATCGCCGAGGATCTCAGCTGGGACGAGTTCGCCCGCGTCAACGTGCGGACCCCCGAGCTGCCAGGCTTGCAGGCGGACATGAACGAGATCCGCGTCTATCCCTACGGGGGGGCGTTCGCGCACGTGATCGGGTACGTCTCGAAGGTAACGGCGGCCGAGCTGAAGGCGGCGGGACCGAACCCGGACCCCCTCTTGCTCAATCCCGGCTTCCGCATCGGCCAACAAGGGATCGAGCGATCGCTCGACCTGCAGCTGCGCGGCAAGGCGGGCGGCAAGAAGGTCGAGGTCAACGCGCGCGGCCGGGTCGTGCGCGAGGATCCGGCCGGCGACATCAAGCCCGTGCCTGGCCAGCAGGTGGTGCTCAACCTAGACGCCGATATCCAGAACCGGGCGCTCGAGGTGTTCGGCGACCAGAGCGGGGCGGCGGTCATGATGGACTGCCACACCGGCGAGCTGCTTTGCATGATGTCGGCGCCCAGCTTCGACGCCAACGACTTCGTCAAGGGCGTGCCCACCGCCGAGTACGAGGCGCTCTCCAACTACGAACGCAAGCCCTTGTTCAACAAGGTATTGACCGCCAACTACCCGCCGGGGTCGACGTTCAAGACCATGGTGGCGCTGACCGCGCTCGAGATGGGCGTTCCGACCAGCCGGCAGTACACCTGCAACGGCGCCTGGGCTTGGGGCGGGCGCGTCTGGCACTGCGACCAGGCGCACGGCACGCTCGATATGAAGGGCGGTATCGCCCACTCTTGCGACATCTACTTCTACCAGCTGGCGCTGGCGCTGGGCGGCCCGGACCCCATCGCCAAGACGGCGCGCATGTTCGGTCTTGGCGCGCTCTACGACATCGGGATAGCGAAGCGCGAACAGCGGCCCGGCATCATTCCGGACACCGCATACAAGCGGAAGAACTTCCCCAAGGACCCGGTGTGGCATCCGGGCGAGACGCCCTCGGTCGGCATAGGTCAGGGCTACGTGAGCGTGAACGCGCTGCAGCTCTGCGTCATGTGCTCGCGTATCGCCAACGGTCGGACCGCTCTGTATCCCAAGCTCATCCGCTCCGTCGGCGGCGCGGCCCAGCCCCCCGGCGCGGCCGAGATCCCGCTCGCCGTCAACCTGGACAACCTGGCCTTCATTCGCGAGGCGATGGCCGCGGTGGTGACCAGCGGCACCGCGGCGGCGGTTCCCAAGCTCGACCTCGGGCCGATCGCCTGGGCCGGCAAGACCGGCACCGCACAGGCGCACGGCGGCCACACCGCCCACGGCGCCGTCGGGGCCTGGGCCGAGCGCGACCATTCCTGGTTCATCGCGTTCGCGCCGGCGGACGCACCGCGCTATGCGATGAGTTGCCTCGTCGAGCACGGCGGGTTCGGCGCCGATGCGGCTGCGCCGAGAGCGCGGGAGATCATGCGCGTCGCGCTGCTCAAGGATCCGGACATCCGCAACCGCATCACCCAGCCGGCCCCACTCGAGAACGCCCCGACCGCGCCGCCCGCCGCCGCTGCGCAACCGGCGGCGCAGACCCCGGCCCCCGCCGCGCCCACCCCGACGGCGCAGCCGACATGACCGCCAGCGCCCTCACCCGACCCGGCGAGCGCGACCGTCTGGCCGTCAAGTTCGGCCAGATCGATTGGCGGCTGACGATCGTGCTCTGCCTCATCGCCGGGGCTGGCACGCTCATGCTCTATTCGATCGCCGGCGGCCACTGGAACCCCTGGGCGGGACAGCACGTGGCGCTGTTCGCCGGCTTTTTGCTCCTGATGCTGGTGCTGTCGGTTGTCGACCTTCGCGCCTGGTTCGTGATGGCCTACCCGACCTATGCGGTCGCGCTGCTCTTGCTGATGGCGGTCATGGTGGTGGGCCACTCGGCGCTCGGCGCCGCCCGCTGGCTGAAGCTTGGCCCCATCCACCTGCAGCCATCGGAGATCATGAAGATCGGGCTCGTGCTGGGCCTGGCGCGCTTCTACCACGGACTGTCCGCCAAGGACGCCAGACTCTCGTGGAAGCTCTTGATTCCACTGGCGATGACCGCGGTGCCCGTGGCGCTCGTGTTGAAGCAGCCCGACCTCGGCACCGGCATCCTGCTCGCGGCTACCGGCCTCCTCATCATGATGCTGGCGGGCCTCGACTTCCGCTTGATCCTGGGCGGCGCGGCGGCCGCGGCGCTGGCGACGCCGGTCTTCTTCTACCTCGTGCTCAAAGGGCACCTTCTGAAGGGCTACCAGGCGACGCGCTTCCAAACGTTCCTGAAGCCCAACGCAGACCCGTCGGGCGCGGGCTATCACATCCTGCAGGCGAAGATCGCGCTGGGCTCGGGCGGCATCCTCGGCCGCGGCTTCGAGCTGGGCTCGCAGAGCCAGCTGAACTTCCTTCCGGAGAAACAGACCGACTTCATCTTCGCGACCCTGGCCGAGGAGTTCGGCTTTCTGGGCTGCGTCTCGATCCTGGTGCTCTACGCCGCCGCGATCCTGATCGCGCTTCGGATCGCGGCGACGTCGCACAGCCACTTCGGGCGTCTCAGCGCCGCGGGCGTCACGGCGACGTTCGCGCTCTACGTCCTGATCAACGGCGCGATGGTGATGGGCCTGGCCCCCGTGGTCGGCGTGCCGATGCCGCTGCTGTCGTTCGGCGGCACGGTGATGCTGACGGTGATGGTCGGCTTCGGCCTCGTCCAGTCCGTCCGCGTCCACCGCTACACCGAAGTCGCGAAGGCCACTGCTGGCCTAGTGTAGGCGACCCGCCCCTAAGCTGGAATCCTCCCGTAGCGCTCCGCCGCGCGCGCCTTGGCCTTGGCCTTTTCGACCTCGCGGTCCTTGGGCGCGGCCGCCGTCTCCAGGTGGCCGAACAGATGACGGGCGACATGGGCCACCTCGTGCACGGCCTCGTCGAAGGCGGCCTTGTTGGCTTTCGATGGGGTGTGGAAGCCGGTCAGCTTGCGCACGAACTGCAGCGCCGCATCGTGGATCTCCTCATCCGTCGCGGGCGGCTCGAAGTTGAACAGGGTCTTGATGTTGCGGCACATGGGTCTTGGCTCCGCTCTCTCTCTTATGCGTCCATGAACTGGGGGTCGCGCTTCTGTAGGTTGGCCATCACGGCTTCGACCTGGTTCTTCGAGCCGATCAGGCGCGCCTGTTCGATCGACTCCTGCGTCAGCCCCGTCGTGGGGTCGGTAAGCACGGCCGCGTTGAGGATGCGCTTCGCGGCGCGGATGGCGTCGGGGTTCTTCGCAGCGATCTCCCGCGCGGTGTTCATCGCCTCGGCGTAGGGCTCGGCGCACACGCGCGTCGCGAAGCCGTACTGGAAGGCCTCTTCGCCCGAGAAGACGCGGCCGCTGTAGGTGAGCTCGCGCACGATGTCCTCACGCGCCAGGTGGCGCATGAGCTGGGTGCCGGCCATGTCGGGCACCAAGCCCCACTTGATTTCCATGACCGCCAGGCGCGCGTCCGGCGCGACGTAGCGCATGTCGGCGCCGAGGGCGACCTGGAAGCCGCCGCCGAAGGCTACGCCATGCACCGCCGCGATCACCGGCACGGGGACCTCGCGCCAGACCCAGCAGGCGTATTGCGCTCGATTGGCCGGTCCATGCGTGCGGGCGCCCAGCTGCTCGTCCGAGCGCGATGCGGGGTTCCCGCCGTCGTGGCCGCCCTCGGCCATGCGGCCGAAGTTGCCCATGTCGAGGCCGGCGCAGAACGCGCGGCCTTCTCCGGAGAGCACGACGGCGCGGACGCCCTTTTCGGTCTTCATCCGCTCGCCGGCGGCGACGAGCGCCTCGAACATGGCGTTGTCGAGGGCGTTCATCTTGTCGGCGCGCACGAGCTTCACGTCGGCGACGCCGCCCTCGATCGTGATCCGCACCCGCTCGTCCATCACTCGTCCTCCAGAAGGTCGAATTGGTCCTTCGTCATGCCGCAGTCGGGGCACATCCAGTCGTCTGGGATGTCCTCGAAGCGGGTGCCCGGCGCCAGCCCTTCGAAGGGCAGCCCAAGCGCTTCGTCATAGATGAAGCCGCAGTTGCCGCACTGGTATTTGCGGAACGGCTGATCGTTCATCCGTCCATGCCGCTGGGGCGCCCGTCGACGATCTGGTCGAGGTACTCCGAGAGACCATAGCCGACCTGGCCGTCGCAGCGGTACTCGGTGAAGCCCTCCGTGATCCGGGTTTGCAGACCCTTGCCGTCCGGGGTGGTGCGCCGGTTCCGCAACGGGATCAGTGAGATCACCTTGCCGTCGACATCATAGGATTTGCCGCCGCCAGTCCTGACCCTGGCCCTGAGCGCAGTCTGGTAGCCATTCTCGTCCCAGTCGGTGTCCATGACGCATTCGGTGATCGGGTCGTGGATCCCGTCGCGGAAGACCACGCCGCCCTGGCGCGGCTTGCCGTCCTCGCCCGCGATCACCGACAACATCATCCCGAAGTCGCGGCCGAAGTTCATCGGGCACCAGCGGTACCAGTTGATCGCCGACCAGTGCCTGGGTCCCCAGGACTTGTCGCGCAGCCCGAACCCATCGATCGGGTAGGTCTCGTCGCCGACCGTAAAGCTGCCCCTGGCGGCTACGTGCTGTTCGTAGTGAGCGCGCGCGAAGGACTTCTCCGGATCGAGCTCACGCGCCTTTCCGTCGGCGCGGACGGTCTCGCCCCCCATCATCGGGCTCACGCCTTCGTAATCGAGGTCGACCTTGCACGGCAGGTGCGGGTTGTTGCGGAAAGCCGTTGACGGATCGGCCATTTCGAACGGCCGCTCAAGCAGGCAAAGCTTGCCGTCGAACGTCAGCTTGATGCGCTTGAACGGCTCGAGAACCTCGATCTTGAGGCCGCCGGCGTTCATCTCCGAGTTGTCCTTGACCTCCGCCCGCCTGAACATGAACGCGACCCGCCCGTTCGGGAGGTAGAGGCAGACGCTCATCTCGGCGTAGTGCTCGTTCGGCCGGTTGCCCAGGCGGAACCAGCCGCCGACCTTCGTCTTCGGGTCGAAGACGTTGAAGTACATGCTTTCGTTGTAGTTCGCCGCCGCCTCGGGCGTGTGGGTGTACTCATCCTCGGGCAGGAGCCGGGTGATGAACTTGGGCGCGTCGTCGGCCATGGGTTGGCTCCTCTGGATCGGGTCAGGCGGTCGCTGGCTGGGCGGCGCGGGCGCGCGTGACCGCGGTCCAGATCGCGTCAACGAACGTTGGGTAGAGCGCCGGCGGCAGATCGTGGCCCATGCCTGGCACGACGATCAGCTCGGCGCCCTTGATGTTGGCGGCGGTGTCGCGGCCAGCCGCCACCGGAACCAGCGGATCGTCGGCGCCGTGCAGCACGACGGTCGGGACCGAGATCGTGGCGAGCTTCGGCCGGCGGTCGCCGCCGGCCTGCACCGCCGCCATCTGATGGGCGACGCCGCGCGGGTTGAAGGCGCGCTCGGCTTCGGCGCGGGCGCGAGCGGCCAGCGCGCCCTCGGGCCACGGAAAGCCCGGGCTGCCGATCGTCTCGGCGCGCTTGACGCTCTCGGAAATGAAGTCGGCATCGCCAGGGTCCATGGGCCGGGCCATCAGCGCCGCCATCGCCGCGGGCGTGCCCGTCGGCAGGCCCGGATTTCCGCTGGATGACATGATCGAGGTGAGGGAGAGCGTCCGCTGCGGGTGGTTCGCCGCAAACACCTGGGCGATCATCCCGCCCATCGAGACGCCGGCGATGTGCGCTTGCGGCTTGCCGACCGCGTCCAGCACCGCCGCAGCGTCGTTGGCCATGTCGTCCGTGGTGTAGTGCTGGCCGCTTTCGAGCCAGGTCGACAAACCGACGTCGCGGTTGTCGAAGCGGATGACGAAGAGACCTTTCTCCACCAGCAGGCCGCAGAATGCCTCCGGCCAGCGGGTCATCTGTGACCCCAGCCCGTTGATCAACAAGATCGCGTCATTCCGCGGGTCGCCGAACGTCTCGTACTCGAGTTCGACTGCTCCGTTCTTCGCGCGCGGCATCTGTCCGCATCCTCCTGGTCTGAGGCCAATCATGGGCGCCCAGCCAGGGCGCTTGCAAGCCTGCCGCGAGGGCAGGGCTTAGACCACCGCTGCGGCGGTCGCGGCCTGGTCCGGATGCGTCACGTAGAAGTCGAGGTCGGCGAGAAGGCGGCTCCAGGCGGCGTCGATCTCACCGCTCCAGCCGTCGCCCAGCAGCGCCTTCAGCGAGCGGGCGACGACGCCGAAGAACAGCCGGAACACCTCGGGCGGCACGTCATAGCCCGCGTGCGTGACCACCTCGCATTGAAGGAGGTGGTGCGCGTATCGGCGGGGGCCGATGAAGTCGAGGATCGCCTCGATGGCGCGCGAGAGCATCTCGCCCTTCACCAGCCCCTTGGAATCGCGAAGGAAGAGCGCCTCCATCTCAGGATGCTCGGCGAACAGGCGGCGGTAGACGAGCGGGGTGATGTCCTCGCAGCGCTCGGCGGCCAGCTCGAGGCTGGCTTCGACCGCCAGGCGATCGGCCTCGGAGGTCACGCCGCGGCGAGCCCGGCCCAGAGCGGGCCGGCCATGTTGAAGGCGCGCGTATCACCCAGCGTCGTCATGCCCATCTTGTTCATGACGTAGGCGATGGTCGTTCGGGCATCGAGGTCGATCAGGATCAGCGAGCCGCCATAGCCGCCCCAGAAGATGGTGTTCTTGTTGGGCACGGGGATGAGATCGCCCGGCAGGCCGAAGCCCATGCCGAAGGTGATCGGTGCATTGAGGATCAGGTCATTGCCGGAGATCTGCGGCTCGAGCGCCTTCCTGACGCCGGCTTCGGACATGAAGCGCTTGCCCTTCACCAAGCCGCCGTTCGCCAGGATCGTGTGTGGGATTGCCACCGAACGGGCGTTGCCGGTTCCGCCGGCGGCCGGAATCTCGGCGCAGCGCCAGGCGCGCGTGCGTGTGGCCATGACGTCGATGTCGGGATTGCCGGTCATCTTCTTCATGAGGCCGGTGACCTCGCCGTCGCCGAACCTCGAGCCGGGCGGCGGCGGGATGAGGTCGGCCACGCGAGCGTCCTCGCTGGCCGGCAGGCCGATATGGAAGTCCGCGCCGAGCGGCTCGGCGATCTCCTCGCGGAACACGGTCCCGACCGTCTTTCCGGTGACGCGGCGGATCACCTCGCCGACCAGGTAGCCCTGGGTCATGGCGTGGTAGCCGGATTGTGTGCCGGGCTCCCACCACGGCGCCTGGGCGGCGAGCAGCGATGTCGCTTTCTCCCAGTCGTACATGTCTTCCATCGTGACCTTCTCCTCCCAGCCGGCGAGGCCGGAGGAGTGGCTCATCAGGTGGCTGACCTTGATGTCGGCTTTGCCGTTCTGGGCGAACTCGGGCCAGTAGTGGGCGACGCGCTGGCCGAAGTCGAGCTCACCGCGGTCGGCGACGAGGAGGGCGGTCAGCGCCGTCATCGTCTTAGTCGTCGAGTAGACGTTGACGATGGTGTCTTTCTCCCAGGGCCGCGTCTTGGCTTCGTCCGCCCACCCGCCCCAAAGGTCGACGATCAACTGCCCGTCCTTGGTGGCGGCGAACGAAGCGCCGATGTCGAGCCCGGACTCCAGGTTATTCTCGAACGCCTCGCGCACGGCGGGGAACTTCTCGCCTACGAAGCCTGCCACCGACCCATCCGCCATCTGAAGCGCTCCCGCTTGACCGAGCCGATACCCTAGCCACCCGACGCGGCGGAAACCAAGCGGCGGCTAGAACCGCGACGATGTCAGCGTGACATCGGCGAATGCCCAGGCCCGCTTCTGGTCGGCCATGACCTTCGCCGCCTCGTCGTGCTCGCCCTGCGCCTGCAGCGCCTGCGCAAGCCCAAACAGCGCCCAGCCGTCGACGCGGTAGGTCTTCAGGCTCTCGCGATAGATCGCCTCCGCCTCGGCCGGACGGTGCGCGTCGAGGAGCGCCGCGCCCAGCAGGTGGCTCACCGGCTGATGCCAGTAAGGCGGCTCGGTGTAGTTGAGGCTGTGCTCGATCACCGCGGCGGCCTTGAAGAGCGTGACCGCCTTGTCGATGTCGCCCGACTTGCGCGCGATTTCCGCGTCGAGCAGCGCCTGCGACAGGTCGACCATCTGCCGGGCCGGAATGCCAAAGGCATCGAACTTCGAGTAGTCGGCCGAAACTAGCTGGCTCAGCTTGTCGCGATCGGCGTGGGCGGCGGCCAGATCGCCTTTGTTGGCGTGCGCGTAGCCGCGCGCATAGAGCCAGATCGCCGTATCGAGGTGGAGGTTGGCCGGCGGAGGCGGCTCCGCCAGCACCTCGTCCCATTTGCCGAAGCGGAGCAGCGTCGCAACCGGGGTGAACCCGTAGAGCTCGACGGGCGCCATGGTCTCGCCGAGGTTGGCGACGTCGACCGCCTTCACCAGCCGCCGCGCGGCCCCGATCGCGGCGGCGTAGCGGCCTTGCATCTCAGACGAGGTCCACAGGAAGTGGATGTTGTGGCCGTAGTAGCCGACCGGATAGAAGCCCTGCGCCTTGCAAGCGGCGATGTAGGCCTCGTCCACGGTGGCCGCGAGCTCGTTGACCTTGACCGCATCCTCATAGCGGCCGACCCGGTAGTAGATGTGCGAGGGCATGTGCACGACGTGCCCGGCGCCCGGCATCAGCGTTTCCAGCCGGTCGGCGGCCGCCTCGGCCCGCTCCGGCGTCGTCGTGGCCTCCACCGCGTGGATATAAAGATGCAGCGCGCCGGGATGGTCGGGGGCGCGCTTGATGATGCCTTCAAGGACCGAGACGATCTCGGTTGCATGTCCCTTGGGCGTGACGCCGTCGGCTTGCCAGTAGTCCCAGGGCTGGGTGTCCATCATGGCCTCGGCGTAGAAGACGCCGGCGTCGAGGTCGTCGGGGTGCGCGGCCCACAGCTTGCCCATGGCCTGCGCGAAGGCTTCGTCCAGCGCGTGACGATCGGCCTTCGGATCGGCGCTGTAGCGAACGGCAAGCGCCTCGATCCAATCGCGCTCTTCCGGCGAGGCTTTTGGCTCCAGCGCGCGGGCGTGGC
Organism: Caulobacteraceae bacterium; assembly: GCA_035295705.1. GTDB lineage: Bacteria > Pseudomonadota > Alphaproteobacteria > Caulobacterales > Caulobacteraceae > Poindextera. The sequence goes on from DATGIN010000219.1 coordinate 26,575, forward strand.
CGAGCGCCTGCCAGGCGGGCGTCACCGCATCGTCCTGCATGGGCAGATTGATGTTCGGCCCAAGCGCGAACGCCATGCCCCACCAGCACATCGCACAGTCTGGATCGAGCCTGGCCGCTTCGCGGAACGAGCGGATCGCCTCGGCGTGGTTGAAGCCGTACAGCAGGTTCACGCCCTGGTCGAAGTAGAGCTGGGTCTGCGGGTTATGGCTGGAAATCGGGTGGTGGTGGTCGCCAAGGCCCTTGAACAGCGGCGCACCCGGCTTGTCCGCATCGCCGCCGTATACCGACGGCATCGGCGCCATCGGCACGCCCATGCTCATAGGGCCCATCGCCATGCCGGCGTCCATGGTGCGGTTGTCGGCCGCCCACGCTGCAGAGACCCCGACCATTCCCGCGGCGATCGCCGCGGCTGCAAGCACTACGACACGCATGATGGCCCCCGATTGGCGACACCGCCGCCAGAGTGGCCCGACGCCGGAATGTGTCAAGGCTGACACAGCGACGCCGTGGAGGAGGGGCGACGAAGCGTCAGGCGACGCGAGCGAGGAAGCGCTCGATCGCCGGGTTCACCAGCTCGGGATGGGTAAGGTTTGCCGCGTGGCCGGCGCCCGGAATGACGACCAGCTCGGCCGCGGGGATCTCCCGCGCCAAGACCTCCGCCCCCTCCAGGGGGATCGCGGCGTCGGCGTCGCCGTGGATGATTAGCGTCGGGACCTTGATCTCGCTAAGGCGCGCGGTGATGTCGTCGCGCTCGGCGATGGCGTTGAAGCAGCCGCGCACGTTGTGCGGGGCCATCGTTTTCCACTTGGCCTTCCAGGCCCCAGCGCCGGCCCAGCCGTCGCCCAGGATGACGCGCTCGACGAAGTCGGCGGTCGAGTCCGATAGGCCGCCCGCGACCCACCCGTCGATCAGCTGCTCGTAGCCAGCCATCGCCGCCGGGTTCTCCTGGCCGGCCTGCGTATCGATCAGGACAAGCGCCTTGACCGCCTGCGGATGAGTGAGCGCCGCGCGCAGGGACAGAAAACCGCCCTGCGACATGCCGGCGAGCACCGCCTGCTCGATCCCCAGATACTTGAGCAGCGCGACGTTGTCGTCCGCCGAGTCGTAGTAGCTGAACGGCTTCAACGCTGGTCCGGCGGTTCCGGCGTGCCCACGCTCGTCCCAGGTGATGACGCGGTAGCGGTCTTTGAGCGCCTCGACCTGCGGCGCGAACATCTCGTGGTCCATGAAGAGGCCGTGGCTGAAGATGACCGGAGGGCCATCGCCGCCCGTGTCCTCGTAGTAGAGCCTCTGACCGTTGACGGCTGCTATCGGCACGAGCGTTCTCCCCCAGGGTCCGCCGGACGTATGCGCCGGCGGCGTGGCAAGTGCGGCGCCTGCGGCGCGCGGCGTCAAGCTTCACCGCCGAGCTTGGGCCGTACGAGCCCCTCAGTTCACGGAACGGCGCCCGCCGGAACCATCGCCGCTGCGCGCGGTTCCGATGGTGGGGCCGGGGCCTGAGGCGCCCGATGATCATAGTCGAAGTCGCAGCCCTGCTGCTCCTGACCGTCGCGATGGCCGTGTCGCTGGCGCATGCGCTCGAGTTCCCGGGCCGACGGCGGTTGGATCGCGCGACCTACGTGGCGGTGCAGACCGCCAGCTATGCCGGAGCAGCGGTCTCCAGCCTCGCCGAGGCGGCGGCCGTGTTCGCGGTGCTGGCGCTGCTGGTCTCGACCCCGATCGGTTCTCCCGCCTTCTGGTGGGTCAGCGCCTCGATGGCCGGTCTGTTTGGCATGAACGTCTCCTATTGGCTGATGGCGCGCCCGGCCAACAAGGTCTGGCTGAATCCGCAGGCGCTGAACCGGGCGACCGCCGCGGAGCGCGAAGCGGGCGGACCGTGGGGCCGCGCCCCGGCCGGCTTCGACTTTCGGCGGCTGCGCGACCGCTGGGAGTGGTCGCACGTGGTCCGCGCCGGCCTTGCGCTGCTCAGCCTCGCTTCATTGACCGCCGCGGTCGCGCTCGGCCCCACGCACTGAGGGTCAGATCGAAAGCGCGCGGTCGGTGGCGCGCACCAGGCCATCGATGATGCCTGGCTCGGTCGAGGCGTGGCCGGCGTCCCAAACAACCTCGAACTCCGCCTTCGTCCAGGCCTCCTTCAACCGCCAGGCGGACTCCATCGGCGTCACTACGTCGAAGCGGCCCTGCACGATCCAGCCCGGAATCTGGCGGATCTTGCCGACGTTCTTGAGGATCCAGCCGTCCTCGGGGAAGAATCCGCGGTTGACGAAGTAGTGGCACTCGATGCGCGCGAAGGCGACGGCGAAATCAACCTCGTTGAACTTGGCCGGCCGCGCCTCCGGTCCGCGCAGCGAAATCGTGTCGCCCTCCCACTGGCTCCACGCCGCGGCGGCGCGAGCCTGCACCTTCGGGTCGGCGTGTGTCAGGCGGCGGTGGTAGGCGGCCAGCAGGTTGCCCCGCTCGCGCTCCGGGATCGGCTCGACGAAGCGGGCCCATGCGTCCGGGAACATCATCGAGGCGCCGTCCTGGTAGAACCAGTGGGTCTCGCGCTCGGTCAGCAGGAAGACGCCGCGCAGGATCAGCGACTCGACCCGCTGCGGGTGGGTGATCGCGTAGGCGAGCGCCAGCGTCGAGCCCCAGGAGCCGCCGAAGACAGTCCACTTCGCGACGCCCATGTGCTCCCTGAGACGCTCGATGTCCTCGATCAGCGCCCAGGTGTCGTTGTCTTCCAGCAGCGCGTTCGGCCGCGACTTGCCGCAGCCGCGCTGGTCGAACAGCATGACGCGCCAGCGCGCGGGATCGAAGAAGCGGCGCATCGTCGGATTGATCGCGCCGCCGGGTCCGCCGTGCAACACGACCGCCGGCTTACCGCCGGCGCGACCGCATTCCTCGTAGTAGACCTCGTGCGCGCCGCCGGTTTCGAGCCAGCCGAACGTCGCCGGTTCTATCTCGGGATAAAGGCCGCGCCTGGGGCCGGCGGACAGGGCGGGGGCAGGCGGAGCGGAGGAACGTTCCATTCGGTTTCCTTCTACTGCGGAAACCGCCGGTCCAGCCAGTCGAGCATCGCCGCATTCACGGCTTGCGGCTGCTCCTGCTGCGTCCAGTGGCCGGAGTCCTTGACGAGGGTCTTCTCGAAGTCGGCGACGTACGCCTCCATGCCATCGGCGGCCGATGGGGGAAGAACCGCGTCCTTCTCGGCCATGATCATCAGCGAGGGGACTGTGACCTTGTCCGGAATTGCCGCCGAGCGCTCCCAATTGCGGGTGAAGTTCCGGTACCAGTTGATGCCGCCGGTGAAGCCGGTCCGCTCGAACGTGTCGACGAAGACGCCGAGTTCGTCGTCGGTCAGGAACTTCGGGCGCGGGTCGAATTCGGCGTTGTAGGCCTTGAGGATGTTGATCAGCGCAAAGGCCGACGGCTCGCCGGGCTTGCGTTCGGTGGCCAGCCCCGCGGATGTCGGCGCCTCCCCCGGCATGGGACGGCGGAGGAAGAAGTTCATCGCCTTCTCAACGTCGCCGGCCAGGACCGCGTCAGCCTCGCCCGGCTTTTGGAAGTGCACGATGTACATCTCCTCGCCCATCCGCTCGCGCATGATGGCGATCGGGTCGACCGGCGCGCGCGGCATGAACGGCGTGTTGAGGCCGATCACGCCTGCCGTGCGGTCCGGGTGGCGGAGCGGCATCTGCCAGACCACGATGCCGCCCCAGTCATGACCGGCGACGACGGCCTTCTCGACGCTGAGATGGTCGAGCAGGCCTGTGATGTCGGCGGTCAGGTTCTCGATGTCGTAGGCCTCGACCGGCGCGGGGCGGTCGGTCAGCCCATAGCCGCGCTGGTCCGGAGCGATCACCCAGCGGCCCGCGTCGGCGAGCGCCTTCAGCTGATGCCGCCAGGAGAACGCGAGCTCGGGAAATCCGTGGCACAGCACGACCGGGACGCCGGTCTTCGGTCCCGCTTCGTAGTAGGCCATGCGGATGCCGTTGATCTGCGCGTACTGCACCGGCGGCATCATGGCGGCGAGCGCGTCGGACATGGCGGTGTTCCTGGAGCCTTTGGGGGAGCGCCGTTCAATAGCGGCTTCGCGCTCGGCGAAACAAGATGCGAAGCTTCGGCTCAGGCCCCGCGCGCGCCAGCCAACGCCGCGACCGCCATGGCGAGCCAGCCCGCCAGCATCGCCGCGCCGCCGACAGGGGTGACGAGCCCAAAGGCTTGGTTGCCGCTGAGCGCCATCAAGGCAAGAGACCAGGCAAAGGCAATCCCGCCGGCCAAGAGCAGCCACCCGGCGATCTCGCCAAAGCGCGCGCCGGCGCGCATCAGCGCGAAGGCGGCGTAGACGGCAAGGGCGTGGACCAGCCCGTATTCGGCGGCGGTCCTCAGCCAGTCCTTCGCGACCGCATTCGCCTCGCCATGCTCGCCAAATGCGCCTGCCGCGACGGCCAGCAGGCCGCTGAGCGCGGCAAGACCGAGCATCAGTCGGGTGCGGAGCGGCATCCGCCCTCAGGGCCGGGCGTCGATGATCGCGGCGTCGAGCAGCAAATACGCGCGGCCTTGGTCCGATCCGAGCAGGCCGGCGATCGCAGCGTCGCCGCCGTCGCGGCCGGCGGCTTCATTCAGGAGGCCGGCGTAGCGGCGCACGTAGCGCTCCGCGTTGCCCTGGAAGGCCTTGTCGGTCATCACCCGCCGCGAAAGCCGCCGCACGGCGGCCGGCGCCAGCCGTCGCACCAGGTCGCGCGCCGGGGCCGCGTCGCCCGAGCGGCGGACAGCTAGGATCTCGTCCATCTGGGCGCGCGGAACGAGCGCTCCCGCGTCGATGCCCATCGCCTCGATCTCGTCGAGGATGGTGCGGCTCAGCGCCTCGTCGTCCGCCTCGTCGGGCTTGTCCATCGACGACAGCAGTTCCTTCCACGTCCAGCTGTCGCCGATCGTTTCCGGTTGCTCGCGTCCCCCCGCGGCCTGGAAGACCTGCTTGAACTCGGCGTCGGTCGCCGTCGGCGTGAGCTTGAGCCGCGGCCGCGTGAGCGCATCCATCGGCGCGCGACTGGGCGGTGGGGCCGCGCTGACGGCAGTCTGAGGAGCCGCCGCGGCCGCCGCAGGCGGAGGCCGCTCCGCGGGGGTTCGTTCGGCTGCAGGCGGGCTGGGCGGCGCCTCCAAGGCCGGCGCCGCGCGGGCGCGGACGCGATCGTTTCCGGCCGCTCCAGCGACAACGCCCATCAGGCGCACCGCCTCGCTCAGCATGTCGTAGTTGCGCCGCACCCGCTCCTGGAAGGCGGCGTCGATGCTGCGGGTTTCCTCGGCGGCCCGCCTGGCCGAGTCCATGAGCGCCTCGATGCCGCGCTCGACGTTCTGGCGGATCGCCGCGGTCTGCGCCTCGGCCTCGGCCGGCGCCTGGGCAAGGCGCTGGTCGACTTCGCGCAACACCACCTCGAGCGCCGTAAGGGCGCCGCGCGCGGCTTCGGCGCCGGCCGCCAACCGCTCGTTGATCCGCGCGCCGGCTTGATCGATCAGCGCGGTGGACTGGTCGATCATCCGCTTGGCGTCTTCGAGGCGAGCGTCGAACGAGGCTTGCGCACGCTCCTGCGCCTCGGCGGAGGCGCCCGCCATCAGCCCGCGGGCCGCGCGCGCCTTCGCTTCCAGGGCTTCGCGCTCCCGCCCGGCGATGGCGGCGATGTCGCCCAGCGCCTGCGAAGTCATCACCCCGAGCTTGTCGCGCTCCTCCTCAGCCAGCTTGGTCACGCTGCGGAGCTGTTCGGCCGCCGCCTCGAGCATCTGGCGAAGGACCTCGCCGCTTTGCGCTGCTGCCTGGTGGAGTTCGCTCGCGCTCTCGCGCGTCTGGGCGGCGATCCCGACCAGTTGCGCCCGCTGCGACTCCGACTGCGCGGCGTAGGCTTCGTGGTCGGCTCGCATGCCGTGGGTGGCCGCCACCAGGCTGGCGCGCTGTTCGGAGAGGCTCTCCTCGATCGCACGGGCCTGGTCGGCCGCGCTGGAATTGACCATCTCGAGCCGTTCGATCTGGCTGTTCAGCGTATCGCTGGCCAGCCTTGCGGCGTCGCCTGCCTCGCCGGCGGCGGCGGCAAGGTCGGCGGCGCGGGCAGCCAGGGCCGCCTCCGCCTCACGGATCTGCGTCTCCGCGAGGTCGGACGCCTCGCCCACCATGCGCGCGTGCCCTTCGATGGCCGCGGCGGTGGCTTTGGTTCGCGCGTCGAGGCCCGACGACAACTCTTCGAGCCGTCGAATCTCCGCGGCCAGCCCCTGCGCGAGCTCCGAGGCGGCGCGTCGCGAGTCAGCCGCAGCGGCGGCCAGCTTGGCGCTGTCGCGCGCCAGCGCTTCGCGAAGGACGCTCAGTCCCGCCTGCGCGTCGGCGGCAGTGTCGCGGGCGCGCTCGATCTCCGCTCGCACGGCGGCAAGGGTGACGGCGGTGTCGCGCGCAGCGAGAGCGGCGGGCGCGAGCAGGCTTTCGGCCAACATCCTCGCTCGTCGTGCGTCCGCCGCTAGGCGGCGGCCCTGTTGGACGAGGTAGGCGGCGATCCACAGAAACGCGGCGGCGGCCACCAGGATCAAACCGAACTGGCCGGCAGCGTTTGGGTCGGCGAGAACCCCCGTTGGGCGCGGGCGCGTTAGCAGGTAGGCGATCGGAGCGGCGACGAGCACCAGCGACGCCAATGCCGT
>DATGIN010000220.1:0-10720 GCA_035295705.1 Caulobacteraceae bacterium
AGAGCGTCGCGGCGATCGAAGGCGCGCGCGAGCCTGCCGAGGCCGCCCGCGCCGCGCACGCGTTGAAGTCGATGAGCTTCAACATCGGCGCGCGCGCCGTCGCCGCCCTGACGGCGCACATCGAGCTGGCGGCGCGCGAGAGCGGCGTCGTCGACAAGGACGCCATCGCCCAGATCCGCCCCCTCATGGACAAGACGCTGGCGGCGCTGGGCGATCCGGCCCCGGCGACCTCGGTCGCCGAGCTGGCGCGCGCCGCGGCCGAGCGTGAGGAAGACGCCCTGCTGGACGATCTGCGCGTCGCCGCCGAGCGCGGCGAGCTCGACCTCGCCTACCAGCCGCAGGTGTCCCGCGAGGGGACCATCATCGGCTGCGAGGCGTTGGCGCGCTGGACGCACCCCACGCGGGGCCTGGTCAGCCCGGCGGTCTTCATCCCCCTGGCCGAGCGGCGGGGCGCGATCACGCCGTTGACGTTCTGGGCGCTGGAGCGGGCGCTGAGCGACACGGCCGACCTTGCGGGCGTCACCGTCGCCGTGAACGCCTCGGCGCTCGATTTCAACGAGCCCGGCTTCGTCGAGAAGGTGGCCGAGTTGATCGAAAAGCGGCGCTTCGACCCGCACCGGCTCGAGATCGAGATCACCGAGACCGCGATCCTGCAAGGCGTCGACGAAGTGCGGCGCAGCATCGATCAGCTGCACGCGATCGGCGTGAAGGTGGCGCTCGACGACTTCGGCGTCGGCTACTCGAGCCTCAGTCACCTAAGGCTGTTCGACTTCGACAAGCTGAAGATCGACAAGCTGTTCATCGACAGCTGCAGCGGCGATGTGGAAGCGGCCGCGGTCGTCCACGGGGTGGTCGGCATCGGCCGGGCGCTGGGGATGAAGGTCATCGCCGAGGGCGTCGAGACCGACGACCAGCGCCAGTTCCTGAAGATCGCCGGCGTGCACGCCTTCCAGGGCTACCTGTTCGGGCGTCCGATGCCGATCGAAGCGCTGCGCGAGCAACTGCGCGCGGCCGCCACCGCCGCGGCCTGATCGGCGCTAGAACCGCTCGACCCAGGGCCGCAGCTCGATCTCCCAGCTCCAGGCGCTGCGCGGCTGGCGAAGCACGTCGATGTAGGCCTGCGCGACCGCGTCCGGGTCGAGCGTCGAATCGGGGTGGTCGGCCGGGTCGGGGCGGTTGGCGCTGCGCACGCCGCCGTCGATGACGAAGTGCGCGACATGGATCCCGAGCGGGCCGAGTTCGCGGTAGGCCGACTGGGCGAGGCCCCGCAGCGCAAACTTGCCCATGGCGAACGCCGACGAGAGCGGGAAACCCTTCACGCTGGCGGTCGCGCCGGTCAGCAAGATGGCGCCCTTTTCCTTCGGCAGCATGCGACGCGCCGCCTGCTGCACGACGAGGAAGCCGCCGAAGGCCGCGACGTCGAAGGCGCGCCGCACCGCGTCGGGCTCGAGCTCGGTGATGCGGCCGCGCACGCGGGCGCCGGCGTTGAAGACCACAACGTCGGGCTCGCCGAGCGACGCGTCGACCTGCTCGAAGAGGCGCGCCACCGCGCCGGGATCGCCGGCGTCGGCGGCGAAGGTCTTCGCACCCGTCTCCTTCGCCAGCGGGCCAAGCTTGTCGACGTTGCGGGCGGCGAGGCCGACCGCGAGCCCCGCGCCGGCGAGACCGCGCGCCAGCGAGGCGCTGATGCCCGGCCCGGCGCCGACGATCAGCGCCGTCGAATAGGGAATGTCAGCCACCTTCGCGCCCTCCGCTGTTCCGCTGACAGAGGTAGGGCGTGAGAGGCCGAGGGAGAAGGGACACGGGGGCGGGCTTGGCGATCAAAGATGCAGCCCGCGACCTTGACGCGCCGGCGAGGGCGGGCCGACATCGGTGCGAAGGAGGCCAGGATGCCCACGCTGAAGCATGTGACCGCGGACGTTGCGCCGGAGGTCATCGTCGAGGCGCTCAAGACCGACGGCGCGCTGATCGTCGGCCGGGTGCTGGACGACGCCGCGATCGCCAAGGTGCGCGCCGAGATCGACCCCTATGTCGAAGCCACCGGCGTCGGCCGCGACGCCTTCACGGGCTTTCAGACCACGCGGACCGGAGCGCTCGTGGCGCGCTCGCCTGCCTGTCGCGAGCTCGTCATGCATCCCTTGGTGCTCGCCGCCTGCGACGGCTTCCTGTTGCCGACCTGCGACCGCTACCAGCTGCACCTGACGCAGGTCATCCGCATCGGGCCGGGGCAGACCAAGCAGCCGCTGCATCGCGACAAGTACGCGTGGGGCGGGTTCCTGCACGGGATCGAGCCGCAGCTGAACACCATCTGGGCGATGACCGACTTCACTGAAGCCAACGGAGCGACCCAGGTCGCGCCCGGCAGCCCGGCCTGGCCGGACGAGCGCCACGCCGAACCGCACGAGATCGCTTTCGCGGAAATGGAGCGCGGCTCGGTCCTGGTCTACTCGGGCTCGGTGATCCACGGCGGCGGCGCGAACACCACGCGCGAGGACCGCATCGGCATCAACCTCACCTACTGCCTGGGTTGGCTCCGCCAGGAGGAGAACCAGTACCTGTCGTGCCCGCCGGCGATCGCGCGGACGCTGGATCCCAAGCTGCAGGCGCTGTTGGGCTACGCCATGGGCAGCTACGCGCTGGGCTACTTCTCGCCGCCGCTGCCGCCCGGGGCCGGCCCCGAGGCCGTGCCGCCGCAGTTCGCCGTCGGCGACAAGCGGGCGGCGGGCTGGGACGACACGGACCTCTTCGAGGCCGTCACCGAACGGTTGCGACAGCAGGCGACGGCCTGAGGCCAACGCGCGGGGGAGGGCGAAATGCCGACGCTGTTGCGCGCGCCGACGCGGAAGACCGTGACCGCGACGATGGACAGCCATCGCTGGGACGACTTCCAGCCGCGCGAGGGCGACATCGTCGTCGCCACCTATCCCAAGTGCGGCACCACCTGGACGCAGCGGATCGTCGATCTTCTCGTCTTCCAGTCGCCAGCGCCGCGCCAGTTCCTGCAGAATTCGCCCTGGCTGGACGCCACCTTCTTCGCGCCGATCGAAGAGAACCTCGCAACGCTGGAGGCGCAGACCCACCGCCGGTGCGTAAAGTCCCACCTGCCCTTCGACAGCCTGCCGTTGTTCGAGGGCGTCAAGTACATCCACGTCGCCCGCGACGGCCGCGACGCCTTCATGTCGTTCCACAACCACATGCTGGCGTTCCGGCCGGAGATCCGCGCGCGCATCGTGGCCAACGCCCCGCCCGCGCACGCGATCTCGGACCGCCACGCGGGGACGCCCGAGGATCCGCGCGCGTTCTTTCAGCAGTGGATGCAGGACGCCGCCCGCGAGGGCGGCGACGGCGACGTGGGCTTTTTCGAGTTCGAGAACACCTACTGGGCGGAACGCGAGCGGGAGAACCTCCTCTTCGTCCACTTCAACGACCTGAAGGCCGATCTGGAAGGCGAGATGCGACGGATATCGCGCTTCCTCGACATCGAAACGCCCCAGGCGCTGCTCGCCGAGCTGGCAGCCGCCGCCCGGTTCGAGACGATGAAATCGCAGGGCGAGGCGATGATGCCGGAGCTCGCCATGGCCTTCGAGGGCGGCGCGGACCGCTTCATCAACAAGGGGACGAACGGGCGCTGGCGAGAGGTCCTCACTGCGGAGGATCTTGCCCGCTACCAGGCGATGGCGACGCGCAAGTTCAGCGCGGCGCAGGCGCGCTGGATCGAGCACGGCCGCCTCGTCGCCGGCGATCCCCGGGGGCTCTAGACCCCGCCCTGCTGCGCCCGGCCGGTTTGCCCTCCGGCCGGCGCCACGCCATAGATAGCGGCGGTCCCGCGAGGAGGGCGAGCGATGGCCAAGGTGCTGATTACCGGCGCGAGCAAGGGGATCGGTCGCGAGACAGCGCTCGTACTGGCTCGCGCCGGCTACGACGTGGTCGCCGCCATGCGCCGCCCCGCCGAAAGCGATCTCGAGGGCGTGGCCGCGCGCGAGAGCCTGCCGATCACGCTCGCCGAGCTGGACGTCGACTCCGATGCCTCGGTGGCGAAGCTCTTCGCCTCCGACGCGGGCCGGCCGGAAACGCTGGACGTGCTGGTCAACAACGCCGGCATCTACTCGATCAATGCGGTCGAGGACGAGACGCTGGAGAAGTTCCAGCAGGTGATGGACACCAACTTCTTCGGCACGCTGCGCTGCTGCAAGGCGGTGGCCGCGGCGTTCCGCACGCGGCGCTCCGGGACGATCGTCAACGTCACATCGATCGCCGCCAAGATCGTCGGCATGGCGTCGGGCGCCTATTCGGCTTCGAAGTTCGCCACCGAGGCGATGAGCGAAGCGCTGGCGCAGGAGCTTGGCGCGTTTGGCGTCCGCGTGGCGGTGGTCGAGCCCGGCATCATCGCAACCCCCATGACCATCGAGAACCTGCCGAAGGTCAGGCAGGGGTCGCCCTATCCGCACGGCGGCCGCATGCGCGCCTTCTATCTGCCGACCGCGAGCGGCGGGCCGCCGCCGTCGATCGTGGCCGAGACGATCAAGGACATCATCGAGGGTCGCAGCACGAAGTTCCGCAACCCGACCGGCCCCGACGCCGAGCCGTTCCTGGGCTTGCGCGCCAGCCAGACCGACGAGCAGTGGATCGGCCTCTCCGACACGCTCGACGACGATGTCTACTTCGACCGCTTCCAGGCCATCTCGGGCATGGACCTGCGCCCCCCGAAGGGCGCGTAACGCCTCTCCTTCCGGGCCCCGATCAAGCCATGGAGATGCGAGGCAAGCACGGGCTGTTCCCGTTCCAGCTCGTCTGGCTGATCCCGGTCGCAGCCGGCCTGACGATGGCGCTGGGCGCGTGGGGCTGGCTGGCCAACGGCGCGCGCGTCGACGACGCCGTCTATCGCGCCATGGCGCTGTTCGAGATCAACAACGACAGCTACAGCCACGGGATCGGCGCGAGCGATTGGCGGTTCCTGATCGCTCGGTGGACAGGCGCCTTCGCCGTCATCACAAGCCTGCTGGCGGTCGCCGCGCTGTTGCACGAACAGCTGGCCACCTCGCTGGCGCGCTGGCTGAAGCAGGACGTGATCCTGATCGGCGGCCCCGATCGTGCGTCCGGCGCCTTCGAGATCGCGCATGCCAGGCGCCGCTCGGTGCTGTGGCTGGGGGCGCCCGCGTTCGGGACGGCGGGCCTTGCGGCGATTGCGTTGCAGTGGCCCGCGGGAGACAGACCGCGCACGGTCGGCGCGCACGCGAAAGGCGCACGCTACGTGCTGGTCGTGGACGACAACGACGCCGACGCGCTGGCGCTCGCCAGAGCCGCGCGCGCCGCCGCGCCGGCGGCGCAGATGACGCTGCTGATGAACGACACGCGGCTGGCCGACGAGGTGGCTGTCACGCTGAACGACCACCGCACGCGCGTGTTCTCGATCGCCTCGGTCGCGGCGCGGGCACTGCACGCCGCCCATCCGCCGTTCCTGATCGCCAGCGGCGCCGGCCAGCCGCGCGTGCATGCCCTGATCATCGGCTTTGGGACCGTCGGACAGGAGATCCTGCACGACCTGATCATCAACTGCCGGACCACCGGCCTCGGTCCCCCGCGGATCGTGATCGTCGACCCGCGCGCGAAGGCGAAGGAAGGCGTGCTGCGCGTGCGCGCACCGGAGCTCGACCAGTGCGCCGAGTGCGTCTTCATCGACGGCGAGATCGGGGCTGCGGCCCTCAGACCCGAGCCGGGGCAGATCGGGCTCGCCCTGGCGGCCGGCGGGCCGCTGACTCTCGTCTACGTCTGCCTGAGCCGCGACGCGGCCGCGCTGTCGACCGCCTCGGTCCTGCAGTCGCTGCTGCGCGCGGCCGATGTCGAACGGCCACCGATCTTCGTGCGTCTGCGGGAGCCGGGCGTGTTGTCGCTGCCGGCGAACGAGCACGGAGAGGGGCTGAGCGCGTTGACGCCGTTCGGCGATATCCGTTCGGTGCTGGCGACGACCGAGTTCCTGGCCGACGCGCCAGACGCCGCGGCGCGCGCCTACCACGAAGCCTACATCGCTTCGCTGCCGCCGGAGGAGAAGGACAAGCCGGCCGCGCGCCCGTGGGACGAGCTGGCCGAAGTCTTCCGCCGCTCGAACCGCCACGCGGTAGCGCATATCCCCGCCGTGCTGGCCAGCGCCGGGATCGCGCTCGAGCATAGCGCCGGGTCGCTGCCGCGGATCCCCCCTGGCCGGAAGCTGTTCGAGGACGCCAGCCAGTTGGAGGCTCTGGCCGAGCTCGAGCATGAGCGCTGGAGCGCCGAACGGCGCATGGACGGGTGGCGCGCCTGCCCGCTGGCGCAAAAGCAGGATCGCCAGCGGCGCCTGCACCCGGACCTGCGGCCCTACGGCGAGCTTCCCGACGGGACCAAGGAGTTCGACCGGGTGATTATCCGGCAGACCGAGGCCATCTGCGCGCGCGGCGGGTGATATGTTCGGCGGGCAGTGAGGCGGCAAGGGGCGAGGCATGCCGAACGACGTCAGCGGCGTCTCCGGGTCTACGACCAGCGCGCTCGAGCGCGCGCGCGGCCTCTATGAGCTGATCAGCGCCGAAGCGCTGGAGGGCGAGCGGCTGGGGCGGCTGACCGACCGGGTTGGCCAGGCGATGCTGGGCGCCGGCCTCTTCGCCATGCTGCTGCCCCGCGCCCTTGGCGGCGAGGCCTGCTCGCGGGCGGCGTTCTTCGAGACCGTCGAGGAAGTGGCGCGGGCGGACGGGTCTGCTGGATGGTGCCTTTCGGTCTGTTCGGCGATCGCCGACTTCACCTGCCGCGGCGCAACGCCGGAAGCCGTCGACGAGGTGTTCGGCGGCGGCCCGGTCGCGATGTGGACGTCGCTGCTGCCGCGGGCCTCATCGAAGCCGGTGGACGGCGGTTTTCGGGTGAGCGGCGCCTTCAGCATGGGCTCGGGCAGCGCGCACGCCCGCTGGGTGCTGGTTGCGGCGCCGCTTGCCGACCGCAGCGGCGCCCAGTGGTTCCGCGCCCACATCCTGCCGAAGACCGACGTGACGATCCAGCCGGACAGCTGGGATGTGATGGGGCTGCGGGCCACCACCAGTATCGAGTACACGATCGACGACCGCTTCACGCCGGCTCACCGCACGTTCGAGTATCCGTTCACGCCGGAGCCGACGTCGAGCGTGATTTCCGCGGCTTACGGCGTCCAGCTGAATCAGATCGGCTTGGCCGCGTTCGCGGCGGGCGTGGCCCGACGCGCGGTTGACGAGCTCCTGGCCGCGGCGCCGAAGACCAAGCGCACCGTCGGCGAGGGCACGCTGGCCGACGACAACGTCGTCCAGTTCGGCGTCGGCGAGCTGGAAGGCAGGCTGAAGGCGGCGCGCGCCTATCTTCTGAGCCTGGTCGCGGAGCACGATCGCCACGGCCATGCCGACGCCGCGCTTGCCCTGGAGACCAGCCAGGCGGCGCAGATCCTGACGCGGGCCGCGCGCGAAATGGTGATCTTCGCCTTCGACTACGCCGGAACGAAGGTCATCTTCGCCGCGAACCCGATCCAGCGCTGCCTGCGCGACATCTTCACGGGCCTGAAGCACGCCTCGTTCACGCCGGCGCTCTTGACCAACGCCGGCGCGGCGCGCCTCGGCCGTGCGGTTGGAAGGACGCGGCTAAGCTAGCGATCAGGTCGCCGCCGGCGCTGCGCTGCTCACCGACGCGCCGGACGCCGTCGCCAGGGACGCGGCGCTGAGCCCGTCCATCAGCAACTGACGGTATTCGGCGCGGGGGAACCAGATCTCGACGAGCTTGTCGACCGACCCGGCGGCGAGGTCGTTCAGCTGCGCCAGCGCCTGCCTGGCTTCGCCGAAGCGGCCGAGGTGGCCATAGAGCGACGCGAGGATGACGTAGCTGACGGGCAGCCGGTAGGTGGTCGTCTCGTAGAGCGCCAGCGCCTCGTCGAGTCTCCGCTGCTGAAAGCGCGCCGCCGCCAGGTACATGCGCATGTAGCTGCTGATCGACGAGATGGGGTCCAGCTGCAGAGCGCGCTCGAGATGCGCCGCGGCGGTTTCCGGATCGCCGTTGCGCAGCCGGATCGATCCGGAAGCCAGCCAGAGGAAGCCGGAGTTTGGATTGAGCGCGGTGGCGCGGTCGACCAGCGAGAGGGCCCGGTCCATGCGCCCCTCCAGCCCCGGCACACCCATCGCGACCTGGGCCAGAACGCGCGGGTCGTTGGGCGCGATGCGCATTGCACGCTCGGCGTAGTCGAGCCCTTTGCGGCGAACCCCATCCGGATCGGCGGTCCAGCCGTGATCCAGCATCTGTCGCAGGCAGACGCAGGCGTGCGACATGGCGATGGCGAAGTTCGGGTCGCGGGCGACCGCTTGATCCAGACAATCGATGGCCTGCTCGATCTCCGGCTTTCGCGAGATCCGAAAGAGGAACGTCGCCCGCAGGAAGAGGTCATAGCTGCTGAGGTCCTGGGTAGGTCGCTCGGCCGCCTTGCGCACGTCCGCATCCTGAACGGCGATCTCGACGACGCCGGCGACGCGTTCAGCCACCCGGTCCTGCAACGCGAATACGTCGTCTAACGCGTCCTCGAGGCGGTCCGCCCACAGCTCGCCGCCGCTCGCAGCGTCGATGAGGTGCAGCGTGATGCGCACGCGCGACCCCGCCTTCCGGACACTGCCCTCCAGCAAATAGCGGGCGCCGACGGCGCGTGCGGCCTCGCCCGGGCTGACGGGCGACCCGGCGGACAGGATAGAGCCCCCGGTTGCGACCACGCGCAGCGACTTGTACCGCGAGAGGCCGGCGACGATCTCCTCGACCATGCCTTCGGTAAAGTATTGCTGCTCCGGGTCGCCCGAGAGGTTCACGAACGGAATGACGGCCACGGAAGGCATTTCGGCGGCGAGTGGCCGCGCTGGGACTGCGGGCTCAGCCCGTGAAGCGCCGCCAGCCAGCGCGGCGACGGACTCGGCGACCTTTCGCCAGCCCGGAGCGGACGGATCGCCGGTCCAGCCGATCAGCTCGGCGCACTGGATGCGGTTGAACGGCATCGGCAATCGGGCGCCGTCGAGCGTCAGCTGGACGAGCTTGCCCGCCTCGCGCGCGACGTCGGCTTCGGCTCGGACCCACTGCGAGCGCACCGCGTCGGCGCACCACACAACGACGACCGCCTTCGCCGCCCGAAGGCGCTCCTCGATGACCTCGGAGTAGTCACGGTGCGCCGGCAGCGCGTCATCGCGCCACACCGCGTAGCCCTGCGCCTGGAGCGCTGCGGCGATCCGCTCCGCCTGGTCCCGGCTCGCGCGCGCGTAGGAAATGAAGACGTCGCTCATGAGCACCCTTCTGCGCGGCGGACCGTAGCGAGGCGGCCGGGCAAAGCAAAGGCGCGCCGCCGCGGCGTTTCGGCGGCGCCGCGCTCTCTTCAATTGCGCTTGAACGCCGAGGCGTGCGGTATAGGCCGAGCCGCCAGGGGGTGACCTTTTGAGCGAACTAGCGACGCTATCGCACCGCAGGCCGCTGAGGTTCTGGGGATGGGGCTATGCCGACGAGGACCTCTCGCCGGAAGAGGCGGAGCGCATCCGCGCCTCGGCGGCGCGCGCGATCGGCCACGCGCCAGACGAGATCCCGCCGCCGGTGGAGGCGGATTTCGACTTGCCGGCGCCGCGCGTTGCCGCCCCCGCGTCGCTCAACGGCATGGTCTCGGCCACGCCCTACGACCGGCTCACCCACGCGCTGGGCAAGTCGTTCGGCGACGTCGTGCGCATGCGCATGCGGCGGATCGACCACGCGCCCGACCTGGTTGCGTTCCCGAAGACCGCGGAAGACGTCGCCGCCCTGCTCGACTGGGCGTCCTCGGCGAACCTGGCGGTGGTCCCGTTCGGCGGCGGATCCAGCGTGGCCGGCGGCATCGAGCCGGACGTCGGCGACTCCTACGCCGGCAGCCTCGTGGTCGACATCCAGCACATGAACAAGGTGCTCGAGATCGACCGCCTGAGCCGCGCAGCCCGCATCCAGGGCGGCGCCTTGGGCCCCGAGATCGAGGACCAGCTGCGTCCGCACGGGCTCACGCTTCGCCACTTCCCGCAGAGCTTCCAGGTCTCGACGCTGGGCGGCTGGATCGCCACCCGCAGCGGCGGCCACTTCGCCTCGCTCTACACGCACATCGACGACTTCGTTGAATCGACGACGACCGTGACGCCAGCCGGCGTCGTGGAAACGCGGCGGTTGCCCGGCTCCGGCGCCGGCCCATCGCCGGACCGCATGATGATCGGGTCGGAGGGCGTGCTCGGCGTCATCGTCGAGGCGTGGATGCGGCTGCAGGACCGGCCGACACGGCAGGCCTCGGCCAGCGTCGCGTTCCGCTCGATGGGCGAGGCGTCTGCGGCCGTCCGCGCGCTGACCCAGGCCGGGCTCTACCCCTCGAACTGCCGCCTGCTCGACCCGGCCGAGGCCCGCGGCAACGGCGTCGGCGACGGGACCTCGTCGATCCTGGTTCTGGGCTTCGAGACCGCCGACCATCCGCTCGACGCCTGGATCGGACGGGCGCTGGAGCTCGTCGCCGACCACGGCGGGACCTACGACAAGGCGGCGGTGGCGGCTTCGCTGCAGCCGGCCGCGGCGACGGCGGCGCGCCGCGAAGGCGCGGCCGGGCAATGGCGCAACGCCTTCATCCGCATGCCCTATGGCCGCAACCTCTCGGTCGGCCTCGGGATGATCGGCGACACCTTCGAGACCGCGATCACGTGGGACCGCTTCGAGG
>DATGIN010000221.1:0-19841 GCA_035295705.1 Caulobacteraceae bacterium
TTCGGCGGCGGCGCAAGCGAGCAGGCGTTCCGCTCCTTCCTGCTCGACGCGATCGGCGACCAGGTCGCCAGGTCGGGCGGGGTCGGCATCGCGCAATCCGTCCAGCACGAGATGCTCAAGCTGCAGGGGATGACATGACCGGCGCGCCACCGGCCCAAACGGCGGCGGCCGCAGGCCGCATCGAGGAGCTGATCGTGCTCACCGAACGCTTGACGCTGCTCATCGCCGAGCAGGCGAAGGCGTTCGAGGCCGGCCGGCCGCACGACGCCGCCAAGCATCTCGACGAAATCTCGCTGCTGGCAAACGTATACCGCAAGGAAGCGCAGGCGGTGCGCGACGCGCCGGCGCCCATCGCCGCCGCCCCGCGCAAGGACCGCCACCGGCTGGTGCGCGCCACCGAGGCGTTCGACGCCGTCCTTGCCCGCCAGGGCCGGGCCCTGAAGGCGGCGAAGAGCGTTACGGAGGGCCTCGTGCACGCAATCGCCGAGGAGATCGCCAACCAGCGGACGTCCAACGCCGCCTACGGGCCGGCGGGCGCCAAGCCGCGCAAGAGCGACGCCGCCACCGCCGTGACGTTGAACCGCCGAGCCTAGGCCTTCGGCGCCGGGAGCGGCCGGCCCCAGGTAAGCTCGCAGATCGCGTCTACCTCCAGCATGCCGTCGACCGCGTAGGGCCGCATGAGCGCGTCCAGCTCGGCGTCGAAAGCGCTGGCCATGGCCTCGCCCATCGCTCGTCTGTGCCAGCTGACCCGCGCGTGGTTGCCGGCGATGAAGGCCTCGACGCGCTGACGAAAGCTGTAGCGGAAGCGTTCGCGGCCCTGGATCTGCATCCACGCTTCGTGCGGAGGCGCGCCCGCCGGCCATGACTGTTCGCTCTCCGGCGCGACGATGGGAGCGCGGCCCATGCGGACGCCCCAGCGGTTGAGTACGGCCAGCCACGCCTGCATGCCGCAAGGCGGGGCCGGATGCGGAAAGACGGGTGCGTCGTTGATGATCGCGATCGTTAGCGTCCATCTGGCAAGCCTGGGAAAGAGGACGGTCTCGTCAGGCCAGTGGATGGAGGCGCCCGCGGTGGCGAGGTCGAAGTCGCCGTCAGGCTCGTAGTCTTCCGCGCGGCTCTCCACCCAGACGATGTTCCTGTGCACGCCGGCGTCTTCGGCTTGGCCGATGGCGATCATCGCCGCCGACGGGTCGAGCGCCACGACTTCGGTGAAGTGGTCGGCCAGACGGCGCGCGATCTTCCCGGGGCCGGTTCCGTCCGGGTCGGCGAAGACCGCCGCGCCGCGTTCCCTGTCGGTGAGTTTGGCCATGAGTCGCCTCGTGTTGACGGCCAATTCTCGCCGGCTAGGCTCAACCGCTGTACTCGCCTTTGACGGACGCGCCCGATGCCGAAGCATCCCCTGTCACCTCAGCGCCGTAGCCCGAAGCAAGCGCGGGCGAAGGCGACCGTCGCGGCGATTCTGGAGGCCGCGGCTCAGATTCTCGAACGGCGGGGCGCGGACGGTCTGACGACGAACGGCGTCGCGGAGCGGGCCGGCGTCAGCATCGGCACGCTCTATCAATACTTCCCCGACAAGCACGCGATCCTCATTGCGGCCGCGAAGCGGGAGCTCGCTGAGGCGACTGCCCCGCGCCGCGCGACCATGCAGGCGTTGATCGAGCTCATCGAGCGGCTCGGCGCCGCTCCGCAGGCGATCGGGGGCGCCCGGAAGCAGCGGGTGTACCGCTTGCGCCGGAGCGTGAGCGGGCCGCTCAAGCGGCTGATCGAGGCGCTGTCGCCTGCGCCACTCACGCTGATCCGGGTGCGCCGGCGGATCGACTGAGAACGCGCCCGGGCGCCGCCTGCGCTGCAAACACGAGCGCCGCCGCCTCGGTGGGGCTGGTCGCCGCTGTGTCGATGACGAGGTCGGCCCCGATGTCGTCGTGCAGCGCCTTGTGGCCCGCAGCCAGGCCCGGGACGCGGCCGTGCGGCCGACTCCTATCGCGCGCCGTCAGGACGTCCAGCGGCGCAGTCAGGCGCACGAGCAGGGTGTCGATGCCTTGCAGCGCCGCCGCCCAGTCGCCGACCGCCGCCGCGTCCAACAGCATGTCGTCGAACACCACGTTGACGCCGGCCCGAGCATAGGCGGGGCGCTTCGTCGCATGCCGGCCAGCATGCGCTGTCCCGCCCCGCCCGCGACCACGCGGACCGCGCCGTCAGCCGAACGTTCGTAGGCGAAGCCCTCGGCCCGGAAGTCGCCGCCCGAGCCCCAGCGCTCATCGACGGCCGCGAACAGGCCGTCGAGCGAGAGCATCAAGTAGGGATCGCTGGCCGCCGCCTGCACGGCTCTCGCGAGCGTGGACTTGCCGGCGGACGACGGGCCGACGATCAGGATGACCCTACCGGCCTGGCGATCGGTCACTCGTCGCTCCACACATGCATGACGGCGCCCTTGGACCCGGCAAGCTCCAGTTCCCGCTCGACCCCGACGGCTTCAAGGAAATCGCGGTCGTGGCTGACCACCAGCAAGGCGCCGTCGTAGGCGGCGAGCGCCGCCTCGATCGCGGCGATCGAGTCGAGGTCGAGGTGGTTGGTCGGCTCGTCGAGCACGATGAGCTGCGGGGGCCGCTCGCGCATCAGGACGCAGGCTAGGCCAGCGCGCAGGCGCTCGCCGCCGCTCAAGCTTGCCGCCCGCTTGTCAGCCGAGACGTTGCGGAACAGGAAGCGCGCCAGCGCTGCGCGCGCGTCGTTGTCGTTCGCGCCCGGGTTCAGGCGGCGGAAGTTCTCGAACAGGGTCTCCTCGTCGGCCAGCAGGCTGACGCGCTGGTCGAGCAGCACCGCATCGACGCCGAGGCGCACCTGGCCCGCGCTGGGTGCGAGGTCGCCGAGGGCGAGGCGGATGAGCGTGGTCTTCCCCGACCCGTTCGGCCCGGTCACGGCCACCCGCGCCGGGCCGGCCATGCGGAAGCTGAGCCGGTCGAAAACGCGCCGCCCGTCCGGCCAGGCGAACGCGACGTCCGCGAACGCCAGCACCTGCTTGCCGGCTGCGAGGTCCGAGGGCGGCAGCTCGAACGCCAGGCGCCGCACCCGCTCGATCCTGGTCTCGGCATCGGCGAGATCGCGCTCGGCCTCCCTCCGCAGTCGCTCCGCCAGACGCGTGAGGCGCCCGCCGGAGTCCTCGGCGCGGCCCTTCATCGCGTTCAGGACGATCTTTGGCTGGCCGCCCTTGGCTTTCTTCTGCCTGCCGCGGGCGTCGCTCTTCCACTTCCGCTCGCGCGCGGTCTGGATGTCGCCCTTGACCCGATCCAGGGTCTGCTCGGCGGCGTCGAGCGCCCGGGCCGCCGCCGCTTCCTCCGCAGCCTTCCGCTCCGCGTAGAGGTCGTAGTTACCGCCATAGACGGTTGCGCCGAGGCTGGTCAGCTCGACGATGCGGTCCATCTGCCGCAGCAGCGTACGGTCGTGGCTGACGACGATCGCGCCGCCACGCCAACCGGCAAGCAGCGCGGCGACGGCGGCGCGCGCGTCCACGTCGAGATTGTTGGTCGGCTCGTCCATCACCAGCACGTCCGGCTCGGCGACCAGCATCGCGGCCAGCGCCGCGCGCGTCGCCTCACCGCCGCTGAGCGAGGCCGCCGGCCGATCCAGCGCGACGCCGGCGAGGCCGACGTCCGCCAGGCGCTCGTCGATGCGTTGCGGCAGGGTCCAGTCGGCGGCCTCGAGGTCGCCCGGCTCACCGTCGCCGGCCTCGAGCCGGGCGAGCCGGTCGAGCGCGCCGCGGACGCCGAGCATGTCGATCAGGCGCGCTTCGCCTTCCGGAGGTCCGAGAACCTGCCGAAGCAGGGCCGGCCGTCCCTCTCGCGTGATTTCGCCGAAGGTCGGCTCGAGCTCGCCCAGGATCAGGCGAACGAGCGTGGTCTTGCCGACGCCATTTCGGCCGACCAGGCCGGTGCGCTCGCGGCCGAAGGCGAGCGTCAGGTTTTCGATGAGGTTGCGACCGTCAGGCGCGCGATAGGTGACGGAATCGAGTGTGATGAGCGCGGGCATGGAGGACCGGATGCATGGAGCGGACAAGGACGAAGCGGCTCGTCGTCGCGCGTTCCATCTGGACCTCCTCGCGTTGGAGCGCGGAGAGTTAGTGGGCTTCGGGGCCGATCACAAGGGCGGGCCTCTGCCGCTGCGCTCAGGCGGCCTGCAGTACGTATCCGGCGCGCGGAAAGTGGACGTGCAGGCGGCCGAGCTGCGGATCATCGCGCGCGATGACGGCGCGGCCGGGGTTGGCGGCGACCAGCGTCCCGGCGATCGGCTCGCGGCCGTAGTCGTCGGCCATCACCCGGACGGCCTGGCCGGGCTTCAGTCCCAGCGGCTCGGCATCGTCGTGCTCCGTATACGGATCGGGCTGCGACGCCTTCGCCGCCTCCAGCGCCTCCGCGGGCGACATCTCGGCGCGCGTCCCGTGGCCAAGCGCCCGCACCCGCGCCCGCCAGGCGGTCGCGCGATCGAGCCCGGCTAGGAGGGTGTCCGCCACCGCCGGCGCCGCGCCGCCCACCCACCAGACGTTCATGTAAGCCGAGACGTCGGCGAGGCTGGGCGCTTCTCCGCCGAGGAACGGCTGGTCGCCGAGCGCGTGGTCGATCCAGCTGGCCATCGCGCGCCACTGCGTGCGCGCCGGCATGGCGGCGGCCTTGAAGCCCTCGACGTCGAAGGGCCGCCCCGACAGCTTTTCGCGGTCCTTCTTGAACGCCTCCGGCACATTGTCGCCGATCTCGCCGAAGATCACGGCGATCGACGGTGGAAAAAACAGGCGGTCGGCCCACAGGTTGACCGCGAACGCCGCCCCGCGGTCGAAGCCCGCATCGCCGGTGCGCCTCAGGATCTCGGCCATGATCACCTGGGTGTCGCAGTAGACATCCGCGCCGACCTGCATGACCGGAATGCGCCGATAGCCGCCGGTTAGCGGAACAAGCTCGGGCTTGGGCATGATCACCGGCTGGATGACCGAGCGCCAGGCAAGCCCCTTGATGCCGAACAGCACGCGCACCTTCTCGGAGAACGGCGAGGCGTCGTAGTGGTGAAGGATGAGTTCGTCGGCCATGGCGGCAACGCTTAGAGCAGCCGGTCGCCGAAGGGAAACGGCTTTGCTGACCGGACGGCAGGCGCGCTAACGTTCGGGGCGAAGAGACCAGCCAAGGATCCGTGCACGATGACCGACCACCTGCTCGAAAGCCTCGCCGACGGCGTCATGACGCTGACGATGAACCGTCCGGAGGCGCGGAACGCGCTCTCGGGCGAGATGAACGCCGCGCTTTCGGAAGCCATCCGCCGCGCATCGGCCGATCCGAAGGTGCGGTGCCTGGTGTTGACCGGCGCGGGCGGGGCGTTCTGCGCGGGCGGCGACGTCAAGGGGTTCGCGGCGGATACGGGTCGCGGCGCCGGCGTCGGCGGCGGCCAGGGCCCGAGCATGGAGATGCGGGTCGCCGGCCTGCGCGCCGGGATGGAGACGGTGAAGATCCTGCACGAGATGCCGAAGCCGACGCTGGCGGTGATCCCGGGGCCGGCCGCGGGCGCGGGCCTGTCGCTGGCGCTCGCCTGCGACCTCCGCATCGCGACGGAGAACGCCAAGCTGACCACCGCCTTCTCGAAAGTCGGTCTCGCCGGCGACTACGGCGGCTCGTACTTCCTCTCCCACCTCGTCGGGCAGGCGAAGGCGCGCGAACTCTACTTCACGGCCGACGTGATCACCGGCGCGGAAGCCGCCGCGCTTGGCATCGTCAACAAGGCGGTTCCCGCCGACCAGCTCGCCGAGGTCGCCGAGGCGCAGGCGCGCTACCTCGCCGGGTTGCCGACGATAGCCATCGGATACATGAAGAAAAACCTGAATGCCGCGGAACATGCGACGCTTTCCGAGCTGCTCGACCTCGAGGCGATGAACATGGTGCGGACCATGATGACCGCTGACCATGCGGCGGCGGCGAAAGCGTTCGTCGAAAAGCGCGCGCCCGTCTTCGAGGGGCGGTGAAGCGGCGGGGAGGCCTGCCCATGCTGATCGGGACGGCGAACGACGTTCCCGGCAGCCAGATCACCGGCGGCCCCCGGCCCGGAGCGGACGACGATCGACCCCATTGCCAACCCGCCTCCTGACACGCTCTGGCAGCAAGTCGTGGATGTTCTTACATTGTTCTTGCTGTGTGCGCGACTCCGCGTACTAGATTAGGGGGCTGGCCGGTGACGGGGCGCCGGCCGGGGCCTAAAAAAGAGCGTCGATGTCTGATCCGAACCGTTCCATCCGCGTGCGCGGCGCGCGCGAGCACAATCTGAAAGACATCAGCGTCGACATTCCGCGTGGCGAGCTGGTGGTGCTGACGGGGCTCTCGGGCTCCGGCAAGTCGTCGCTAGCGTTCGACACCATCTACGCAGAGGGCCAGCGGCGTTACGTCGAGAGCCTCTCGGCCTACGCGCGTCAGTTTCTCGAGCTGATGGGCAAGCCAGACGTCGATCTGATCGAAGGCCTCTCTCCAGCGATCTCGATCGAGCAGAAGACCACGAGCCGCAACCCGCGCTCGACCGTCGGCACGGTCACGGAAATCCACGACTACATGCGCCTTTTGTGGGCGCGGGTGGGCGTCCCCTACTCGCCGGCCACGGGGTTGCCGATCGAGAGCCAGACCGTCTCGATGATGGTCGACAAGGTCATGGCGCTGCCGGAGGGGACGCGGCTTTTGCTGCTCGCGCCCGTCGTCAGGCGGCGCAAGGGCGAATACCGCCGCGAGATAGCCGAGTGGCAGCGCGCGGGGTTCCAGCGGCTGAAGGTCGACGGCGAGTTCTACGCGATCGAGGACGCGCCGACGCTGGAGAAGACCTTCAACCACGACATCGACATCGTGGTTGACCGCATCGTGCGGCGCGACGGCATCGAGCAGCGGCTGGCCGACTCGCTCGAGACCGCGCTGAAGCTCGCCGACGGGATCGCGGTCGCCGAGTACGCCGATGTCGCGGACGGCGAGACGGAACCGAAGCGCATTCTGTTCTCGGAGAAGTTCGCCTGTCCGGTCTCCGGCTTCACGATCTCCGAGATCGAGCCGCGGCTGTTTTCGTTCAACAACCCGTTCGGCGCCTGCCCGGTGTGCGACGGCCTGGGCCACAAGCTCGCCTTCGACGCCGAGATGGTGGTGCCCGACAAGGACAAGAGCTTGCACAAGGGGGCGGTCTCGCCGTGGGCCAAGGGCCCCTCGCCGCTCTACACCCAGACCCTGCAGGCGATCGCGCGCCACTACGGGTTCTCGATGGACGAGCCCTGGCATGCGCTGCCGGAGGAGGCCAGGCGGGTCGTGCTGCACGGCTCCGGCAGCGACAAGATCCACTTCGTCTACGACGACAACGCGCGGAAGTACGAGGTCGACAAGACCTTCGAAGGGGTCATCCCCAACCTCGAGCGGCGTTGGCGCGAGACCGACTCGAGCTGGGTGCGCGAGGAGCTCGGCCGCTATCAGTCAGAGACGCCATGCGAGGCGTGCCACGGCCTCCGGCTGAAGCCCGAGGCGCTAGCGGTGAAGATCGCCGGCAAGAACATCGCCGAGATCTCGACGATGGCGATCAAGCCCGCGCGTGACTGGTTCGAAGGGCTGGAGCCCAGCCTGACGCCGACCCAACTGGAGATCGCGCGGCGGATCCTGAAGGAGATCAATGACCGCCTGCGCTTCCTGGTTGACGTCGGACTCGAGTACCTGAACCTGTCGCGCTCGTCGGGCACCTTGTCGGGCGGAGAGAGCCAGCGCATTCGCCTGGCGAGCCAGATCGGCTCCGGCCTCACCGGCGTGCTCTACGTGCTGGACGAGCCCTCGATCGGCCTGCACCAGCGTGACAACCAGCGTCTCCTGACCTCGCTTCGCGGCCTGCGCGACCTCGGCAACTCGGTGTTGGTGGTCGAGCACGACGAGGAGGCCATTCTCACCGCCGACCACGTCATCGACATGGGGCCGGCCGCTGGCGTGCACGGCGGCGAGGTCGTGGCGGAAGGCAAGCCGGCCGACATCATGGCCTCGCCGAAGAGCCTGACCGGCCAGTACCTGACCGGCGCGCGCGAGATTCCCCTGCCCGAGGAGCGCCGCCGGGTTCCCGACACCAAGCGGCTGAGGGTGATCGGGGCGCGCGGCAACAACCTGAAAAGCGTGACCGGCGAGATCCCCGTCGGCGTCTTCACCTGCATCACCGGAGTGTCCGGCGGCGGGAAGTCGACGTTCACGGTCGAGACCCTGTACAAGGCCGCAGCGCGACGGTTGAACAACGCCTCCGACGCGCCCGCGCCCTACGATCGCATCGAAGGGCTGGAGTTCTTCGACAAGGTCATCGACATCGACCAGTCGCCGATCGGTCGCACGCCGCGCTCGAATCCGGCGACCTACACGGGCGCCTTTCAGCCGATCCGCGACTGGTTCGCCGGCCTGCCGGAGGCGAAGGCGCGCGGCTACGGGCCGGGGCGGTTCTCGTTCAACGTCAAGGGCGGACGCTGCGAGGCGTGCCAGGGCGATGGCCTGATCAAGATCGAGATGCACTTCCTGCCCGACGTCTTCGTCACCTGCGACGTCTGCAAGGGCAAGCGCTACAACCGCGAGACGCAGGAGATCCTGTTCAAGGGCAAGTCGATCTCCGACGTGCTCGACATGACCGTCGATGAGGCCGGCGAGTTCTTCAAGGCGGTGCCGGTGCTGCGCGAGAAAATGGAGACGCTGAAGCGCGTCGGGCTTGGGTACATCCAGGTCGGCCAGCCTTCGACGACGCTCTCCGGCGGCGAGGCGCAGCGGGTGAAGCTGTCGAAGGAGCTCTCGAGGCGGGCCACGGGGCGCACCCTCTACATCCTCGATGAGCCCACGACCGGTCTGCACTTTGAGGACACGCGCAAGCTGCTCGAGGTGCTGCACGAGCTGGTCGACCACGGCAACACGGTGGTGGTCATCGAGCACAACCTGGATGTCGTTAAGACCGCCGATTGGATCATCGACTTCGGCCCGGAGGGCGGCGACGGCGGCGGCGAGATCCTGATCCAGGGGACGCCGGAGGACGTCGCGGCCGACGCCTCGAGTTGGACCGGCCGCTACCTGAAGCAAATTCTGAAGCGGCACAGCGACCGCCACCGCGCTGCCGAGCCTAAGCCGGCGCGCGTCAAGGCGAAGGAGCTCGCCGAGAGCTAGGCGCCATCTCGCCGGCGCAAGACTTCCAACCCTGGTTCTGCTCTAAGTCCGGTCCCGGGAGGGCCTCACCGATGAAGCTCTATGGCGCGCCGATGCCGGCGCCGAATCCGCGTCGCGTCCGCGTCTACCTGGCCGAGAAGGGGATCGCGCTGGAAGAGACGCCCGTCGACCTGCTGAAACGCGAGCACAAGAGCCCCGAGCACATGGCGCGCAACTCGCTCGGTCAGGTGCCGACTCTGGAGCTGGACGACGGGACGACGATCTCCGAGACCGTCGCGATCTGCCGCTACTTCGAAGAGGCGAACCCGGATGGCCCGAGCCTGTTCGGCCGCACGCCCGCCGAGAAGGCCAACGTCGAGATGTGGATCCGCCGCGTCGAGTTCCGGCTGATGACGCCGGTCGGCAACTTCTGGCGCCACGCGCATCCGCGCACCGCCGCGCTCGTCAAGCAATACAAGGACTTCGGCGAATCCAACCGCGAGGCCTACGCCGCCGCGCAAGCGTGGTTGGACGGCGAGCTCGAGGGCCGCCCGTTCATCGCCGGCGAGGCCTATTCGATGGCCGACATCTGCGCGCTGTCGACGGTCGACTTTGCGACCTGGATCGGACTCGAGCTGGATCCGAAGAACCGCAACCTCGCCGCCTGGCATGTCCGCGTCAGCGAGCGGCCGAGCGCTCGGGCTTGACCCCTCAGGCCGTGACTCGGCCGCGCGCAAGGTCCTTGTAGGCCTGCGCCGGCGGTGCGTACCACAGCACAAAGAAGCAGGTCAGCATCACAACCGAGGCGATTTCGGAGACGATCGCGAGCCCCACGGCGAGTGGGTTGGGGCTGGCGAAGTCGATGCTTTGCGGCGCAAGCCCGGCCCCAAGCGCGATCGCGCCCAGGATGCCGTAGACCAGCATGAGCATGAGCAGAAAGACGGCGAAGGCCAGGACCAGCGCCAGGAGGTAGGCCCAGAACAGCCGCCAGAAGACGCCGCGGGTCAGCGCCCAGGACTCGAAGATGCGCAGGCGGCGCTCGGCGAACGTCATCGGCCCGGCGAGCGAGAGCCGCACCATCACGGTCACGCCGAGACCAATGGAGCCGGCGGTGGCGGCGGCCCCGAGCAGCACGGCGGGCGAGCCGGCGCTGGTCGCCGCCGCGTCAGCCGCAAGCGTCGTGACCAGACTGACGGCCGTCAGGACCCCAAGCCAGAGGAGGTCGAGGACGAGGTTCAAGACGAGCATCCGCAGCTCGTCCGCGCCCAGCCGCAGGTAGCCGCCGCGGGCTTCACCCGGCCGCAGCACCGCGCGGTAGATCGCGCAGGTCAATACCGACTGCAGCAGAAGCAGCACCGGCAGCGCGACGGCGGCGAAGGGCGACAGCTTCTGCGAATACGCCTGCATCGCGACCGGATCGTTGGCGGCGCGCTGCGCCCCCAGGACCAGCGCCTGCCACTGCGGTCCAAGCGTCAGCTCGGCGCCGACAAACATCGCGACGGTGAAGGCGAGGTAGCAGGCCGCCCAGGCGATGATCGCCCGCGGGCGCTCGCGCGTCAGGCGGAAGCCTTCGAACGCGACATCGGTGGGCGAGAGGGAAGCCATGCAACCTCGCTAAACGCGGGAGGTGGGGAGATCCCGTTCCGCGGAAGCAGGGGCTCGGGCGCTCGCTTGTAACGCAGAGACGCCGGTCACGTGAAGGTTTGCGCCACGGCCTCGTCGCCGGCCAGGCGCTGGTAGATGTAGGCGAACGGCGCGCGCAAGACCGCGGTCGCGACCCCGGAGATGATCACCAGCAAGACGGCCCAGAGTGCGATTGCGGCGCCGAACGCACCGATCGCCGACCGTGGATCGGCGAAGAATGCCTGCGGGTTGGCTTGCGCCGCGGCAAAGGCGCCCCCGGCCAGGCCGATACCGCCGGCAACCCCGATCGCGACAAGCCAGACATCGATCAGGCCGATGACAACGACGGCGAGCAGCGCGAACCTGAACAGCGCCCAGGCGTGTCCGCGGGTGAGGGCCCACGACTCGAACAGCCGGAACTGGCGGCTCGCGAAGGTCATCGGCATGCCGAGCGAAAGCCGAAGCCAGATCCAGATCGTGACCGCCAGCCTTGCCAGGGTGAACAGCAGGTCCACGGCGACCTTCTCGCCGGTCGGAGCGTTGAACAACGCAACCCCAACGATCGCTTGCGGAATCGCGAAGACGACGCCGACCCCGAAGAAGACCAACCCGAGGACGAAGCTCGTCGCCATCAGCCAGAGCTCGGCCGCCCCGAAGCGCAGGTAGAAGAAGGCTGACTGCTCGGGATGCAAGACCGCCCGAAAGGCGGCTGCGTAGACGATCGCGCCAAGCACCCAGGCCGCCAGGCCGACGAGCAGGATGAACAGAAAGACGCCTCCGATCAGCGGCAGTACCGCCTGGGCGAGCGCCGTCTGGTCGCCGCTGGCCTTCACCGCCTGGGCGACGAGGGCGATGAACGCACCACCAAAGAGCAGGAAGAGCGGCACGATCACGAGCGCAGGCAAGACGCCCCAGGCGAGCACGGCCAGCGGCTTGCGCCTGATCAAGCCGGTCCCGACCCCCAACGCCTCCGTGACGGAAAAGTCGGCCATGCGCCGCCTCCTTTGCGCTTCAGGCTCAGGCGAACGCCGCCGCCACGTCGACCGGCTTCAGGTCCCTGTAGGCCCGCGCCCAGGGGGCCATGATGATGGCGTTCATACAGCCGACGTAAGGGATCCAGATCAGAACCCCGAGCACGAGCACCGGACTGAGCCTCGCGATGATGGCCCCGATCGGCTGTTGGAAGAACCCTTGCAGGTTGCCGAACCCGCCGGCGACCGCGGCCAGGCCGCCGACGCCTATCGCGACAAAGAGGATCGAAAGAACGAGGCCGCCGGCGATCGCCGCCAGGCCCAGCACCAGAAGGATGAGGAAAAGCCGCAGCACATGTCCGCGGGTGAGCGCCCACGCCTCTTCGAAGTGGAACTTGCCGTCGTCGACGATCATCGGCCCGACCAGCGAGAAACGGAGCGCCACGTAAAGGAGGCCGGCGATCAGGATGAGGGTCGCCAACACCGCGATGCCGACCGCGACGGCGACCAGGTGGAGCACCGCGAAGATGCCGACGACGATGGCGACGCCGACGACCACGGCCAGGAGGCCGATGAAGAGGGCGATGTAGGCGCCGACCCAAAGCGCGCCCAGGTAGAGTTCGGACATGCCGATGCGCAGATAGGCGAACTGGCCCCGCTCGGGGTGCAGGACGGCGCGGAAGGCGGCGCAGTAGAGCACCACGCCGACGCCGAGCTCGACGAGATCCAGGAGGTAGCTCAGCCCCTGCACCTGCGCGAGGGCTGGATTTGTGGCGAGCGCCTGCGCGCCGGCGCCGCCCGCGGCCCCTGCACGCACGGCTTCGGCGACGGCGATGTAAACGGGCGAAAGCACAGCGAAAACCAGGACCGCAAGCCCGGCCTGCACGGCGCCCCAGACCAGCACAGTGACCGGCGCTCGCCGGATGAGCGAGAAGCCCTCGCTGATCGCGCCCCCGACCGAAATTTCGCCCATCGATGCCCCCCGCATCCCCGAGTCTGGCTCCAGGATAAGCGCCGAGTGGTCGCCGCGCCACTTTCGAGGCGCCCGGCTGGGGACTATTGGATCGCCCCAGGATGATGGATCGACCGGTACACGTCGTTGGCGGCGGACTGGCCGGCTCCGAAGCCGCCTGGCAGATCGCCGAGGCCGGCGTCGGCGTCGTGCTGCACGAGATGCGGCCCTTGGTTCGGACGCCCGCGCACCAGGGCGCCGAGTTCGCCGAGCTCGTCTGTTCCAACTCGTTCCGCAGCGACGACTGGGAGTCGAATGCCGTGGGGCTGTTGCACGCCGAGATGCGGCGGGCCGGCTCGCTGATCATGGCGGCCGCGGACGCCCACCAAACGCCGGCCGGCGGCGCGCTGGCCGTCGACCGGGAGGGGTTCGCCAGCGCTGTAACGGCCAAGCTCGGCCAGCATCCGAGGATCGCCATCGAGAGGGGCGAAGTCCGCGCGCTTGATCCGGCATGGGACAGCGTCATCATCGCGACCGGGCCCCTCACCTCCCCGGCGTTGACGGATGTCATCCTGGCTTTGACCGGAGAGGGCCAGCTCGCCTTCTTCGACGCCATCGCGCCGATCGTGCACCTGGACTCGATCAACATGGGCGTGGCGTGGCGGCAATCCCGCTACGACAAGGCCGGCCCCGGGGGCGACGCAGCGGCATACATCAACTGCCCGATGAGCCGGCCCGCGTACGAGGCGTTCGTCGACGCCTTGCTGGCCGGGCCGAAGAGCGAGTTTCGCGAGTGGGAGAACGTCCCCTACTTCGACGGGTGTCTGCCCATCGAAGTGATGGCCGAGCGAGGGCGCGAGACCCTGCGCCATGGCCCAATGAAGCCGGTCGGGCTGACCAACGCGCACAAGCCGGATGAGAAACCGTGGGCGGTCGTTCAACTCCGACAGGACAACGCGCTCGGCACGCTCTGGAACATGGTCGGCTTCCAGACCAAGCTGAAGCACGCAGCTCAGGTCGAGACGTTCCGTACCATCCCCGGCCTTGAGCGGGCCGTTTTTGCGCGACTGGGCGGCCTGCACCGCAACACCTTCTTGAACAGCCCAAAGCTGCTGGATGGCGCGCTCAGGCTGAGGGCCGACCCGCGGCTGCGGTTCGCCGGCCAGATCACCGGCGTAGAGGGCTATGTCGAAAGCGCCGGCATCGGCCTGGTGGCGGGGCGGC
This sequence comes from Caulobacteraceae bacterium, assembly GCA_035295705.1. GTDB lineage: Bacteria > Pseudomonadota > Alphaproteobacteria > Caulobacterales > Caulobacteraceae > Poindextera. Next base: position 13,914 of record DATGIN010000221.1, read on the forward strand.
TGGCTGCGGCCGAACGGCTGGGCGGCCGCGCCGATCCGCCCCCGTCGACGACGGCGCTCGGCGCGCTGGTTCGCCACATTACCGGCGGCCATCTTCCGGGCCTGGCGTTCCAGCCGATGAACGTCAACTACGGCCTTCTCCCGCCGATAGAGGCGCCGCCGGGCGCAAAGGGCCGCGCTGAGAAGGGGCGTGCGAAGAAACGCGCAGCGGGGGTCCGCGCGCTGGCCGACCTCGATGGATGGCTGGCCAGCCGCGCGCGGCTGGCGGCCGAGTAGCCTCAGACCCGTCCGGAGGCGACCGCCGCCAGGAGTCGCATGCGCTTTCCGAGCTCCGAGGGCGCGCGGCCCGCGGCATAGGCCGGCGCGAGCGCCAGATGGGCAATGGCGGGAAAGCCGCGCGGCGGCAGGCGGCGCGCCTGCTCGCGCGCCTCGGCGAGCGCGTCTCGCACAGCAATCCGCATCGCCTCGCCGCTGAGCGAACGCGGAAGGCCCCGCCGCCCTTCGCGCGCCAGCCTAGCGAGGCCCCAGACGCGAGCGGCTGGCGCGACCACGGCGTCATCGGTGCGATCGGGAGCGAGGATATCGAGCGCGGTGCGCAAGACCCCGCCTTCGGTGGCCTCGAGGTAGGTCATCAGGCTTGCCTCCTCACCGAAGGGCGGTTGCTCCACCGCATCGATGCGGGCGTCGATCGCAGCCGTGAGCGGCCCTGCGACGAGCGCAGAGCGCATGGCGGCCGCGGCCAGGGCCTCGACGACCGGATGGGCGGGTGCCGCTCGGTGGGCGAGCGCATCATCGAGAGCCTCGCGCCACCAGGTAAGCCGCACCTGACGGGCAATGGGCTCTTGCGCAACCTCCCCGACGCGCTCGAGCTCGTGGTCCAGCGCGTAGAGCGCGATCAGGTCGGCGCGCCTGGCCCCATCGGCGACGAAGCGGCTGGCGAGCCACCGATCCGGGTCGGCGCGCCTGACCGCGGCGTCGAGGTCGGCGGCCCCGCTCGTCCCTAGCCGATCAGCGTCTGCTGCATGGTCATGGCGACCAGCATCGGGATCGACAGCAGCGTGTTGATGCGCGACGCTTGCCCGGCGATGCGGCCAGCCGCCGCCTTTGCGGCGTCATCGGCCTCGACCAGGCCCAGCACCTTCTTCTGGTTCGGCCAGATGAACACCCAGACGTTGAACGCCATGATGGTGCCGAGCCACATGCCGACGCCGATCAAGATGTGGCCCTTGTTTGAAAAGGCGCCGCCGCCCGGCTCGTAAGCCCCGAGCGTGTAGGCCTGCAGCAGGAAGCCGCGGCTCCAGGCGAGGATGACGCCCATCAGCCAGGTGAAGGCCGCAGCCCAGCGGAACCAAAACAACGCCTCCGGCGCGATGTACTTGGATACGGCCGGGCGAAGCTCGGCGGGAATCTGCGGCATCATCCGCGTCTGGACGAAGTTGAAGTACCAGAGCAGGCCGATCCACATGATCCCGAAGATCACGTGTAGCCAGCGGAACACCGCCTGCCAGAAGATCAGGTCGGCGTGAGCGCCATACACGCTGAAGTACCCTGCGATGAAGATGATCGCGAGGATGAAGCTCACGATCACCACGTTGCGCAGGTTGCCGAGAAAAGCCGCCATCACCGATTGCCCCTTGGTTTCCTCCCGGCGCGCACCCGCCGGTTCAGGGCGAAGAGGTAACGCCGTCGTGAGGCGCGCCGCAAGCGCTGCGACGCGCGAAAAGCTCGCCTAGGGCCGCATCGTCGGGCGAACGCCGCCGACCGGCGCGATCGGTTGCGCGTCTTCGACGTTGCGATTGACCCCCCAGAGCAGAATGACGGGCAGCGCCACGTAGATCGAGGAATAGGTGCCGACGACGATGCCGAAGACCATCGCGAACACCACTGGGAAGATGGTTGGTCCGCCCAGGAAGAGCATGCCCGACAGCGCCAAGAGCGCGGTCGAGCCGGTGATCAGGGTTCGCGACAGCCGCTCGTTCTCGGACAGGTTGATGACGTCGGCGAGCGGCATGGTGCGGTGCTTGCCCAGGTTCTCGCGCAGCCGGTCGAAGGAAATCACCTTCTCGTTCATCGAGTAGCCGATGACCGTGAGCAGCGCGGCGATCGAGGGCATTGAGAACTCGATCCTCAGCACCGAGAGCGCCCCCATGGTGAGCACGATGTCGTGGGCGAGCGCGATCACCGCGCCAAAGCCGAACTGCAGCTGAAATCGGAACCAGATGTAGAGCAGCATCAGCCCAACGGCGGTGCCGAGGGCGAGCAGGCCGCCGCGGAAGAGCTCGCCCGACACCTTGGCGCCGAACACCTCCTCGTCAGTGACTTTGGTCCCTGGAAACTGCTTCTGGATCTGGGCCTCGACGGCCGCCACGGCATTGGCCGGATTGACGCCGGCCGCGGGCTCGAAGCGCAGCACCGCGGCATTCGCGGCGCCGAAGGTCGAGACCTCCGGGTCCTTGGCGCCCATCTGCCGCAGCGCAGCGCGCAGCGACCCCAAAGGCGCCGGGCCCGGCGTCTGGATGGCGATCTGCGTCCCGCCGCGGAAGTCGGTGCCGAAGTTCAGCCCCTGGACGGCGAAGGAAACGATCGAGCCCACGACGCAAAGCGCCGAGAGAATGGCTGCGTACGGCGCCAGGCTGACGAACTTGAAGTGCGTCTCTTTGGGCAGAAGACGGATCAGCGGCCAATGCATCGGGGCGCCCTCAGATCGGAAGCATCTTGCGTCGGCTGGAACGGTACCAGGCGACCACGAGCAGGCGGGTGATGAAGAGCGCGGTGAACACCGAGGTCACGACCCCGATCGACAGTGTCCAGGCGAAGCCGCGGACGGGCCCCGCGCCGAACTGGAAGAGGATGAGCGCCGCGATCAGAGTCGTGATGTTGGCGTCGAGGATGGAAACCCTTGCGCGGCTGAAGCCGGTCTCGATGGCGAGAGCCGGCTTGCGCTGCGCCCGCTCCTCGTCACGGATGCGCTCGTAGATCAAGACGTTAGCGTCTACCGCCATGGCGATCGTCAGGATCAGCCCCGCTATGCCGGGCAGGGTGAGCGCCGCGCCGCCGACGGTCATGGCGCCGAGCACCATCAGCATGTTCACGATCAGGCCGAGCACCGCGAAGCCTCCGAAGACGCCGCCGTAGGCGAGCAGCATGAAGGCGCCGACGAGCAGCAGCGCGATCGCGCCGGCGAGTTCGCCCGCGCGCACCGAGTCCGCGCCCAGCTCGGCCCCCACGGTGCGCTGCTCGACCGGGATCAGCGGCGCGGCCAGCGCGCCCGAGCGCAGCAGCATCGCCGTCGTGCTGGCGTCCTCGATCGTGAAGCTGCCGGTGATCTCGCCCTGGGTCGACATGGCGCCCTCGATGACGGGCGCCGAGATGACCTTGTTGTCGAGGATGATGGCGAAACGCTTGCCGATGTTCTGGGCGGTGAACTCGCCAACCCGCTGGCCGCCCTGCACGTTGAAGCGAAGGGCGATGTCGGGCCGGCCGTTCTGGTCGTAGGACTGGTTGGCGCCGGTCAGCATCTGGCCGGTGGCGAAGGCCAGCCGCTTGACGGCGATCGGTACCGGCGGGCGCCCCGGAATGCTGGCGTCCATCAGCACTTCGTCATCGGGGGGGACCTGTCCCGACACCAGATCCTGCGGCGCGACGTTCTCGTCCACTGCCTGGAAGGTGAGCTGGGCGGTCTTGCCGATCACCGCCTTCAGCTTCTCGGGATCGCTTTCACCCGGCGCTTCGACGACGATCCGGTCGACGCCTTGGCGCTCGATCACCGGTTCCTTGGTGCCCAGCTGGTCGATCCGCCGACGGACGATCTCGATATCCTGGTCGATCGCGTGCGCCGTCTCGGCGCTCATCGCCTGGCTGGTGATGCCAATCTGCAGGGTCTGCTTGTCGGACCCGACGTTGAACGTGAGCTCGCGCACCGCCGTGCCCTGCACCGGCTGGTTCAGCTTCTGGATCGCCTGGAAGGCGTTCTGCACCTGGCCCGGGTCGGTGACGTGGACGACCACCTGGCCGCCGGCGACGTTCAGTCCGGAGAAATCGATCTGCTCGTCGCGGAGCGTGCGCCGCACGTCCTCCACCAGATTGTTGAGCCGAAGGCTCTTCAGCGCATTCTGGTCGATCTCGAGCTGGAGGTAGGATCCGCCCTGCAGGTCCAGGCCCAGATTGACCTTCTGATGCGGCATCCATGAAGGAAGGCTGGCCAAGACGCCGGCCGGCAAGAAGTTGGGCAGGCTGTAGGCGAGGCCGAAGAGCGCGGCGAGCACGCAAAGGATCGTCCGCCAGCGGGGAAGCTCGAGCATCGAGGCTTACGATTTGGGCTTCGGCTTGGCGCGCGACGAGTCGTTGGCGGGCGCAGGCTCGCCCCGCGAGCGCACGACGTGGATCATGTCCTTGACCACCTTGACCGTGACCCCCTGGGCGATCTCGACGCCGACCTCGGCTTCCTCGACCCGCACCACCTTGCCGATCATCCCGCTGGAGAGGACAACGCTGTCGCCCCGCTTCACCGCGGAGACCGCGTTGCGGTGCTCGCGCTGGCGCTGTTGCTGCGGCCGGATGAGCAAGAAGTAGCCCAGAATCACGATGAGGATCAGCGGCGAATAGCTGATCAGTGCGCCCATCAGGCCGCCGTCGTTGGCCGCCGCCGCGCCGGCGGTCTGCGCGTAGGCTGTGGTCGCGAGCATCTCTTCTCCGAGAAGCGGTGGCGGGGCAAACCCCGGCCGGGAAAAAGCGGGCGGAAGCTAGTGGTTGGCCCGGTCTTTTGCAATGCGGCGCCGGTCCCGATAGGAAGCGCGGCCATGAGCGACGAGCGCCTGGAAATCCTTGCCCGCATCGCCACCGCGCTCGAGCGGCTGGCGCCCGCCGCCCAACCGTCTCCGCGCTTCGCCGACGCCCGTCTGTTCCGCTACGCGGCGAGCCGGCAGGCGTTCGTCGCAGCATCCGACTACGCCCTGCCAGTGGAGCTTCTGGTCGGTGTCGATCGACAGAAGGCGCGCTTTCTTGAGAACCTCGGCCGCTTCGCGCGCGGCCTGCCCGCGAACCATGTCCTGCTTTGGGGCTCGCGCGGCGCGGGCAAGAGCTCGCTAGCCAAGGCCGGCTTCATGGCGCTGGCGGCTCGGCACGCCGATCTCAGGATGGTCGAGATCGACCGCGACGAGGTCGAGGCGCTGCCCGAACTGTTCGAGCGCCTGCGCGGGTTCGACCAGCGGTTCGTCGTGCTCTGCGACGACCTCTCGTTCGAGGAAGGCGCGGCTGCGGCCAAGTCGCTGAAGTCGGCGCTCGAGGGCGGCGTGGCGGGGCCGGCCCTGAACACGCTCTTCGTCGCCACCTCCAATCGGCGGCACCTGATGCCGCGCGACCATATCGAGGCGCGCGGGCAGATCGCCGCGGCCGAAGACGCCGAGGAGGAGGTCTCGGTCTCGGACCGCTTCGGGCTTTGGATCGGCTTTCCGCCGATGGACCAGCCGGCCTACTTCGCCGCCGTGCGGGCCTACGCCGATCGCTTCGACCTCGCGGTCGAGGATCTCGAGGCGCGGGCGCTCGTCTGGTCGCAGTTGCGCGGCGCCCGCTCGGGCCGCGTCGCATGGCAGTTCATCCGCGACCTGGCCGGCGAACTCGGCAAGCCGCTGCCCCTCTAGAGGCGGAGACTGAGCGTTCGACCGCCAGCATCGTCATGGCCCGGCTTGTCCGGGCCACCCAGAGACGGCGGACTTCCCTGGCGCGCACCGCATTTATGGGTCCCCCGCACTCCGCTTCGCTGCGGCGGGGGATGACGATGCGGGTTCGGCGACGGCGCGGGTCGCTACTCGAGGATCTTGGCGACGACGCCGGCGCCGACGGTGCGGCCGCCTTCGCGGATGGTGAAGCGCAGCCCCTGGTCCATGGCGATCGGGGTGATCAGCTCGACGTCAAGCTCGGCGTTGTCGCC